>JBPYFE010000001.1:0-14841 GCA_051986525.1 Gaiellaceae bacterium
GCCGGCGCCCACGAGCAGAGCGGTGAGGCCTCTCCGTCGCGGCCGTTCAGGTGCCGGTAGCCGAGCGCGTGCTCGGCCTGCATCAGCTTGTGCACCTGCGTCGTGCCCTCGTAGATGATCGGCGCCCGTGCGTTGCGGAAGTAGCGCTCGATTCCGTACTCGGCCGAGTAACCGTAGGCGCCGTGCACCTGGACGGCGAGGTGCGCCGCCCGGAAGGCCGACTCGGTCGCATGCCACTTGGCGAGCGACGTCTCGCGCGTGTTGCGGCGGCCTTCGTTCTTCATCCAGGCGGCCTGCATGACGAGCAGCTTCGAGGTCTCGTAGCCGAGAACCATCTCCGCGATCATGTCCTGGACGAACTGGTACTTGCCGATCGGCTGCCCGAACGTCTCGCGCTCCCGTGCGTACTCGACGGAGCGCTCGAGGCAGGCGCGAACGACGCCGCAGCCGCCGGCCGCGACCGTGAAGCGCCCCTGGTCGAGGCCGTACATCGCAATCTCGAAGCCCTGCCCCTCCTCGCCGATCAGGTTCTCGGCAGAAACCTCGACGTTGTCGAAGTAGAGCTCGCCGGTCGAGCCGGCCCAGATGCCGAGCTTGTGCTCCGTGTCGGCGGCCGTGAAGCCCGGCATTCCCTTCTCGAGCAGGAAGGCGGAGATGCCCTTGTGCTTCGCGCCCGGATCGGTCTTCGCGAACACGAGCGCGTGGTCGGCGACGGTCGCGTACGAGATCCAGTTCTTCGAGCCGTTGAGGACGTAGGCGTCCCCCTCGCGGCGCGCGGTCGTCTTCATCGCAGCCACGTCGGAGCCGGCCGCCGGCTCGGTCAAACCGAAGCAGGCGAGCTTCTCGCCGCGCGCCTGCGGCGCCAGCCAGCGCTGCTTCTGCTCCTCGGTCGCGTAGCGCAGCAGCGAGAGCGAGTTGAGGCCGACGTGAACCGAGATCAGCGTCCGGAACGCCGCCTCGCCGCGCTCGATCTCCTCGCACGAGAGCGCCTCGGCGACGAAGTCGAGCCCGGCGCCGCCGTACTCCTCCGGAATGACGATCCCGAGCAGCCCGAGCTCGGCCATCCCCTCGATCACGGACATGTCGAGCTTGTGCTCGATGTCGTTCTCGATCGCGTTCGGCAGGACGCGCTCGTCCACGAAGGCTCGTACGGTGTCCTGGATGAGTCGCTGCTCGTCGGAGAGCTCGAAGTCCACGCCGCAAGTCTATGGGCGCGTCCGAAGCCTGGGCGCGGCGCTGCTCCCGTTCGTTCTCCTCGCCGGGCTGGCGCTCGACAACGGCGGTTACGACGCGACGACGTGGGGCTGGTCGACGCTCCTGCCGCTCGTCTTCCTCGGCGTTCTGCTGGTTACGGGACAGGCGCGGCGCCCCGGGCCGCTCGCGCTCGCGTTTCTCGGACTGCTCGCGGGACTGCTCGTCTGGACCGCGGTCTCCGTCGCGTGGTCGCTCGACGTGTCGCAGTCGGTGCTGGAAGGGGAGCGGACGCTCGTCTACCTCGCCGCAGCCGCGGCGTTGCTCGCGCTCGAGCGCCGCGACGTGGAGCAACTCCTGCTCGGCCTCGTCGCGGCGGTCGCCCTCGCGTGCGTCTGGGCACTCGCGCTGCGCGCCTTCGGCGGGCCGGGCTCCTACGACGTCGCGACGGCCGGCCCGGGCGCGACGCGGCGGCTCGCCGAGCCGCTCGGCTACTCGAACGGGCTCGGCGCGTTCGCGGCGATCGGAGCCCTCGTGACGGCCGGCCTGGCTCTCGCGCGCCGGCGTCCGCTCCTGGCCGCGCCGCTGCTCGTCTTCCTGCCGACGCTCTACTTCACGTACAGCCGCGGCTCGTGGCTCGCGCTCGGCGCAGGCGCCGTCGCCGCCTTCGCGCTGGCTGCGCCGCGTCTGCCGCGGCGGCTGGTCGTCGCCGTGGGCGCCGTCCTCCTCGTGGCAGTGGCGGCGGCGCTGATCCACGTCGGCGGTCCCGTCGCCGCCGCGCGCGAGTTCTCGGGCGCCGGACCGGCGGTCAAGAGCGGGAACGCGCGGCTGCTGAGCCTCTCCGGCAGCAGCCGGGCGCAGTATTGGCGCGTCGCCTGGCACGAGTACGAGGCGCACCCCGTTCTCGGCTCCGGCGCCGGGAGCTTTCAGCGCAGCTGGCTCCGGCTGCGGCCGGCGCCGCTGCCGGTCCTGGACGCGCACAGCCTCTACCTGGAGACGCTCGCCGAGCTCGGGCCGCTCGGGCTCGCGCTGCTCGCCGCGGCGCTGGCTCTTCCCGTCGTCGCAGCCGTCCGCGCCCGCGCGGACCCGCTCGCGGCCGCGGCGTTCGGCGGCTACGCAGCCTTTGTCGTCCACGCGGCGCAGGACTGGGATTGGGAGCTGCCGGCCGTGACGGTCGCCGGGCTCGCCTGCGCAGCGGCTCTGCTGCTCCTGGCCGAGCGCGAGCCCCGACGAGCGTTGGCCCGGGCCGGCCGCACGGTGGCCGTCGGCATCGCCGCAGCGCTCGCGCTCGTCGCGCTCGGAGCGCTCGCCGGCAACGAGGCGGTCGCAGGGGCTCAGAGCGCCCTCCAACGCGACGACAGCGCCGCCGCGGCTCGCGACGCGCGCTGGGCCGAGCGGCTCGTGCCGTGGTCGTCGGTCGGCCGCCGTCTCGAGGGCGAGGCCCTGCTCTCGGAAGGAAACGTCGACGGCGCGCGGCGGGACTTCGAGCAGGCGGTGCGGAAGGACGCCCGCGACTGGGAGTCCTGGAGCGACCTCGCGCTGGTCACGAACGGCAGCGCGCGCGGCCGGGCGCGGGCGCGGGCCAGGGCGCTGAATCCACTCGCCCCGGCCGAGGGTTGAGCAGACCGCAAGATTCGCCGATGAGGAGCGTCGACTGCGGCGACACGACCAGGAGGGCCTCAACGACGTGAACAAGATTCCGATTCGCCGATCCGTGCGGTTCGCCGCAGTGGCCGCCGTCGCGCTCCTCGTCGGCGCCGCTCTCGCGTCCGCCGGCTTCGCCGGCCTCCGGGCGCTCGACCTCGGCCCGGCCGCCGCGCAGCAGTACCCGCACAAGGTGACGATCTGTCACCGCACGCATTCCAAGAAGCATCCGTGGGTCAAGATCCGCGTCGACCGCCATGCGCTGAAGGCGCATCTCCGCCACGGCGACTTCGTCGTCGACGCGAGTCACCCGTGCCCGCCGACCTCGGCGACGGGCAAGCACAAGCACAAGCACGGAAAGCACCACAACGGCTCCGAGAACCATCACGGCAACAAGGGCGGCAAGCACGGCGACTCCGCCAAGCACGACAGCACGACCAAGCACGGCAACGGTGGGGATCACGGCAACAGTGGCAACCACGGCAACGGTGGCGGCCACGGCAAGAAGTAGCGCCGTCCCGCAGTGACCTTCCGAGAGCCCCGCGACGGCGGGGCTCTCTGCTTCTGTAGGGTCGCTCGCCGTGGCAAAGACGCTGTACGAGCGGATCGCGGAGCTCCCGCTCCGGATCGACGCCTACGAGCTCGAGCGGCTGGAGCAGCCCGTCACGCGAGGCTTCACGCGGGTGACGACCGTCGTCCACGTGCGCGGCGGCGGCGAGGAGGGGCTGGGCGAGGACGTCACCTGGGGCGCGGAGGAGCACGACCGCGAGCAGGCGCTCGGCGCGTTCCGCGAGCTCGCCGGCGACTGGATGCTCGCGTCCTTCTCCGACCGGCTCGAGATCGAGGAGACGCACCGGCGCTGGGCGTACGAGAGCGCTGCGCTCGACCTCGCGCTCCGTCAGCGCGGGATCTCGCTCGCGCAGGCGCTCGACCGGGAGCCGAAGCCCGTCCGCTTCGTCGTCTCGCCCGGCCTGGGCAATCCGCCGACGAGCGCGAACGCCCGCCGATTCCTGGAGCTCTATCCGGGGACGAGGTTCAAGCTCGACCCGGCCGAGAGCTGGACCGACGCGCTGATCGGGGAGCTCGCTGCGACCGGCGCCGTCGCGGCCGTCGACTTCAAGGCCTTCTACGCCCACGATGCGGCGCCGCCAAACCCTGACCTGTACGAGCGCGTCGCCGCGGCGTTCGAGCAGGCGTGGCTGGAGGATCCCGCCGTGACCGACGAGACGCGGCCGGTGCTCGAGCGCCATCGCGACCGGGTCACGTGGGACGCGCCGATCCATTCGGTCGCCGACGTCGAGGCGCTTCCGTTCCGCCCGCGCGTGCTCAACTCGAAGCCGTCACGCTTCGGCCGCCTGAGCGCGCTGCTCGACTTCTACGACTGGACCGAGGCGCAGGGGATCGGGCTCTACGGCGGCGGCATGTTCGAGCTCGGGCCCGGCCGGCCCCAGATCCAGTACCTGGCCTCGCTCTTCCATGCGGACGCGCCGAACGACGTCGCACCTGCGGGCTACAACGCGGCCGAGCCGCAGCCGGGCCTGCCGACGAGCCCGCTGCCGCCGCCCGATCCGAAAACCGTCGGCTTCGGCGCCACCTGATCCTGGACATAAACTGGACGCGTGGCGACGGCCATCGTCCTCTTCAACCGCGACCTCCGTGTCCACGACCACGAGGCGCTGAGCGCCGCCGTGGCGGAGTTCGAGCGGGTGCTGCCGCTCTTCGTCTTCGACCTCGGGATTCTCGGCAGCCGCTTTGCCGCTCCGAACCGCGTCACGTTCATGCTCGAGTCGCTGCGCGATCTCGACGCCTCGCTCCGCTCGCGCGGCGCGCGCCTGGTCACCCGGAGCGGCGACGTCGTCCCCGAGACCGTGCGCGTCGCCGAGCGGATCGGCGCCGCGGACGTCTTCGCCTCCGCGGACGTAAGCGCCTACGCGCAGCGCCGCGAACGAGACCTGCGCGACGCCGGGCTGACGCTCCACCTCCACGATGGGGTCACGGCGGTGCCGCCGGGGGCGCTGGCACCGGCCGGCGGCGATCACTACCGCGTCTTCTCGCCGTACTGGCGCGCCTGGAGCGCCGTGGCCGTCGGTGCGCCGAGGCGGGCGCCTCGCATCGTGCGGATGCCGCAGCTGTCGGCGACCCGCCTCCCGCGCGCGGAGGAGCTCGTCTCCGGGGCCGCGTCTCCCGCGCTCGCGCAGGGCGGGGAGACCGAAGGTCGTCGACGGCTCGCCCGCTGGCTTCGGTCAGCTCTCGCGCGCTACGGCTCCGACCGCG
Organism: Gaiellaceae bacterium; assembly: GCA_051986525.1. Lineage (GTDB taxonomy): Bacteria > Actinomycetota > Thermoleophilia > Gaiellales > Gaiellaceae > 13-2-20CM-68-14. The sequence continues at coordinate 5,110 of JBPYFE010000001.1, forward strand.
GCGGCTCCGCGCTGGCCGACGAGCGGACCTCCCGGCTCAGCCCGTACCTCCATTTCGGCTGCCTCTCGCCGCGCGAGGTCGTCGCCCGGGCCTCGCGCCGCGGCGGCGCCGAGCCCTGGCTGCGCGAGCTCTGCTGGCGGGACTTCTACGCACAACTGCTGCACGCGAACCCGCGGGTCTCGCACGAGGACCTGCATCCGCGCGACCGCCTCCGTCGCGAGGACGGCGCCGCGCTCGAGGCCTGGAAGCAAGGCCGGACCGGGTTTCCGCTCGTCGACGCCGGCATGCGCCAGCTCGCGCGCGAGGGCTGGATGCACAACCGGGCCCGCCTCGTGACCGCCTCGTTCCTCGTCAACGACCTCGCGCTCGACTGGCGCGCCGGCGCGCAGCATTTCTACGACCTGCTCGTCGACGGCGACGTCGCGAACAACTCCGGCAACTGGCAGTGGGTCGCCGGCACCGGCGTGGACACTCGCCCCGGCCGGCGCTTCAACCCGACGCTGCAGGCGAAGAAGCGCGATCCCGACGGCAGCTACATCCGCCGCTACGTGCCCGAGCTGCAGGGCCTCGAGCCGCCGCTCGTCCACGAGCCGTGGCGCGCCGCCGCGGACGAGCTCGCGCGCCGCGGGTATCCGCTCCCGATCGTCGACCCCGCGGGAGGGCGGCAGCTGGCCCTCGTCTGAAGCGCGCGTCTATATTGACTCTAGAGTCAACTTTGAGCGCGACGGAGACTTCGACCGGCATTTCCTTCGCCCTCGCCGGTGAGCAGAGGGCGCTTCGCGAGCTCGCGCGCGACTTCGCGGAGAAGGAGATCAGGCCGGTCGCGGCCGACTACGACGAGCGCTCACAGCACCCGGTCGACGTGATCGCGAAGGCGCACGCCGTCGGGCTGATGAACCCGCACGTGCCGGAGGAGCTCGGCGGCCCGGGCCTCTCGGCGTTCGATCAGATCCTGATCGGCGAGGAGCTCGCGTGGGGGTGCTCCGGGATCGCGACCTCGATCGTCGCGAACATCCTCGGCTCGCTGCCGGTGCTGCTCGCGGGAACGGAGGAGCAGAAGCGCGAGTGGGTGGCGCCGCTGCTCGACGAGCCGCTGCTCTGCTCGTTCGCTCTGACGGAGCCGGAGGCCGGCTCGGACGTCTCGGCGATCCAGACGAAGGCGGCCCGCGACGGCGACGAGTACGTCCTCAACGGCTCGAAGATGTTCATCACGAACGCCGGGCAGGCCGCGTGGTTCGTGGTCTTCGCGTCGACGGATCCGAGCGCCGGCCACCGCGGGCTGTCGGCGTTCGTGGTCCCGAGCGACGCGGCCGGCGTGACCGTCGAGAAGCACCTGGACAAGATGGGCCAGCGCGCGACGGACACCTCGGCGCTCGCCTTCCAGGACGTGCGCGTCCCGGCGGCGAACCGGCTCGGCGAGGAAGGCGAGGGCTTCAAGATCGCGATGCGGACGCTCGACCTGACACGGCCCGGCACGGCCGCCGGCGCCGTCGGCGTCGCGCTGGCGGCGTTCGACTACGCGGTCGAGTACTCGAAGACACGCGTCCAGTTCGGCCAGCCGATCGCGATGAACCAGGGCGTCAACTTCCTCGTCGCGGACATGGCGACCGAGATCGAGGCCGCGCGCCTGCTGACCTGGCAGGCGGCATGGCTGATCGACCAGGGGCAGCGCGCGACGCTCCAGTCGTCGTACGCGAAGCGCTTCACCGCCGACACCGCGATGAAGGTCACGACCGACGCCGTCCAGATCTTCGGCGGCTACGGATACATCAAGGAGTACCCCGTCGAGAAGCTGATGCGCGACGCGAAGCTCTTCCAGATCTACGAGGGCACGTCGCAGATCCAACGGTTGGTTATCGCCCGCGAGATCTTCCTCCCGCGCGAGAGCTAATCGCGGCGGCCGGCCTAGCCGGTCGCGCCGCCATGTCGGCGCGACCTCCGATCGGGCATCGCAAGCGACGCCCGGGTCGCCCGCGAGATCTTTCTCCCGCGCGAGAGCTGAGCCCCCTCGGGCGTCGTTAGACTTCGCGCCCTCGTGGTGGCGCATACCCGTGCCGCGCCGAGGGCAAGGCGCAGGCGGCGAGCCTCGAGGCGCGTCCGCGTGCAGCGGGGCGTCCTCGCGGTCGCCGTGCTCGCGATCGTCGCCTCGATCCTCGGCCTCGCCTTTGCCGGTTCCCCCCGGAAGATCGCCGCGGGCGTCAGCGTCGACGGGGTCGACGTCGGCGGGCTGACACCGGGCGCCGCAAAGCAACTGCTCGAGCGCAAGGCGAGCGCGGTCGAGGACGTGCCGGTCGTCTTCGTCTCGGGCGGACATCGCTGGCGCGTGACCCCGGCGCAGCTCGGCGTCCGCGCGGACTGGGGAGCGGCGGTCGAGGTCGCGCGCCGCCACGGCGAGGGGTTCGGGCCTTTCCGTGGCTTCCGTCGGCTCGGCGTCCGCTTCTTCGGCGCGCAGGTCGTGCCGCCGGCGCGCGTCTACGACGCCGCACTCGCGTTCGAGCTCTCGCGGTTCGCGAAGGCGATCGACCAACCGCACCGCGACGCGCGCGTGCGCCTGCATGGGCTCGAGCCGGTCGTCGTGCCTGGCGAGACGGGGCAGAGGCTGGACCGCGCCGACGCGGAGAGCATCGTCGTCGCAGCCCTCGCCGGCCTGTCCCGCCGACCGGTCGAGCTGCCGGTCGCGACCGACCCGCCGAGCGTCGGCGCGAAGAATCTCGCCGCCGCAGCGACCGAGCTCCGGACTGCGTTGTCGGGGCCGATGCAGATGCGCCTGCGCGGCATCGCGTGGAACCTGTCCGCCTGGCAGCTGCGGACGATGCTCGCGCTGCCGATGCACGGCTCGACGGCGCTGCAGATCGGCGGCGCCGGCGCGAACAAGTACTTCGCCTTCCTCTCGCGCCAGCTCAACCGCCCGGCCCGAAACGCCGGCTTCGCGATCGCCTCGGACGGTTCGGTCGGGATCATCCCGGCCCGAGCCGGTCACGTGCTGAACGTCGAGGCCACGGCATCGAACCTGCTCGCCGCGGCGCTGCGGCCGCAGTCGCGCGTCGCGCGCGTCGTGGTGACCTCGCAGGCGCCGACGCGGTCGACGAAGCAGGCGCGCGCGCTGGGGATCACGCACGAGGTCGCGAGCTACGAGACGATCTACGGCGGCGACGCTAACCGCATCCACAACGTGCAGCTCGTCGCGCGCCTGATCGACGGACACGTGATCGCCCCCGGCGCGACGTTCTCGTTCAACGGCGCCACCGGCGCGCGCACCGCCGACAAGGGCTTCCGCGAGGCGCCGGTGATCATCAACGGCGAGGTGCAGACCGGGCTCGGCGGCGGCGTCTGCCAGGTCTCGACCACGGTCTTCAACGCCGCCTACGAGGCGGGCCTGCCGATCACGGCGCGCACGAACCACGCGCTCTACATCAGTCACTACCCGCTCGGACGCGACGCGACAGTCAACTACCCGGACGTCGACCTCAAGTTCGTCAACGACACGAAGCACTGGCTGCTCGTGCGGACGTTCGTCGGCTCGTACTCGCTCAAGGTCGGCCTCTACGGGACGCCGGTCCACCGGCGCGTGGTCACCGAGACGAGGCCGCTCGTCGAGACGGGCCCGCCGCCGGTGAAGCACGTCCCCGACCCGACGCTGACGCAGGGCGAGACGGTCGTCCAGGACAGCGGCGACCCGTCGCGCTCGACGAGCGTGCGGCGGCTCGTCTACGCGCCGGGCGGGAAGCTCCTCTACGACAACACGTGGTACTCGAGCTACCAGTCCCAGCCGAAGGTCGTCCTCGTCGGCACGAAGCCGAAGCCGGCGCCGCCGAAGAAGAAGCAGACCACGACCACGACGACCACCACCACGACGACGACTACGACGACGCCGACCCCGCCGCCTCCTCCGCCGCCTCCGCCGAAGAAATCTCCCTGATCAGCCACTCCGGCACGCGGGTGGGCCGCAACGTTCGCGCGTCGGCGGTCGCGTGGCCGGTCGAGCCTTCCGCGATCAGCTCGCCCTGCCGCTCGACGCGGTAGTCGAAGCGGAACCGCGCGCCGCGGACGTCGACGCAGCGCGTCCGAATCGTCAGCCGGTCGTCGAACCGGGCCGGCGCACGGTAGGTCACCTGCGCGTCCAGCGTCAGCGCCTCGATCCCCTCCGCCTGCAGCTGCTTGTAGCCGCCGCCGAAGCGCTCGAGGTACTGGATCCGCGCGACCTCGAACCAGACGAGGTAGTTCGCGTGGTGCGCGATCCCCTGCGCGTCGGTCTCGGCGAAGCGAACGGTGATCTCGGTCGTGAAGCCGTACTCCACGGGCGCACTCTACGATCGGCCGGGTGGAGGCCTCAGCGCTTGCCGAGCTGATCCGCGCGCGGCAGCCGTGCGTGGCGCTCACCGGCGCCGGCGTCTCGACCGAGAGCGGGATCCCTGACTTCCGCTCGCCGACCGGCCTCTGGGCCGAGTTCGACCCGCTCGAGTACGCGTCGCTGCCCGCGTTCCGTGCCGATCCGGAGAAGGTCTGGCGCTTCTACAAGCCGCGGATCGCGATGCTGACCGAGGCGAAGCCGAACGCAGCTCACCGCGCGCTGGCCGAGCTCGAGCGGTCTGGCCTGGTCGAGGGCGTGATCACGCAGAACATCGACGTCCTCCACGAGCGCGCCGGCAGCCGGAACGTCGTGGAGGTGCACGGCTCGATCCGCACGGCGTCCTGTCCGCGCTGCGGCGCGTCGTATCCGCGAGAGACGGTGCTGGAGAAGCTCGAGCACGAGGACGCGCCGGCCTGCGCCGCTTGCGGCGCCGTGCTCAAGCCCGACGTCGTCTTCTTCGGCGAGCTCCTGCCGACGGAGGCGATCGAGCGGGCGACGACGCTCGCCCGGCGCGCGCGGCTGCTGCTCGTCGTCGGCTCGGCGCTCGAGGTCTATCCCGTCGCGGCGCTGCCGGAGGAGACGCTCGAGGCCGGCGGGGCGGTCGCGATCGTCAACAAGGGGCCGACGCCGTACGACGGCCGGGCTGAGCTGAAGATCGACGGAAGCGCCGGGGAGATCCTCGGCGCGGTGGCGGAAGAGCTCGCCTAGGCCGCTGCGCGGCGGACTTGCTTCTCTTCCAGGACGCGCCGGCAGGTGGTGCAGCTGACGCGCTCCATCTCGTACGGGATCCCTTCGCGCTGGGTCAGGACGTGCGTCCTGACCGCCTGGTGGCGGTGCCGGGCCCGGAACGGGATTGGCTTTTTCATCACACTCAAGGTAGCTCTGCCCTCGGAAGGTACGACGCCCAAATGGGTGAAGGAGTTGTGACGAACCGGAAACAACACGCCGCCTTAATACTCGGCTTCTGCGTCCTCGCCGCCGGGTGCGGGAGCGCGCCACACCAGCGCGCGGTCACGCGCCACGTCCCCTCCTGCCGGTCCGGCGCGGTCCGGACCCTCGGCTCGGCGAAGGTCGCGTACGCCGCGGCGGTCCGGACGCACGCCCGGGCCTACCGCCGCCCTGGGGCGCAGCCGCTCGCGTCGTTCGCGCGCGACAACCGCTACGGCGTTCCGACGGTCTTCGGCGTCCGCGCCGCCGTCGTGCGGCGCAACTGCCGCCCCGCCTGGTACCGCGTCCAGCTCCCGATCAAGCCCAACGGTGTCGTCGGCTACGTCCGCGCGCGCGACGTGCGGCTGTCTCGAGTCAGAACGCGGATCGTCGTCGACGTCTCCGCGAAGCGGCTGACCTATTTGCGGGACGGGAAGCCCGTGCTGCGCGTCCGCGTCGGCGTCGGCTCGCCTCGGACGCCGACGCCGCTCGGCCGCTTCTACGTGAACGAGAGCTTCCGTGAGGACCCGTCCGGTCCGTACGGGCCGGCCGCGATCGGGATCTCGGCGTACTCGAACGTCCTCACCTGGTGGGCGGACGGGGGGCCGATCGCGATCCACGGGACGAACCGTCCCTCGACGATCGGCGAGGCGGCTTCGAACGGCTGCATCCACGTCCCGAACGCGGTCGCACGGCGCCTGTTCAGGATCACGCCGGCGGGAACTCCGGTCGTGATCGCTGCGTGACAGTTAGCCTGGGCGCTTCGCAGGGAAAACAGGCGCACTCGACGAAAGGAATCGCATGGCCTCACGACGACAGAGCAGTGGAGTCTTCGGCCTCAGCGAGGACCTGATCGGCCGGATCACCGAGCTTCCCGGAGCGAAGAACCTGCTCGAGGGGATGAACACGCTGCGCGTACGCGTCGACGAGATGCAGAAGCGGATGCGCGGGCTCGACGAGCTGACCCGGCGCGTCGACGCGCTCGAACGGCGGGTCGACCAGCTGTCCGGCGGCTCGTCGCGCTCCTCGTCCCGCCGCACCACGGGATCGGCCGCCAAGGGGAAGACGCGCACGAGCAAGAGCTCGGGCTCCTCGAGCTCGCGCAAGCGCTCGAGCAGCAGCGGCAGCTCTGGCAGCGGCAGCTCCGGCAGCGGCAGCTAGGGCACGACCAGCCGCAGCGCGCGCGGGACGACCTCGAAGGTCGCCGGCGTGGTCCCGGGCTGCTCGCCGTCGAGCTGGACCGGCAAAGGACGCTCCGCATGAACCTCGACGCGCCTGCCGCGGAGCAGCTCCGCCTTCGGGTGCGGCAGGTGCCGGCCGCGGTACGTCTTCGGCAAGGTCAGGATCAGGTCTCGCTTCGACAGGTCGCCGATCGTCAGCACGTCGAAGACGCCGTCGTCCGGCTCCGCCTCGGGCGTGAGCATCATCCCGCCGCCGAGGTAGCGGCCGTTCGAGACGATAACGTCGTGCATGCGCGCGCGGCGGTGGACGTCGTCGACGCTGAGCTCGACCTCGGAGTTCCGCCAGCGCGAGAAGACGGCGAAGGTCGCCCAGAAGTACGAGATCTTGCCGCCGAGCGCCTTGCTCGTCTCGTTCGCGCGCTGGGCGATCGCGCCGCTCATCCCGGCGCTGGCCGCGTTCGCGAAGTACGCCTCCCGCTCGTCGCCCTGCCAGGAGCGGTAGCGCGCGAGGCCGAGGTCGAGCTCGCGCACGTGCCCTTCGCGCGCGATCCGGACCGCGTCGTCGAGTCGCCGCGGGATCCCGAAGCTGCGGACGAAGTCCCAGCCGGTGCCGCGCGGGATGATCGCGAGCTCGACGTCGCGGCCGGCGATCCCGTTCGCGATCTCGTTCACCGTCCCGTCGCCGCCCACCGCGACGAGCCTCGTCGCGCCCTCGTCGACGGCCCGGCGCGCCAGCTCGGTCAGCTCGCCTGCGCGCTCCGAGACGAGCGACTCGCCGGCAAGGCCGAGCGCCGCGGCGCGGTTCGCGATCTCCGGCCAGCGCCGGCCCGTCGAGCCGTTCTCGGAGGCCGGGTTGACCAGGAAGACGGTGCTCAGTGCTTCGGCTCTGCCGTCGCGGTCGCGAGCGCGATCCGGGTCATCCGGTCGACCGCCGCGCGCAGCTCCTCGTCCGTGATCCGCTGGAACTCGCCTTCGACGACGACGTCGCTGACCGTGAGCAGGCAGCCGGCCTGGACGCCGCGAAGGGCGCCGAGCGTGAACAGGACCGCGGCCTCCATCTCGACCGCCAGGACGCCGCGCGCGGACCAGCGCGCGTACTGGCCCTCGTCGGGATTGTAGAAGAGATCGCTGGAGACGATCGGCCCGGCCCGCAGCGGCTGCCCCATCTCCTTCGCGAAGTGGACGGCGCCGTGCACGAGCTCCCAGTCGGACGTCGGCGCGTGCGGCTCGCCGCCGACCAGGTGTTGCGCGGTCGCGTCGGCCGGGACGGCCGAGACCGCGACGACCAGGTCGCCGAGCGACATGTCGGGCTGCAGACCGCCGCAGGTGCCCACGCGAAGCAGGCGCTTGACGCCGAGCTGCACGAGCTCCTCGGTCACGATCGCTGCAGAAGGGCAGCCCATCCCGGTCGCCTGCACCGACACCGGCCGGCCCTCGAACTCGCCCGTGTAGCCGAGCATCCCGCGCTCGTGGTTTCGCTGGACGACGTTGTCGAGGTACGTCTCCGCGATGTACTGCGCGCGAAGCGGATCCCCGGGGAGCAGGCAGGCCTCCGCGTAGTCGCCGGGCTCGGCTCGGACGTGAATCGGCACGCGCCAACCCTAGTAGCTGGTGCACGATTGCGCGGTGCCGACGCTGCGAGAGCCCGAGTTCGACGAGATCATCGCCTTCTGCGCCGAGGAGCCGATCGAGCGCGTCTTCCTCGAGGACGTCGCGAGGCGGGGAATCGGACGCTTCACCGCGGTCGCCGAGGACGGCCGGCTGACGGCGCTCTGCCACGCGGGTTCGAACATCGTTCCCTCCGGCGAGAACTGCGGCGCCTTCGCCGAGCTCGCAGTCAACTCGACCGCGCGCATGATCATCGGCGAGGAGAACGCGGTCACCTCGCTCTGGGACGCCGCCGCGGACGGGATGCCGAATCCGCGCGCGGACCGGCCCGGGCAACCCGTGTACACGATCGACGAGCCGCCGGAGCCCGGCGGGAGCGGCCTGCGGCCGGCGATCGAGGACGACTTCGAGCTGCTGGTCGGCGCCTGCGCCGCCGCGCACGAGCACGAGCTCGGGATCGACCCGCTCGAGCGCGATCCCGAGGGCTTCCGCTGGCGGACGCGCAACCAGATCAGCGAAGGCCGCTCGTGGCTCTGGCGCGACGACGGGACGATCCTGTTCAAGGCCGAGGCCTCCGCCTGGACTCCGCACGCGGTCCAGCTCCAGCAGGTCTGGACCGATCCGTCCGCGCGAGGCAACGGCTATGCGCAGCGCGGGCTCCGCGACCTCTGCCGGATCCTGCTGCTGGCCGTGCCGACCGTCTGCCTGTTCGTGCGCCGCGAGAACGCGCCCGCGATCGGGCTCTACGACGCGATCGGGATGCGGCGCACGATCTCGTACCGAAGCCTGATCTTCTGATGCGCCTCCGCCACGTCGTCTACGTCGCGCTCGGCCTCTGGTTCGGCCGCTGGGCGGCGATGGAGCTGGCGGCGCTCGTCGGCCGGAAGCTGCTCCCGCCGGGGCCGCCGCCGCGGGATTCGCGGCGCAGACCCGGGTGGAGTGCGTGAGTGAACCACCGAACGAGGGTGGCGCCGGGGCGGGTTTCTCCCGATGGTGTGACCCGTGCGGCGAATCGTCCTCTACGGGGTCGGCCTCATCCTCGCGTTCCTGCTCGGGCTCTCGTACACGACGACGAGCCGCGCGAACGGCCGGCACGGGCCCATCTCGCACAACTGCGCGGTCACCGACCGCGCCTTCATCGACACCGCGAACACGAACATGGCCGCGATCAGTCTCTGGGGTCAGGAGTACGTCAACGGCGACGCCGGCCCCGGCGACGTCGCCGACCAGGCCGATCGCGCCGCGAAGATCGTCGGCGCGACGACTCCGACCGACCCGTCGCTGATCCAGACCCGCCAGCTCCTCGTCGCGATGTTCGTCGAGTACCGCAAGGCGATGCAGGCCGAGCAGAAGCACGACGACGCGGGCAAGCACATGTTCCACGCGTACGCGCTCGCGAACGAGGCGCACGACACGCTCGTCCAGGCGGAGTCGCCGCTCGCCAAGCGCGGCTGCGACGTGGCGCCGCTGCTCTAGCCCTCGGCACAATCCGCGCATGGACACGACCGCGCTCCGGGACCGCGTCGAGGCGCACGTTCGCCGGCTGGAGCTGATCCCGCCCGGCGGCGCGGTCACCGTGCTCGTCTCCGGCGGCGCCGACTCGACCTGCGCCTGGCACGTGCTGCGCGAGCTCGGCTACGAGGTCTCCGCGCTGCACGTCGATCA
>JBPYFE010000002.1:0-9267 GCA_051986525.1 Gaiellaceae bacterium
TCGCCTTCGGCGGCGCCGGCCCGCTGCACGCGTGCGCGCTCGCGGACGAGCTGGGGATCTCGACGGTGCTCGTCCCCGCGACCGCCGGCGTCCTGTCGGCGCTCGGGCTCGTCGCGAGCGAGGAGCGCCGCGACGCGGTCGTCTCCCACGTTCGGCCGCTCGCCGAGGTGACGGATCTTCCCGACGAGGGAGAGGCGGAGCTTCGCTACGTCGGCCAGTCGTTCGAGCTGCGTGTGCCGCTGCAACCCGAGCTGGCGGCCGCGTTCCACCGAGCGCACGAGGAGCGCTACGGCTACGCCGACCGCGGGCGGGAGATCGAGCTCGTCGCCGTCCGAACCGCGGAGACGAAGCCGGGCCCGCGCTTCGAGCTGCCGCGCGGCGAGTCGCTCCACGTCGGGGGCCCGGCCGTCGTCGAGCTCGAGGGCGCGACCTGCTTCGTCGGCCCCGGGTGGGTGGGGGATGGGGATGGGAATACCACGCTGGTGCTGACGCGGGCGTGACCCGGGAGTGAAAAGAGCGTGAATATCGAGCTCCAGGTCGTCGGCAGCGCGCTGCGCTCGATCGCGGAGGAGATGGGCGCCGTGCTCGTCCGCTCGGCGTTTTCGGCGAACATCAAGGAGCGACGCGACTGCTCGACGGCGCTCTTCGACGAGCGCGGGCGGATGATCGCGCAGGCCGAGCACATCCCCGTACACCTCGGCGCGCTCCCCGACGCGGTCGCCGCGGTCGCCGCGCACGATCCGAAGCCGGGGGAGACCTGGATCCTCAACGATCCGTTCGCGGGCGGCACGCACCTGCCGGACCTCACGCTCGTCGGCCGAACCGCGGTCGGCTTCGCCGCCACGCGGGCCCACCACGCCGATGTGGGCGGCTCGACGCCGGGGAGCCTTCCCGCGGGCTCGCGCCGGCTCGAGGACGAGGGCGTCGTCATCCCGCCGACGCGGCTCGACGACCGGACGCTCGACGACCTCGTCGCGCGAATGCGGAACCCCGACGAGCGGCGCGGCGACCTGCGTGCACAGCTCGCGGCGCAGCGCCTCGCCGAGCGACGGGTCGACGAGCTCTGCGCCCGCCGCGGGCGCGACCTCGTCGTCCGCGCGATGGACGAGCTCCATGCGTACGCGGAGCGAAGCGTCCGAGTCGCGATCGCCGAGCTGCCCGACGGCCGCTACGAGGCGGCGGACGTGCTCGAGGCCGAGGACGGCGACCTCGAGCTGCGCGTGGTCGTGGCGATCGAGGGCGACGCGATCGAGATCGACTTCGCGGGCACCGCGTCGCAGCACGACGGCAACCTCAACTGCCCCCTGGCGGTCACGCGCTCTGCCTGCTACTTCGTCGTCCGCTGCGTGACCGACCCGGACGCCGTTGCCTCCGGCGGCGCCTTCGCTCCGGTCCGGGTACGCGCGCCGGAAGGGTCGCTGGTGAACGCGCGCGGGCCCGCTGCTGTCGCGGCCGGGAACGTCGAGACCTCGAGCCGGATCGCCGACGTCGTCTTCCTCGCGCTCGGGCAGGCGGTCGACGTGCCGGCGCAGGGGCAGGGGACGATGAACAACGTCACCTTCGGCAACGGCCGCTTCACGTACTACGAGACGATCGGCGGCGGCCAGGGCGCCTGCGCCGACGCGGACGGCCCCTCAGGCGTGCACGTCGCGATGTCGAACACGCTCTCGACGCCGGCCGAGGCGCTCGAGCTCGCCTCCCCGCTGCGCGTCGAGCGGCACGAGCTCCGGCTCGGCTCCGGCGGCGCCGGTCGCCATCGCGGCGGCGACGGCGTCGTGCGGGAGCTGCGCGTGCTCGAGGACTGCGAGCTCTCGGTCCTGAGCGAGCGGCGCCGTCATGCTCCGCGCGGCCGCTCCGGCGGCGAGCCGGGAGCGCCGGGCCGCAACGAGCTGAACGGCGAGGAGCTGCCGGCGAAGACCACCCGCGCCCTGCGGCGCGGCGACGTCGTTCGAATCGAGACGCCCGGAGGCGGCGGCTACGGAGCCGGCGCCGCGCCGTCGTAGCGCGGGAGGCCGTCGTCGGGCAGCTCGTCCCAGGCGGCGCGCGAGCCGACGAACGAGTGGTACTGCGGCCGGATCTCGGGATCGCCGTCGAGCGCGCCGAAGCGGATCGAGACCTCGTCGCCGTTCGGCCAGTCGCCGCCGAAGAGCGACGAGCCGCACTCGGCGCAGAACGCCTTCGCCTTCCCGTCGGGCGGGCGGAACGTTCGGATCGAGCGCTCGCCCGACAGGAGACGGAAGCGCGATCGCGGGACGCGGCCCTGGGTGAGGCCGAAGGCGCCCGAATGCTTGCGGCAGCGCGAGCAGTGGCAATGGTTCGCGCGCCGGAGCGGGGGTTCGACCTCGAACGTCACCGCGCCGCAGAGGCAGCTTCCGCGAATCACGTTTTCGAATCCTAGAAAGCGCTTACACTTTCAGGGCGATGTCGCGGACGGCATGGGAGCTCGTGTTCATGATGCTGATCCTGAAGCTGCCAATCGTCTACCTCTGTCTCGTGGTGTACTGGGCGATCAAGGCCGAGCCGCGGCCGCCCGAGCCGGCGCTGCTGCCCGCGGTGCCGGAGCAAGACCCCGACGCGCCACGCGCGTGGACGGCCGCCCGCCGCCCGCCGCGCAGGCCGGTCCGCGGCGGCCCGCACACCTCGCCGCGCTCGCGCTCGGCCCGCGCCGCAGTCTCGCGATGAGCACGTCGGCGCAGACGCGGGAGCGTCCGGCGGAGGTCGTCGCCGGCCTGCTCGCGACGCTGTCGATCTTCGGGAGCGCGATCGCGCTCGTCGAGCATCCGGTCCGGATCACCGTCTTCACGATCGTGATCGCCTTGATCGCGGCCGCGATCGGCGGACGGCACCAGCGGCTCGCGGCTTTCGCGGTCGGCTTCGGCGGCTTCTGCTTCATCCTCGGCACGATCCTCGCGATCACGACGTCGAAGCCGATCTTCTGAGCTCGCGCCCGGGAAGGAATCCGGCGCTGCTACAACAACGGTGTGTCGATGCGTGACGTCGATTTCGTCAACTCCGGCTACGCGCGCGCGCTGCTGGAGGAGTACCTCGAGAATCCCGAGGCCGTCCCGCTCGAATGGCGGCTGTTGTTCGAGAGCGGCGACGGCGAGCTGCTCGAGTCGCTTCCCGGTCTCGCGCGCCTGCTCGAGCAGCTGCGCGCCGACGGCAACGGCCACGCGCCGGCTCCCGCGGCCGCTCCGGCGCCGGCCGCGTCCGCGCCTGCGGCGCCTGCCGACGAGGAGCTGCTCGGCGGGGTCGCGGCGGCGATGTCGCTCGTCAAGGCGCTGCGGATGCACGGGCACCTGGCCGCGCACCTCGACCCGCTCGGCAGCGAGCCGGTCGGCGACCCCGCACTCGAGCCGGAGCGGCTCGAGCCGCGGCTGACGCCGGAGCTGCAGGCGCGGATCCCCGCGCGGATGCTCCGCGTCCACACCGACGGCGAGACCCTCGCCGACGTGCTTCCGACGCTGCAGGAGACCTACTCCGGCACGAGCGCGTACGAGATCGAGCACATCTCGGACCACGAGCAGCGGATCTGGCTGCGCGAGGCGATCGAGTCCGGCCGCTACCGCCAATCGCTGACCGACGAGGAAAAGCGGCGCCTGCTCGCCCGCCTGACGGAGGTCGAAGGGCTGGAGCAGTACCTGCGCCGCGTCTTCCTCGGCCAGAAGCAGTTCTCCGTCGAAGGCCTCGACGCGCTGATCCCGATGCTGGACGAGGCGATCGACCGCGCCGCCGAGGCCGGCGCGCACGAGGTCGTGATCGGCATGGCGCACCGCGGCCGGCTGAACGTGCTCGCGCACGTAATCGGCCGGCCCTACGAGACGATCCTGCGCGAGTTCGAGGGCGAGCGGACGCTCGAGGCCGTCGCGGCCGACCCCGAAGGCGGCACCGGCGACGTCAAGTACCACCTCGGCGCGGCGGGCCAGCGCACGACCGCGGCCGGCGAGGTGACCGTCACGCTCGCCGCGAACCCCAGCCACCTCGAGGCCGTCGACCCGGTCGTCGAGGGCCGCGCGCGCGCTGAGCAGACCGACCGCTCGACGCGCGAGGGCCGGCACGACCCGAGCGTCGCGCTTCCGGTGCTGATCCACGGCGCCGCCGCCTTCCCGGCGCAGGGGATCGTCGCCGAGACGCTGAACCTCGCCGAGCTCGACGGCTACTCGACGGGCGGGACGCTGCACCTGATCGCGAACAACCAGATCGGCTTCACGACCGACCCGGTCGACAGCCGCTCGACGCGCTACTCGAGCGACCTCGCGAAGGGCTTCGACTTCCCGATCGTCCACGTCAACGCCGACGACCCGGAGGCGTGCCTGGCCGCCGTGCGGCTCGGCATGGCCTACAGGCGCCGGTTCCAGAACGACGTCGTCATCGACCTCGTCGGCTACCGCCGCCACGGCCACAACGAGCAGGACGAGGCCGCCTACACGCAGCCGCTGATGGCCGAGCGGATCGCGCGCCAGCCGACCGTGCGCGAGCAGTACGCGGAGAAGCTCGTGGCCGAGGGCCTGACGACGGAGGACGACGCCGAGACGCTCCGCCGCGACGTCGACACGAAGCTGAAGGAGGCGCACCAGCGGCTGAAGGACTCGTTCGCCCACGCATCCGTCGCCGGCGAAGGACGCATCCCGCGCGGCACCGACGCGGAGGTCGTCACCGCCGTCTCGGCCGACCGGCTCCGCGACCTCGACGGCGCGCTCGTCGCCGTCCCGGAGTCGTTCACGATCCACCCGAAGCTGAAGAAGCAGCTCGACCGCCGCGGGCAGGCGCTCGACGAGGGCGGAATCGACTGGGGCCAGGCCGAGTCGCTCGCGTTCGCGAGCTTGCTCGTCGACGGGATCGCGATCCGGCTCACCGGTCAGGACACGGAGCGCGGCACGTTCTCGCACCGCCACGACGTCCTCCACGACCCGAACACGGGCGAGACCTACACGCCGATGCAGCACCTCCGGGACGCACAGGCGTCGTTCGAGATCTTCAACTCGCCGCTCTCCGAGGCGGCGGCGCTCGGCTTCGAGTACGGCTACTCGGTCGCCGCGCCCGAGGCGCTCGTCCTCTGGGAGGCGCAGTTCGGCGACTTCGTCAACAACGCTCAGGGGATCATCGACCAGTTCATCGTCGCCGGGCTCTCGAAGTGGGGGCAGACCTCACGGCTGACGCTGCTGCTCCCGCACGGCTACGAGGGAAACGGCCCGGAGCACTCGAGCGCGCGGCTGGAGCGGTTCCTCCAGCTCGCGGCGCAGGAGAACATCCGGATCACGAACTGCACCACCGCCGCGCAGTACTTCCACCTGATCCGCCGCCAGGCGCTCGACCCGGCCGCGCGGCCGTTGATCGAGATGACGCCGAAGGGGCTGCTCCGGCTGAAGCAGGCCGCGTCGACGCTGCCCGAGCTCTCCGACGGCCGCTTCCAGCCCGTGATCGACGACCCGACCGCCGACAAGGAGGACGTCCGCCGGCTGATCTTCTGCTCCGGCAAGGTCTACTACGACCTCGTCGGCCACGAGCTGCGCGAGAAGGCGAAGCACGTCGCGGTCGCGCGCATCGAGCAGCTCTACCCGTTCCCGGTCGAGGCGAAGAAGGCCGTCGTCGACTCGTACCCGAAGCTCGGCGAGGTCGTCTGGGCGCAGGAGGAGCCGCAGAACATGGGCCCGTGGCGGACGAGTCGCCACCGGCTCGAGGAGAACCTGCCGCAGGGCGTCCACCTCCGCTACGTCGGCCGCCCCTGGCGCGCGAGCCCGAGCGAGGGCTATCCGACCGCCCACCTGCGCGAGCAGGACCGGATCGTCCGCGAGGCGCTGGCCTAGCCGCTACGGCTTGCGGCGGTTCTTCAGCTGCCGCGCGACGATCGGGCCGTGCTTGCGCACCTGCTTGACGACGACGGGTCCGTGCTTGCGCGCCTGCTTCAGGATCATCCGGCGCTGCTGCGGCGGAATCCGGCGCCAGACCGACCAGGCGGTCAGCACCATCCCCACAGGACCCGGCATTCGGACCAGTCGTGCCATCGCGGGCATCCTAGTGCCTGTTCCGGGCTCGCCCGAAACCGCACGTAGTTGAATCGTCCCGCGATCTCGTTACAATCCGCCGCCGTTGGGTAAGCCCCAATCCCGGAGGAGGACAATGCCGGTAGACACCCAATCGCTGTTCTCGCAGGTGATCCAGGATCACCTCGAGTTGAAAGAGAAGAACTCGGATCTCGACGCGCAGCTTCCGCTCGAGCGCTACAAGGACGACGATCCGTTCGAGAACCATCCGCTCTTCAAGACCGAGGAGCAGGCCCGCATCGAGGACACGCTGGACGGCACCGAGCCGGCGATCCCTGCGGAGCCGACGATCGCCCTCAAGTGGCCCGGTGAGGACGAAGCCGAAGCCGAAGACGAGCCGGACGTTGTGGAGTCCCACTCGGCGGACGGCCTCTGGACTCGCTCGCGCGACTTCGACTGGGGCGACTAGAACTCGCGGAAAATCTTCCGATTTTCCGCGAACTGCGGTTGATCTAAGCGCGCCTTCGGTAGAGGGTTTGCAACGGCTGCTCCGGGGTAGCCCGTTGCGGACTCGTCCTCGACCCAAGGAGATCTTCCGATGCCGCGATTCTTTTTCGCAGGAGTGATCGGCGCCGCGCTGGCGTACTTCTTCGACCCCGACAACGGCACGCGCCGCCGCAAGGAGCTGCTCAAGCGCTCGGCGAAGAAGGCTCGCCAGGCCGGGCAGCAGGCACAGGGCGTCGGCGCCCAGGCGACGGGCCTGAAGGAGAAGGTCGCGCACCGCGAGGAGCAGGCCAAGCCGCAGCCCGACGACGTCACGCTGGCGCGCAAGGTCGAGACCGAGATCTTCCGCGACGCCGACGTCCCGAAGGGGCAGATCAACGTCAACGCCGAGGACGGCGTCGTCTTCCTGCGCGGAGAAGTCGAGCCCGACCTCGCCCAGGAGCTCGCCGCGAAGGCCGGCGACGTCCAGGGCGTGCTCGGCGTCGAGAACCTGCTGCACGCCCCGGGCCAGGAGGCACCGGCGAAGCAGGACTAGCAGTTGCGTCCGGGCCGGGCCCTAGGCTCGGCCCCATGACCCAGAAGACCGAGGTCGCCGTCGAGCGCTGCCTGCGCTGCGGCGCCGCGATGGAGTGGCGCCACCAGACGTGGCAGTGCCCGCGCTGCGCGTTCAAGCTCGGCTGCTGCGAAGGCGAGGACTGCGCGCCGCGCTAGAGCGCGGGGTAGATGTCGCCTTCGGGTCCGTTTGGGCCGCCGTCTGCGCCGGACCCGCCCGAGCCGCCGGCCCCGCCGGTGCCGTGCGAGAAGCTCGGCGCGCCGGATAGCGAAACCGGCGAGGTGCCGGCGCGATAGATCGCGACGCTCGGGCCGCCGGTCCCGCCGCCTCCGCCCCCACCGTCGCCGCCGCGACCGCCGGCCGCGCCGGCTGCGCCGTTGCCCCCCATCGCCGTGGAGCACGAAGAGATGGCGGTCGCGCCCGGCTCGCCGGCCCCGCCCGCGCCTCCGGCGCCGCCCGCTCCGCCGTTGCCGCCGTTGCCGCCACGACCACCGTTGCCAGCCGCGAAGGATCCGCCGAGGATGCTGAGCGTCGTGTCGAACGCGTAGACGGCGAAGGAGCCGCCGCCATGGCTCCCACCATCGGCGCCGAGACCGCCTGAGCCCCCGCCGCCGCCCCCGCCGCCGCCGCCTCCCGCGACCGCCGAGCAGTCGGTGCAGAAAAGATTCGTCGCGTGGGCGGTGCTCCCGCCGCCCCCGCCGCCCCCGCCTCCGCCCCCGGGCGTCCCGAGCATCCCGGCTCCTCCGTCCCCGCCGGTCCAGAGGCCTCCGGCGGCGCCAGGGGATGGGAGAGCGCCGGCTGCGCCGTTGGGCCCGTTCGCACCGGGGCCCCCGGGCGTCGCATCGTTCGGCGCGTTCCCCCCGTTGCTGTGACTCAGCGACGAGCACGTTCCACTCGCACCACCAGTCCCACCGGTTCCTGCGGTACCGCCGTCGGTGACCCGGTGGCCGTTCGCACCGTCTCCGCCTTTCCCGAGCGACGCCGGGCTCGTCCCGCCGTCGCCCCCGTTGCAACCGATTGCGCCGACCCCGCCAGCACCGCCGGCCGTGCCTGATCCGTCGTGGCCGGCAGCTCCGGAGCTGCCGGCACCACCGGCGGGCTCGTCGGTGCCGGCGCCGCCCGCGCCCGCAGTAGCCGTGACGCTTTGCAGAGTGACCGACGAGTTGGCGGCGAGCAGCCCGTAGGCGCTGAGGGTGCCGTCGGCGACTCCCGCGAGCGAGACGAGCTGGAGCGTCGCCCTGGTCACGTTGTCGGCGTCGGCGGCGTCGGGCGAGCCGCTGATCACGGTTGCCGTCGCGGCCGGCCGCGACCAACCGGCGCCGTACTTGCCGTAGACGCCGACGCCGCTCGCGAGCATGACCGGACCGCTGTAGCTCCCGGCGGCCGCGTAGACGTCCTGGCCGACGGCGAAAGCCGCGGCGATCGCCGCGTTCAGCGTCTGTTTCGGCGCGGC
Organism: Gaiellaceae bacterium; assembly: GCA_051986525.1. Classification (GTDB taxonomy): domain Bacteria; phylum Actinomycetota; class Thermoleophilia; order Gaiellales; family Gaiellaceae; genus 13-2-20CM-68-14. Next base: position 8,495 of record JBPYFE010000002.1, read on the forward strand.
CATGGTTCCGGGATTCGTGTCCTTTCCGTTCGGAGAGACGAAGACGGCGTCGGCCGCAGTCCCGTCGATGCCGTCGCAATTCGAGTCGACGAAGTTCAGATCCGGTTTGTCCGGCGCGTTCGGATGGATCGTCGGATCGTGCGGCGCGCAGTCGACGCTGTCGGGATAGCCGTCCCCGTCGCTGTCGACCGGCGGCGGCGCAGGCGGCGGTGGAGGCGGGGGCGCCGGCAACGGCGGGCGCTTCACCTCGAAGGTCGCCTTGCGGCAGTTGTTGCGCTCGCTCGACTCCTTGAGCTTGCGCCGGCTGTCGGCACAGGCCTGGAGCGCGTGCGTTCCGTCCGTGGTTGAGGCCGGGACGAGCAGATCGGTCGTCGCCGTCGAGGTCTTGCCCTTCCTCAGCGCGGGCACGCGGCGGAGGCCGAGCTGCGTTCCGTCGAGCAGGAACGCCGTCGTCGACGCCGCAGCCCGCGCACGGCCGCGATCCGTGACCGCGTCGGTGACGGCGAGCCGGCCGCCCGGAGCGACGACCGCGGGCGTGACGGCGAGCCGCGTCTCGGCGAGGTCGGCTCGCGGCTTGAGCCGCGTCTCGGCGAGGTCGGCTCGCGGCTTGGGCCTCGGCCGCGCAGCGGTGGCGGCGCCGGCCTGCAGCGCGCAGGCGAGGGCGAGCAAGACGCCCGCCCTCGCGTATCGGTTGCGTATCAGGCCTCCCCCTCTTACGAACCGGCTTCCATTAACGCAGAAGCGGCGGTCTGTTACAAGCGCCTCGCATTGCG
>JBPYFE010000003.1:0-10864 GCA_051986525.1 Gaiellaceae bacterium
GCGCCGGGCGTGTCGTTGTACACGCGGACCGGGCGGCCCGGGAAGTTCCACGATGCCCCGTCGTTGCCGGTCGAGCGGAAGACGTAGAACGCGCTCGACTGGTCGGCGTTCGGCGAGACGCCGGAACCGCGGTTGAACATCTGGCAGCTGAAGTACGCGTTGCCCTTGGTGTCCCACGCGACGGAGGTGTCGCCGCCGGCCTGCCAGTACTCACGAGCGCGGTTCACGAACGACCCACGCGTGAACGACATCGGGACCGTCGTGTCGTTCCACGTCTTCCCCTTGTCGAGCGAGTACGAGCCGTAGCAGTTGCCGTCGCCGCGGCGGTAGTCGTTGTAGCTCGCGATCATGTGGTTCGGATCGTTCGGGTCGATTGCGATCGACGTCTCGTTCTGCGCCTGGCTGCGGCCGGCCAGATCCGGATCCGCGATGTTCAGGCAGTTCTGGTTGACCTTCGTGTTGTTTCCGAGGGTCTGCCTACAGCCGTCGGAGCCCTTCGGGACGTAGCTCGACGTGTCGGACGAGCCGCTTCCGACGGGCGCGCCGTAGTTGTCCGGCGGCGCGAGGCTGTCGTTCTCGTCGCCTTCCTGGTCGGCTCCGCCGGTGACGGAGTCGGGATTCGCCATCGGACCGACGCTGCTCGCCTGCGGCGCGAGCATCTCGGTGAACACCCCGGAAGCAAGCCGCTTCTGGATCTTGTTCAGGTGGTGGTAGTTCATCGGCGGGTTTGCGTGCCCCGCCGTGCCCATGACCAGCACGAGCAGCGCGCCAAGCGCAGCCAGCGCTGCCAAAGAGCGCCATCCCTTCATGCCTCTCCCCCTTCGAGATTGACTGGACGTGGTTCGTCCGCGCGCGATCCTTTCGTGCCTCATCGCGGATTGCAAATCTCCCTGGGGATATCTAGAAACCGTCATTTACCAGGAAAAAGGAAATCTGCAGACGACGAGGAGGCCCGGGCTGAGCCGGGCCTCCTGTCTTCGAGCGGGTGTTCGGCGAGCTAGTGCTTGCCGATCTGCCCGACGCTCGGCTGGCCTGTTCCGTTCGGCAGGCCGACGTTGTCGGTGAAGATGTCCTCGTCGTGGATGACGCCGTTCGACGGCGCATACGGATCCACGTTCCGCGTGTCCGACCAGATCGGGTGCGCGTCGACGCCCTTGTTGATGGCGAGGCCGCTGTAGTCACCGTTGAAGCCGGTCTGGATCCCGTCCGGGGGCGGGAACACGGGCGAGATCACCTTGAAGTCGTACGGTGTCGCGCCGCCCGTGCCACCGGCGAGGACGTAGTCGGAGTTGCCGAGCCCGGTGCCCGCGTTGCAGGCGCTCGGGTCGCCGCCCTGGTTCGCGTTGCAGCTCAGGAACCCACCCGCAGGCGTCGTGTTCTCGCCCGGGATCCGCTCGGTGCGGTAGTAGCTGACACCGACGCGGTCGTTCCCCTGCGGCGACTGCTCGGTTCCCGGGAAGTAGTGGTCGAGACCCCGATCGGGGTTGACCGTCCCGGTCTCGTGCCAGGTCAGGCCGCCGTCCGTCGAGACCGACTGCTGAATGTCGTACTCGCCGTTGCGGTAGTCCTGCCAGGCCGCGTAGAGGTGGTTGTTCTGCGTGTTCTGCGTGTCGATCCGCGGGAAGTCGTTCGTGCGGATGTAGGCGCCGGGGATGCACTCCTCCGGGCCGCGGCCGAAGTCGCACTGCGGCTCGCCGGTGATGATGTCGTCGCCGACCTTCGAGGGCGACGCGCAGTTGAGATGCGCCGTCCCCGCGGCCGAGTCGCCGGTGGGCTTGCAGTGGACCGCGAGCTGCTGGCCGTTCGGATTGCCGGCCGGCGTGTTCCCGTTGTTGAAGACAACCTCGAGGTCGCCGTTCGGCAGCACGACCGGGTCGGAGCCCTGGTCGAAGTCGCACTTGTGCTCGTCGGCCGGGTTGCCGGTGAAAGCGCCGCCGAAGAAGCAGAGCGCGTCGGACGAGCCGCTGATCTCCTCCGGCGTCGACCAGTGGATCCCGTGGTCGGTCGACATCGAGCCGAAGATCGGCGACTGCTGGAACTGTCCGGTCGTCTCGTCGAACCGGAACACGGTCCACGTCGTGTAGACGTTGTCGCGGTTCGGGCTGGACGGATACGGATCCGCCGCGATGAAGTTCTTGTCGTGGAAGACGGCGAGGCTGTTGTCCTCCACCACGGTGAACGGGCGGCTCGTCCAGTTGTAGAAGAACGACCCTTCGGCCCCGCTCGGCGACATCGTCGTGTAGAGGCCGCTCGCGAGGGTGTTCACGTCGAAGACGACGCAGCTGAAGAAGGCCCGCCCGTGCGAGTCCACGGCGAGGGCCGGATCGCTGCCGGCGTCGTAGGTGTGGCCGGTTCCCGGGCCGCCCTGGATCGTGTGGCGGTTCGGGTCGGAGGCCGTCGGCTCCTGGCTCGCCGGGTCGTTGATCTTCTGCCGGAACGGCGGCAGCTGGTCGCCGAAGTTCTTGCCGTTGTTCGTCGAGAAGTCGATGCCGCACTGGTTGAAGCCGACGCGGCTGTCGTTCTGACCCGAGACGATGTTGTTCGGGTCGGCCGGGTTGTAGACCTGCTCCTCCTCGGCCTGGCGCCGATAGGTGCAGTCCTGGTTGACCCGTGTGTTGCCGTTGCTCGTCCGGCCGCCGCAGCCCAGCGTGTGGGCCGGCCCGCCGCCTGTCGAGGTCTGACCGCCGGAGGCGCTGCCGTCGACCGACACGTCGCCCGACCCGTCCGCACCCTGGAGGCGCTCGTCGCAGTTCGGGATCGCGCTCTCGGCACAGAGGTCGTCGCGGGCGGCCGCGACCGCGCCGGCCGAGATGAACGGCAGCGTGCGCGTGACGCTTCCGTCACCCGCACGGCTGACGTCGAGCTTGGCGGCCTTCACCTTGCCGAGCACGACGTCCTTGATGAGCTGGTTCGAGCTGCTCCCGGTCGCCGTTCCGCCCGTCGTGAGGACGACAACGACGCCCAGCGCAGCCAGGGCGCACAAGGCCCGAGTGAATCGTTTCACTCTTCCCCCCTTTGTTCGCGGCCCTCCTCAGTGACGACCGCGCCGCGGCATATTGCAAGCTATGCCCGCAAACTTCAAGCGGGAACCGATCTAACGGCGGTTACTCGTCGTGCGGCTTGGCCATCGCCCGGTAGTCGAGGGCCTTGTCCAGCGTCTCGTCGTCGACGCCGGCCTCGCGGGCGACCTCGCGGAGCGATCGGCCCGAGGCGGCGGCTTCCTTGACGATCTCGGTCGCCTTGTCGTAGCCGATGTACGGGTTCAGCGCCGTCGCCGCGGAGAGCGTCAGCTCGGCGTAGCGCTCCGTGTTCTCCCGGTTCGCCTCGATCCCGGCGACGCACTTCTCGTTCAGGAGCCGTGAGGCCGAGGCCAGCAGCTTGATCGACTGGAGCAGGTTCCGCGCGAGCAGCGGCACGAAGACGTTGAGCTCGAAGTGACCCTGCATGCCGCCGATCGAGATCGCGGAGTCGTTGCCGATCACCTGGGCGGCGACCTGCGTCACGACCTCCGGGATCACGGGGTTGACCTTGCCCGGCATGATCGAGCTGCCCTTCTGGAGCTCGGGGAGCATGATCTCGGCCAGCCCGGCGCGCGGCCCGGATCCGAGCCAGCGCAGGTCGTTCGCGATCTTCGTCAGCGAGACGGCGACGACCTTCAGCGCGCCCGAGGCCTCGACCAGGCCGTCGCGCGCCGCCTGCGCCTCGAACGGATCGGCCGGCGCGGAGATCTCGAGGTCGGTCTCCTGCGTCAGCTTCGTGCGGACGCGCTCGGCGAACTCCGGATGCGTGTTCAGGCCCGTGCCGACGGCGGTGCCGCCGAGCGGGATCTGGCCGAGCCGCGGCAGCGCGGTCTCGATTCGCGAGATTCCCTGCCGCACCTGCGCGGCGTAGCCGCCGAACTCCTGTCCGAGCGTCACGGGCACCGCGTCCATCAGGTGCGTCCGGCCGGACTTGACGACGTCGTCGAACTCGCGCGACTTCGCCTCGAGCGCGTCGGCGAGGCCGCCGAGCGCCGGCAGCAGATCGTGCGTGAGCTCGTCGAGCGCCGCGAGATGGACCGCGGACGGGAAGACGTCGTTCGAGGACTGGCCCATGTTGACGTCGTCGTTCGCGTGGACGTCCTCGCCCGCGAGCGAGGCGATCACCTCGTTCGCGTTCATGTTCGACGAGGTGCCGGAGCCGGTCTGGAAGACGTCGATCGGGAACTGGTCGTCGAGCTCGCCGTTGCCGATCCGGTCGCCGGCAGCGGCGATCCGCTCCGCCTTCTCGGCGTCCAGCAGGCCGAGCTCGGCGTTCACGCGCGCGGCCGCGGCCTTGATCCGCCCGAGCCAGCGGGCGACGGGAACGGGGATCGGCTCGCCGGAGACCGGGAAGTTCTCGACCGCCTTGCGCGTCTCGCCGCCCCAGAGCTCCTGTTCTCGCTCGACGCTCGCCACGAGATCGAGTCTAGAAAAAGACGAAGGGCCGGGGTTGTCCCGGCCCTTCGTCGTTCGGCTGGGAGACGCCGCTAGTCCCTGTCTCCCTTGCTCTTGCCGAGGTCGAGGCGGTACGCCCCGCGGCCGTGCGTCGCCGCGTAGAGCACGCGCTCGTTCTTCTTGCCACCAGTGGTCGCGTACGTGAGCCCGTACACCGCGACCGGCGGCAGGCCGCCGGCGGCCGGGATCCACGTGTTCGACCCGGCCGGCAGACGGTCGACGCCCCAGTCCGTCGAGACGTAGAGGTCGCCGGTCGGCTGGTCGTAGGCGACGTCCGTGATCGGCTGGTCGCCCAGGTTGTTGTCGAGCAACGTCCACGTCGCGACGAGCGTGGTCGGGTTGACGCGGACCTCGAAGACGTGGCCCGGCGCCGTCCCGGCCGCCGCCGCGTAGGCGTTGTAGCCCGAGTACGTGATGAAGAAATGAAGCGGATCGGTCGGATCGATCGCGATGCCGCTCGGCATCCGCTTCGGCTGCGCATCGGTGTCGATGCGCGTGTACGTCGGAGTCGCGGCCGTCGCGTTCCGCGTGATGAAGATGCGGCCGCGGCGGGTGCCGACGTACATCGTGCTGGCGTCGTTCGCCCGATCGAGCTCGACGATGTACGAGCCGCCCTTGCTCCCGTACGACGGGTCGTTCGCGAGGTTCGGGCTCGCCTGGCTCCAGTCGCCGCACACGCCGCCCGCGTCGTAGAGCCAGTCGCTCGTTCCGAACGCGTTCGTCGTGTTGCAGTGCGCCGCGAGCGTCGCCTCGTCGCCGCCGAAGTCAGGCGTGCGATAGACGTGCTCGAGGCCGGCGTAGAGGTAGCCGTGGTTCTTCGTGTCGGCGATCACCGGCGCGTAGAACGCGGCCTGCTCCAACCCGTTGTTCTCGAGGTGGTTGAAGAGGTCGCTGACCCACAGCCACGTCTTCGGGTTGTTCCCGTGGAAGTTCACGTCCACGAGACCGCCCGTGTACGTGTGGAACCGCATCGTCGGGTTCGTCGGGTCGAAGCCCGAGTCGCCGCCGTCACCCGTCACCGGCAGGAACCAGGTGTCGGAGCCCGAGTAGGCGAGCGTGCCGTTGTCCTGGGTGCCGCCGAGCAGGTCGCCGAGCGGGTTGAGCGGGTTCGCCGACAGCTGCTGGAACTGGAGCGTGTTCAGCCCCGCGTTCATCGTCGTCAGGCGCGTCGGGATCCGGCTCAGGTACGCGTGGCAGGCGGCGAGGTCGTCACCGGTCAGGTGGCGGCTGTCGCACGCGGACGAGTTGTTCGCGTAGTCGCCGCTCGACCGGATCAGGCCGCCGTCGTTGCCGACGAAGAAGATGTCCGGATTGCTCGGCACGTATGCGAATGCGTGCTGATCCGGGTGCATCGACTCGCCGTTGAACTCCAGGCCCGGCTTGTTGCTCGCGTCGCCGGTCATGTCCGTCCAGTTCCGACCGCCGTCGGTCGACTGCATGACGGCGCGGCCGTTCGAGAAGTCGGCCCCGTCGTACGGCGGGTTCGGGCCGTACGGCGGCAGCTCCTCGTACTGCATGACGCCGCCGATGAAGACGGTGTCCGGCCGCCCCTTCGGGCTGACGACGAACTGGTCGTACCAGCACTGGGCGCGACAGAAGTCCCAGGTGGCGAACTTGCCCGGGTCCGACTTCGTCGGAGCGGACAGCTGCTGCCACACGGGCGTGCCCGTCCGCGCGTCGTCCGTGCGGAGGAGCTTCGAGGCGTCGACCCAGTTGCCGCTGTCGTCGAGCTCCTCGTTCGAGCCGACGGTCAGGTAGATCCGCGTCTTCCCGTTCGGCAGCTGCGCCGGCGAGAACTCGTAGCGGATGCCCGAGCCGGCCGGATCCGGATCGCCCGTGTAGATCTGGGTGTTGGTCGCTCCGTTGTCGTTCGAGCGGAACAGGCCGTAGTCCCAGATCGTGAAGTAGAGCGTGCTCGGATCGGACGGGTCGTACTGGATGCTCGTGACGCCGCCCCTGTAGAAGTCGGCGCCGTTCGCCGTCCCCGGAAGGACGACGTCCTGCGGCTTGACCGTGTTGGCCGTGAAGCTCGCGCCGCCGTTCGTCGACTCGTAGAGACCGAGCGGAGGATCGCGGCCGTCCGGCGGCGTGTAGCGGCCGCCGCTGCGCGACGAGAGGCCGTGCCGCGCGACGTCGGTGCCGATCCAGATGTGCTGCGGGTTGTTCGGATCGATCGCGATCGCGCCGATCGCGCGATCCTTCGCGACGTCCCAGCTGCCCGCGACGAGCGACCAGTGGCGGCCGGCGTCGGTCGACTTGTAGAGACCGAGCCCGGCCTCGCTGTCGCTCGAGCCGTTCGGCTCGCCGGTGCCGGCGTAGATCGTCCGGCCGGACGGATCCGTCGGGTCGATCAGCAGCGAGCCGATCGACGTAGTCGGGATCTGGCCGTCGGAGATCTGCTGCCACTCCGGATGCTTGGACAACGCGTTGTTCGTCATCCAGATGCCGCCGCCGGCCGCGCCGACGTAGAGGCGGCAGGAGTGCTCGCTGCACTTCGGCGAGACGGCGAGGGCCGTCTCACGGCCCGACCATTGCGTCGGCGGCCCGAAGCTCTGGGTTCCGAGCGTGTCGACGTTGAGCGTGTCCGGCCCGATCGAGTTCCAGTCGCCGTGGCCGTGATCGCCGTGGCTCCGGACCCGCTCGTCCGCGTTCTGCGACGCCTCGACGCGCTGGGCGCTGATCGCCGCGGCCGGGTACGCCTGGTCGGAGTACATCTCCTGTGCGGCGCTCCCCTCTTCGCCGGCGTCGTTGCCGAGCAACGAGCGCTCGATCCGAGCGGGCGCCGTGTGGTTCTTCTGGAGGACCGCGCGCGAGGCGGCGAGAACGCTTGTGTTCCCGCTGCCGCCGTGGCCCACCGCTGCGGCGATGCCGCCGGCCGCCGCCGCCAGTGCAAGCACTGTCAGGACAGCGAAGGCGAGTTTCGTCCGCAGGGTCATTCCATGTGTCTTTCGACGCATGCTTCTCCCCTGTTCGTTGACGACAGGTCGTGCGAGGGTCGGCCGGAGGCTCCGCTCCAGCCGGTCGACCAGTTCGGCGTTCAGGCTGCGGCCGGATTCAGCCGCCGCATCCGCAAGCCGCTTCCTGAGCTCCTCCGGCATCCGGAGGAGAAAACGGTAGGTGTCCCCCGCCAAGCGGCAGGACTATAGGCGGTTTCCGGCCTAATATCAAGACATCTATACCGGTGATATCACCGGCCCGACAGGCGGCGTCAGGAGGCGGCGTAGAGCCGCCGCCGCTCGGGCGGCCGCTCGCGCAGGATCCGGCGCAGACGCTCGGTCAGGTCGGCGACGAGAGCCCAGCCCACGTACTCGCAGCGCGGGCACTCGCCGGCGTCGCGGCCGGAGAACTCACGCGTCTCGCCACAGCGCAGGCACTCTGCTGTCTGCGGATCCACGAGGGAGGAAATCGGCCCGCCGAGACGGCGGCTCGTCCCTCGTTCGAGTGAGCAGGGTCAGTCGGCCGAGGCGTCGCTTGCGATCTCGTTCAAGAGCTCGGCCGATTCACTCGGCCGACCTCTGAAACCCGGAGCGCGTTTCGTGATGCACTCCGCGGTACGCCCCGCTAGTCGGTCGAATACTTCGGCTGGACCTTCTCGCCGCGGATCTGGGCGACGGCGTTGTTGGCGGCGATCGCCGCCTCGCCCATGCCGATCGTGATCAGCGTGATCTTGCCCGGGTAGCCGGCGACGTCGCCTGCGGCGAAGACGCCCGGCAGGTTCGTCTCGCAGGTCATCGGGTCGATCCGGATCTGGCGCTTTCCCTCGAGCTCCAGGCCCCACTCGGCGATCGCGCCGAGGTGGGAGTGGAAGCCGAGCAGCGTGATCAGCGCGTCGCACTCGACCTGCTCGGTCTCACCGCTCGCCGTGTTCTCGACGGTCAGGGCGCTGATCGAGCCGTCGCCGTGGATCGCGCGCACCTCGTAGGGCGTCAGGATCTTGACGCGCCCTTCCTCCTGCAGCCGGGCGGCCTCGTTGACGGACGTCTCGAGGGCGCGGAACTTGTCGCGCCGGTGGACGAGCGAGATCGGCGGCTTGGCCGTGTCCTGCAGCCCGAGGGTCCAGTCGAGCGCGGAGTCGCCGCCACCGACGATCACGCAGGTGCGATCCCGGAAGGCGTCCTTCTCGCGGACGAAGTAGTGCAGGCCGCGGCCTTCCCACGCGTCGATGTCCTCGATCCCGAGCTTGCGCGGCTCGAAGGCGCCGTGGCCGGCGGTGATGATCAACGCGCGGCTCAGGTATGGGCCGCCCTTGTCGGTCGAGACGGCCAGCAGCTCCTCGCCGTTCTGCCCGACGCGCTCGAGCGTCTGCACCTCCTCGCCCAGCCGGACGTCCGGCTCGTACTGGAGGCCCTGCTCGGCGCAGAGGTCGACGAGCGCCTGGCCCTGGATCCGCGGATGACCGGCGACGTCGTAGACGTGCTTCTCGGGATAGACCGCCGCGACCTGGCCGCCGATCTGCTCGAGGCTCTCGACGATCCGCACCGACGCGTCGCGATGGCCGGCGTAGTACGCGGCCGCGAGCCCGGCGGGCCCCGCGCCGAGGATCGTGATGTCGACGACGCCGCTCTCGCTCACGCGGCTGATGCTAGCGCCGCCGCTAGTGGCTACAACCCGACCCGCAGCCCGCAGCGCCCTCGGGCGCTTCGCCCTCTTCCACCTGGAAGGAGTGGCCGCAACCGCACGAGGCGCTCACGTTCGGGTTGTTGATCGCGAAGCCGGCCTGGAGGCCTTCGACCCAGTCGATCTCGGTGCCGGCCAGATACGGCGCGCTGAAGGGGTCGACCACGACCTCGACGCCGTTCACGCTCAGCTCGTTGTCGCCTTCGGTCGGGCCGCGGTCGAAGCCGAGCGCGTACTGGAACCCGGAGCAGCCGCCGCCCTGGACGGCGACCCGGAGGACGGCCGCCTCGCCGGCGGGCTCCTCGGCCATCAGCTCCTTGATCTTCGACGCCGCGCTCTCGGTGAGCGTGACGAGCGTGGGCTGCTCGACGGTTGCCACGGGCCCATCGTAGCAACGCCGACCGAGGTCGTTCGTACCCCGAAAAGGTGTGAGTTTGTAACACCTGTCTCCCGCTCCGCTCCACGGTTTTCGGGTACCTCGTGCGGGCACGCCGAGAGTTGATACGTTCCGGCCGCCAGGGGCTAGGCGCGGGAGGAAAAGCTTGCTCGACAACTGGCTGCCGTTCCTGATCTACGGAATCTTCGCGGCAGTGATCCCGATCACGATGGTGGTGGGCTCGTTCGTGTTCGCGACCCGTCCGAAGCGGCGAACGCGCACCCGCGGGATCCCGTTCGAGTCCGGCGTCTCGACCGGGCCGCTGCCGCGGCAGCGGTTCACGATCAGCTTCTACCTGACGGCGATGCTCTTCATCGTCTTCGACATCGAGATCGTCTTCCTCTACCCGCTCGGCGTCATCCTCCATCAGCTCGCCTGGTTCGGCTTCGCGGAGTTCGCCTTCTTCCTGGTCATCCTCGCCGTCGCGTACGTCTACATCTGGCGGAAGGGCGCGCTCGAGTGGCGGTAGACCGCCGCGGGCCGGTCCTGCCGCAGCGCGGGCTGCAGTCGGAGCGCATCCTCTGGCCGGGCAAGGGCCCGAGCAAGTTCGAGCAGGAGCTTGGCGACCTCGAGTCGCGGCTCGGGATCACGACGCTCGAGAAGGCCGTCGCCTGGGCGCAGACGAAGTCGATGTGGCCCGACACGTTCGGGCTCGCCTGCTGCGCGATCGAGATGATGTCGATCGTCTCGGCGCGCTACGACATCGCGCGCTTCGGGATGGAGGCCTTCCGCTCGTCGCCGCGCCAGGCCGACCTGCTCATCGTCTCCGGCCGCGTCGCACACAAGATGGCGGCGCCGCTGCGCCAGATCTACGACCAGATGCTCGAGCCGAAGTGGGTCGTCGCGATGGGCGTCTGCGCGAGCTCCGGCGGGATGTTCAACAACTACACCATTCTCCAGGGGGTCGACCGCATCGTCCCGGTCGACGTGTACGTCCCGTTCTGCCCGCCGCGGCCGGAGGCGCTGATGGAGGGGATCATCCGCATCCACGAGGCGCACCTCGCAGGGATCCCGCCCGCGTACGCGCGGCGACAGGTGGCGACATGAGCGAGTGGCGCAACGCACCCGGGTATGTGTCCGAGTCCGAGGCGTTCGGCGAGCTGACGGTGACGATCAACCCGGAGCACCTGCACGACGCGGCGCTGTACGCCCGTGACGACATGGGCTTCAACCTGCTGAGCGACATCGTCGCCACGGACTACCTGAACTGGGGCACGGTCGGCGTGTCCGGCTACATCGGCACGGGCAGCGGGCGCGACATCAACTTCCCGATGACGCAGGGCCTGCAGTCGCTGCCGCAGCTGAAGCCGAAGCGGTTCTCCGTCTCGTACCACCT
>JBPYFE010000004.1:0-5895 GCA_051986525.1 Gaiellaceae bacterium
CCCGAGCTCGTTCGTCGAGCCGAACCGGTTCTTGACCGCACGCAGGACGCGGTGTGCGTGGTAGCGGTCGCCCTCGAACTGGAGCACACAGTCGACGAGATGCTCGAGCACGCGCGGCCCGGCGACCGTGCCGTCCTTCGTCACGTGGCCGACGAGAAACGTCGCCACGTGCGACTCCTTCGCCACCCGCAAGAGCCGCGCCGCCGCCTCGCGCACCTGCGCGACCGAGCCGGGGGCCGAGCCGATCTCGGACGAGAACAGCGTCTGCACGGAGTCGATCACGCAGACGTCGGGCCGCTCGCGTTCGAGCGTCGCGCAGACGGTCTCGAGCTCGGTCTCGGCCAGGATCTCCACCTTCTCCGCGCCGCCGAGCCGGGCCGCCCGGAGCTTCACCTGCGCGGTCGACTCCTCGCCGGTGACGAGGAGCGCACGCCGCTCGCGCGAGATCGACGCGAGCGCCGAAAGCAGCAGCGTCGACTTGCCGACGCCGGGCTCGCCGCCCACCAGAACGAGCGAGGCCGGCACGAGCCCGCCGCCGAGGACGCGATCGAGCTCTTCGACGCCAGTCGGGATCCGCTCCGACTCCTCGGCGTCGACGTCGACGAGACGCAGGAGCGGCTTCGCTCCCGCGCGCTTTCGGTCCGGAGGCAGCTCCTCGACGAGGGTGCCGAAGGAGCCGCAGCCCGGGCATTTGCCGAACCAGCGCCCAGCGCTGTAGCCGCACTCCGTGCACGCGTGCTGGACGGCCGCTTTCGCCATACGTCGAGTCTACGAACGAGACCCGACGGCTTCGTGCCGATTCAGTGTCAGCTCTGCGCCGGCGAGCGGCGGCGGCGGACCGACGCCGCGACAGCGATGACGGTGATCGCGCCGAGCGCGACGATCAGGCCGAGCGCGCGGTCCGAGATTCCGCGAACCGCGGCTTCGACGGCCGAGGCTCCGCGACCAACGCTCCAGGCGCGCAGCGGCTCCGACGCCGCGGGCGGCGCGATCGCCGGCGCCCCGAGCTTCGGCGACGTCGCGACCCGGCGCAGGAGCTTCCCCGTCGGATCGGAGCCGAGCTCGACCACGATGGCACGCTGGAGCGGCGGCCCCAAGCTGCGGCGTGACCCCGATCCCGCCGGATGCGGTCCCTGCGCGGTCGGGATGCTCTCCCGATAGGCGTCGACCGCCGCCGCAGGCGCAGGGCTCTGCGCGAGGGCGCTCGCCGGAGCCAGGAGAGCGGCCGCCATCAGGGCCGCCAGAAACAATTGCCCGCGGTGCCTCGCCACCTCGAGCCGATGATAGTGAGGGTCGCCGTCGGCGCTTCCGTCTTCGCGCTCGCCTACGACGGCGGGACGTACGACCCGATCGCGCGCGGCTCGCTCGGCGTCGCCGTCTGGTGGGCGGTCGGCCTGATCGCGATTCTCGGGCTCGGCCCGCGCGGCCCGATCGCGCCGCTCGCGCTCGCGAGCCTGGGCCTGCTCGCTGCCTTCGGCGTCTGGACAGCGGCCTCGATCGTGTGGGCGCCGAGCGCCGAGCTCGCCGTCCGCGAAGGCGACCTGGTCGCGTTGTACGTCGGCGTCTTCGCGCTCGTGCTGCTGCTTGGGCAACGGCGGACGGCCGCCGCCTGGTCGGACGGGATCGCGCTCGGCCTCGTCGCCGTCGCCGTCCTCGCGCTCGTCAGCCGCTGCTTTCCGGGGCACCTCGGCACGCACGAGCTGAGCGCCGAGCTGCCGGGCGCTGCCACGCGGTTGAGCTACCCGGTCGGCTACTGGAACGGCCTCGGAATCCTGCTCGGCCTCGCCGTGCCGCTGCTTCTGCGGGCGGCGATCGCCGCGCGCAGCGTCCGCGCGCGCGCGGCGGCGCTGGTCCCGCTGCCCGTCGTCGCCGCGGCGATCTACCTGACCTCGTCCCGCGACGGCGCCGCGACCGCGCTGGTCGGCGCGGCCGTCTTCGTCGTCCTGACCGCGGCGAGATGGCGGGCGGCGGTCGCGATCCTCGTCGCCGCGGCCGGCTCGGCCGGCGCGATCGCAGTCCTGCTCGGCCGTGACGCGCTCGTCAACGGGCCGATCGCCTCCATGACGGCGGTGAATCAGGGACATACGGCGTTCGCCCTGATCGTCGTCATCGCGGCTCTGACGGGAGCCCTCTACCTGCCGCTCGCGACGTACGAGCCGCAGCGCCGGCCACCGCGGTTCGCCGGCTGGATCGCCGGCGCGATCACGGTTCTCCTGGTCGCGGTCGCGGTCGTCGCCGCCCATCCGATCCGCCGCTTCGACGAGTTCAAAGAGCTTCCGCCCAAGCAGGCGCAGCCGCACGACCTCACGCAGTCGCGTGTGCTGAGCGGCCGTGCGAACGGACGCTGGCAGTTCTGGACGGCGGCCGCGGCCGAGTTCCGCGCCCACCCCGTCAAGGGCGAGGGCGCCGGCTCCTACGAGGCCTGGTGGGCCGAGCACGGCAGCTTCGCCTACTTCACGCGTTACGCGCACTCGCTCTACCTGCAGATACTCGGCGAGCTCGGCCTCGTCGGGCTCCTCCTGCTCGGGGCGTCCTTCCTCGTCGGCCTCGCCGCGGCGGTCTACGGCTGCATCGTCCGCGCCGAGCCGGGCCGCTCGACGGTCGCCGCTGCCGGCGCAGCGTTCGTCGCCTTCGCAGTCGGCGCGGCACTCGACTGGACGTGGGAGCTGACCGTCGTGCCCGTCGTCGGCATCGCCTGCCTCGCGCTCGCCGCCAATGCGGCGGGCGGCGGCGTGACCCGGCTACGCGCTTACGTGACGATCCCGGTGGCCATCGCCGCGCTGGCGATCGTCCTCGCCGAGGCGCTTCCACTCGGCGGCGAGATCCAGATCAGGCGTAGCGAATCGGCGGTCGCAAGAGGCGATCTCGCCGCGGCTCGGACGGATGCGCTCGACGCCCGCGACCTCGAGCCGTGGGCGGCGTCGCCCTACCTGCAGGCGGCGCTGGTCGCGGAAGCGGACGGCAGGCTGGTCGATGCGCGGCAGGCCGTCGACGAGGCGATCAGCCGAAGCCCGCGCGACTGGCGCCTCTGGCTGCTGCGCGCCCGGGTCGAGACGCGCCTCGGCGACGTCGCCGCAGCGCGATCGAGCATCGGACGCGCTGCGAGCTTGAACCCGAGGTCGCCGATCTTCTCGGCGATCACCAGCCGGTAGGCAAGGCAAGCCGTTCCTGCCGGCTTTGAGCCGGCTCTGTGACGAAAGACGCGCTCGCCCTTTCGGCCGCATTCAGTTGTCTCTACGGTCAACAGCGTCCAGTGAAGGAGGCTGTATGAGACGAACGTTCTTGGCCGCGGGCGGCCTCGCGGCGGCAGCGGGGATCGTGATCGCCACGTTCGCGCTCGGCGCGAACGGCGCGCAACCCCGAAACGGCCCGCTGGCGGTGCGGTCGGGCGCGGCGCCGCCCCGCGCGTTCGTGCGGGCGGACGGTCTGTTCGCCCACGGGTCGCGCGTGCAGCTAGGCGCCGCCGTTTCGGGCGCGATGATGGGGCCGCTCGCTCCGGTCGCGGCGGCTTCGGCGGATGGATCGATCGCCTACAACACGTGGAGCACCGTGCGCCGGGTGGACAGCGCCCGCTCCTTCTCGGAGCAGGGAATCCAGATAGGCGACGCGCTCGGCGTCCCGTCGCTCCGCGTCCGCGATGCAGCCGGCCACGACTTCCTCTTCGCCCGCGGCGCGTACTCGGCCGCGTGGCGGTCTGACGGCGCGATCGCGTACGTGGCCGGTGTCGATCCAGCCTTCCGAGCCGGCGAGCCTTACCAAGGCCAGATCGTGGTCCGCGGCGACGTGCACGGCCGAGACGTCGCCTGGACGAGCGAGCCGGCGCACTACGTCGTCTACGCGTGGGCCGGCCAGCGACTGCTCTTCTACCGCGTCGGTCTCGGCGAGAAGCTCGAGCTGCTCGTCGCCGACTCGCCGGGGAAGGTTCGGCCGCTCGCGGACGGAAGCGGGGTCGCCGTCAGCCCCGACGGCACCCGGGTCGCGGTCGTCGGCCCGGATGGGACGAACGTGCGCGTGCTCGATATCGCGAGTGGGCGCGAGCTCGCGTGGCTCGACGTCACGACGGCGGGCCCGGGACTGCGCTGGATCGGGTACTCCGGCTCGTGGGTCGGAAGCCACGTCGTCGCTCCGTCGAGCTCTGGCCTTGCCGTCCTTCGCGTCGGCAGCGACTCGCTTTCGCTCGAGCAGGCGCTGAGCCTCGACCAATCGCAGTTCCCGATCGGCGTCCAGCAACCGCGGTTCACGGACTCAGACGGGAACGCGATCGAAGCGGTCGCCGACGTGCCTCCGACCACGGGAATCGACGCCGTCTCGTTCCTGCTCGAGTGCGACCGCATCGAGCGAACGTGCGAGCGCGGCCCGAGCGCCCCTGCAACTGACTGGCTGCGGCCGGTCGAGGACGAAGGAGGCCACTGATGAAGCTGCGTGCGTTTCTCGCCGCGGTCGTTGGATGCGTTGCGTTGACAACGCCGACCGCCGCGTACGCGTACCCGACCTGGTTCGAGTTCGCCAGGCAGTCGAACGCATGGTCGACGCTGACGCTGGTCTGGCAATACGGCCCGGATCACTACGGCACGCAGGCCTTCCGCGCCGGCTCGGGGACGTCGACCGACGCCTGCGCCGTCGGCAACGGCTGGCTCCCGACCGGGTACTACGACCTCCACGGTCACTGGGACAACTACGACGGGACGATCAAGGGCCGCGTCTTCTACCTCCAGGACAAGCAGTGTTGGAACGGCACCTGGCGGACGCAGCTCTTCATCCACTCCGAGGAGACCGCGTCGCAGGGGCAGTACTGCCCGACCGCCGGCGACGACCCGTACTGCTGGGACGCCGACTACGACTACTACTCCGACGGTTGCATCAAGGTCTCGCGGGCCGGTAACCCGAGCGACCTGCGACTAGTCCACGACGGCTGGCACGCGAAGAGCGGCGACACCCGGCACGGGGCCTTCACCGTGAACAACTTCCTCTACGTGCACGACTGACCCCGGCCCCTCCGGGGAAGCGAGCGGCAGCTTCGGGCTGCCGCTTGCTACTCGTCGTCCGAGTCGTCCTCGTCGGCGGAGCCTTGCGGCTCCTCCGGCGGGACGGTGACCTTCTCCGGCGTGATCTCGCCGGGGATGATCGAGATGTCGACCTCGTCCTCGTTCTTGCGCTCGACGAGGATCGTCGAGCCGGGCTCGAGCGAGCGGCCGAGCACGAAGTCCGCGAGCGG
The DNA here is from genome assembly GCA_051986525.1 of Gaiellaceae bacterium. GTDB lineage: Bacteria > Actinomycetota > Thermoleophilia > Gaiellales > Gaiellaceae > 13-2-20CM-68-14. The sequence continues at coordinate 5,216 of JBPYFE010000004.1, forward strand.
ATCCTCGATGTAGCGCTGGATCGCGCGGCGCAGCGGCCGGGCGCCCATGGCGGGGTCGTAGCCCTTGTCGACGAGCAGCTCCTTCGCATCGTCGGTCAGCTCGATCGCCACCTCGTGCTCGCCCATCTGCTCGCGCAGGCGGCGGAGCACCAGGTCGACGATGGTCATGATCTCTTCCTTCGTCAGCTTGTGGAAGACGATCACCTCGTCGATGCGGTTGAGGAGCTCGGGCCGGAAGACGCGCTTGAGCTCGCCCATGATCCGGTCCTTCATGTCGTCGTAGGACAGGCCCGTCTCGTCGCCGATCGAGAAACCGAGCGTCTGGTTCTTCGAGATCGTGCCGGCGCCGATGTTCGAGGTCATGATCACGATCGTGTTCCGGAAGTCGACCTTGCGGCCCTGCGCGTCGGTCAGCTTCCCGTCCTCGAGGATCTGGAGGAGGATGTTGAAGACGTCCGGGTGCGCCTTCTCGATCTCGTCGAGGAGCAGCACCGAGTAGGGCTTGCGCCGGACGGCCTCGGTGAGCTGGCCGCCTTCGTCGTAGCCGATGTACCCCGGAGGGGACCCAACAAGCCGCGAGACGGAGTGCTTCTCCATGTACTCGGACATGTCGACCTGGATCAGCGCGTCCTCGTCACCGAACAGGAACTCGGCGAGCGTGCGGGCGAGCTCGGTCTTCC
>JBPYFE010000005.1:0-8887 GCA_051986525.1 Gaiellaceae bacterium
TGCAGGAGCTCCGGCGCCCGTGGATCGACCGCGTTCCGATCTCGTGCGCCAAGTGCGGCCAGCGCGTCGAGCGAGTCCCCGAGGTCGGCGACGTCTGGCTCGATGCCGGCATCGTCCCGTTCTCGACCCTCGGCTGGGAGAGCCCCGAGTACGTGCCCGAGGGCTACGCGACCGGCGCCGCGAAGGGGCTGACGACCGCCGACCTGCCAGACCACGCCTACTGGGAGAAGTGGTTCCCGGCCGACTGGATCTCGGAGATGCGCGAGCAGATCCGGCTCTGGTTCTACTCGCAGCTGTTCATGTCGGTCGCGCTCGTCGGCCGGGCGCCGTGGAGGCGCGTGCTCGGCTACGAGAAGATGTTCGACGAGAACGGCCGCGAGATGCACGGCTCGTGGGGGAACATGATCGAGGCCGAGGACGCGTTCGCGCGCATGGGCGCGGACGTGATGCGCTGGCAGTACTGCGCCCAGCCGCCGAACCAGAACCTGCTCTTCGGCTTCGGCCCCGCGCACGAGATCAAGCGCAAGCTGCTGACGCTCTGGAACTCGGTCAAGTTCCTCGTCGACTACGCCAACGTCGAGGGCTGGCGCCCGTCGTATGCCGACCTGGAGCAGCCGCCGTCGTTCGAGCGGACGCTCGACCGCTGGCTCGTCGCCCGGACGAACGCCTTCGTCGCCGAGGCGACGGAGGCGTACGAGGCGACCTTGACCGTCAACGTGATCCGCGCCTTCGACGCCTTCGTCGACGACGTCTCGAACTGGTACATCCGCCGCTCGCGCCGGCGCTTCTGGGACGGCGAGGCCGAGGCGCTGCGCGCGCTCTGGCTCGCGCTCGTCCAGGGGCTGCGCGCCGTCGCTCCCGTGATGCCGTTCCTGACGGAGTGGCTCTGGCGGCGCGTCGTCGCCGGGGTCGCCGATGGCGCGCCGGAGTCGGTGCACCTCGCGGGCTGGCCGGCGGCCGGCGACGCGGACGAGACGCTCCTGCGGGAGGTCGCGGACACGCGGCGCGTCGTCGAGCTCGGGCGCCAGGCGCGCTCGCAGTCCGGGATCCAGCTGCGCCAGCCGTTGCGTCGGCTCGTCGTCGAGGGCGCGGAGCTCGCGGACGAGCACGTCGCCGAGGTGCGCGAGGAGCTCCGCGTCAAGGAGGTTCGACTGGGCCCGGTCGAGGCGACGGAGCTGCGGGTGAAGCCGAACCTGCCGGTGCTCGGGCCGAAGCTCGGCAAGGAGCTCGGCGCGGTCAGGGCCGCTCTCGAGGCCGGCGAGTTCGAGGAGCTCGGCGACGGCGGCTTCCGCGCCGCGGGCCACGACCTCGCCGCCGGCGAGGTGCTCGTCGAGCGCACCGGCAAGGAAGGCTGGGCGGTCGCGAGCGCCGACGGGATCACCGTAGCGCTCGACACAGCGCTCGACGCCGAGCTCGAGCTCGAGCGGCTCGTCCTCGACCTCATCCACCAGATCAACTCGATGCGCAAGGAGCAAGGTCTCGAGCTGACCGACCGGATCAGGATCACGCTTCCCGAGGCGCAGAAGGATCTCCTCCGCCACGAGGACTGGATCAAGGACGAGACGCTCGCCGTCGAGATCGAGACCGACGGCGGCGGCGAGCTGCAGATCGCGAAGGCCTGAGCCGTCTACGCCGCCGGGCGGCGCACTTCGACCGGCAGGCGGAAGAAGACGTTCTCGCGCTCCGGCCTGAGCTCGGCGATCTCGTCGACACCGCGAGACCGGAACCACTCGCACGCCTCCACGACGAGCACCTCCGGCGCCGATGCGCCCGAGGTCAACCCGACCGTCTCCACACCGGCGAGCCACGTCTCGTCGATCTCGTCGGCGCCGTCCACGAGATGGGCGGGGATGCCGCCCGCGCGCGCGACCTCGACCAGCCGCTGCGAGTTGGAGCTGTTCTGCGAGCCGATCACGAGCAGGAGGTCGACGTGGGGGAGGAGCTCCTTGACCGCACGCTGGCGGTTCGTCGTCGCGTAACAGATGTCTTCCTTCGCCGGCCCGTGCAGGCGCGGGAACTTCTCGCGCAGGGCTGCGACGACCTCCGCCGTCTCGTCGACTGAGAGCGTCGTCTGCGTCACGAAGGCGACGCGGTCCGGATCCGGCACGTCGAGCCGGGCCACGTCCTCGGCCGACTCGACGAGAACGATCGCGCCCGGCGCCTCGCCCATCGTCCCCTCGACCTCCTCGTGGCCGGCATGGCCGACGAGGACGACGGTGTGACCCTCGAGCGCGTAGCGCCGCGCCTCCGCGTGCACCTTCGTGACGAGCGGACAGGTGGCGTCGATCGTCCGCAGCCCGCGCGCCCGCGAGTTCTCGCGCACGGCCGGCGCGACCCCGTGGGCCGAGAAGACGACCACGGCGCCTTCGGGGATCTCGTTCTCGCTGTCGACGAAGATCGCGCCTCGCTCGCGCAGCTCGCGGACGACGCGGGTGTTGTGGACGATTTCCTTGCGGACGTACACGGGCGCGCCGTGCTGCTCCAGCGCTCGCTCGACGGTCTCGACCGCTCGCTCGACGCCGGCGCAATACCCGCGGGGGGCAGCGAGCAGCACCCGCTCGACCACGACCTCACCGTAGCGTGGTGGCGATGAAGCGTGGGTTAAGACCCGTTCTCAAAGTCGAAAGGGCCCGCCGCTCGGGGGGTCGTGGCGGCGGACCCTCTCAATTGCTCACCGCGGGCTCATGGCCAGGTAACGCCCGACGGTGCGCATCGCCCAGTGGGGCGGACGCTATCGGGCGCCAAACCGCTTGTGAATAGGCCGAAAGGCCCATCTTTGCAACGGTTAAGGCGTATCGCAGTCCGTCGCGTCGGCGAGTGCCGCTGCACCGATTCGTATCATCCGTGACGCCCAGTGACTGCCGGAGACAAGGCCGTGTTCTTCAACGCGGTGCCGCTGTTCGTGCTGGCGTCGGCGTACCTCGCCGTCGCCGCCGCGATGGCGCCGAGGCTCTGGCGCGAGCGCTCGCGCCTGCACGTGAACGACGTCGCGCTCGCGCTGATGTTCCCGTGCATCGGGATCCCGCTGGCGATCTTCGGCGCCGTCGTCCTCCACGACCGCAAGCCGATCGGCGGCCACCTCTGGATCTCCTTCGCCGCCTGTCTGATCGCGCTCGTCCCGGCGGTGCTCTTCCTCGTCCGCTGGGGCCAGCGCGCCGAGCTCGTGACCACGGGCGCCCGCGCGCGCGAGGCCGAGGAGCTCGTCAGCACGCGCGACCGCGAGCTCGGGGCCGTCGCCGCCATCTCGGAGGCGCTCGCCCGGACGAACGATCCCGACGCCGCCGGCCGCGTGTTCCTCGACGAGGTCGCCTCGCTGTTCGGCGTCGAGTTCACGGCGCTCGCGCTGATCGCCGCCGACCAGGGCGAGGCGCACGGTCTGCTCGCGCGCGAGCACGGCAAGGACATCCGCTGGTGGCGCGACGTGACGCTGTCCTTGCGGGACGAGCCGTCCGGGATCGCCAGCGCCTACTTCCAGGCCGCGCCGGTGCTGGTCTACGACTGCGACGCCTCGCCGCTGGTGAGCCCGCGGCTCGTCGAGGCGGTCGGGGCGAAGAGCGGCGCCTTCGTGCCGTTGATCGTCGAGCAGCGCGTGATCGGCGTGCTCGTCGCGGCGCCGACCCTGGAGCGGCGCGCGTTCACGAGCGACGAGGTGACGCTGATGCAGGCGCTCGCGGCCGAGACCGCGCTCGCGCTCGAGCGGACACGCTCGGCCGGAGCGCTCGACGAGGCGCTCGCCCGGGAACGGCTCGTCGGCGAGATCTCGCGCCGCGTCCGTTCGACCCAGGGCGTCGAGAGCGGCTCCCGCGTCGCCGTCACGGAGATCGGCCGGGCGCTGCACGCGTCGCGCTGCTTCATCCGCATCGACGGTCCGGCCGAGCAGCCGCATCTGCTCGCCGAGTGGTTCGCGGCCGGGCTGGAGCCGATCGGCCCACAGACGAAGAGCCTGCCCGTGTCGAACCTCGCCGCACGCGAGCGGCGCACGTTCACGATCTCGGACGTCGAGCGCGCCCGCGAGCTTCGCGACGACGACCTGGGCGGAGTCGAGACCCTGCTCCGGCTCGGCGCGCGGTCGGTGCTCGCGACCCCGATGATCGCCTTCGACGAGCTGATCGGCGTCCTCGGGCTCCACCGCGCGCAGCCGGGAGCGTGGCGCGAGACCGAGGTCGCGCTGGCCGAGGCGGTCGCGCGCGAGCTGGCGCTCGCGATCCACTCGGGGCGCCTGCTCGACGAGAACGAACGCCGGCTCGCCGAGCAGACGTCGTTGCTCCGCGCGGCGCAGGTCGTGACGAGCGAGCTCGAGCTGGAAGCGGTGCTCCAGCGGCTCGTCGACGAGGTCGCCGACCTCCTCGGCTGCGAGGCGGCGGACTGCTACCTGCTCGACCGCGAGCGCGGCACCCTTCGCTGCGAGGCGGTGCACGGGCTCGAGCAGGAGCTCGTCGGCTTCGAGTTCGCCGCCGACCGCGGCCTCGCCGGTCGCGCGATCGAGCGGCGCGAGCCGGCGCTCTCGGCCGACTACTCGGAGATTCCCGACGCCGTTCCCCACCGCGCCTACCGCGGGTACGTGGCGGCGATCGTCGCGCCGATGGTCTGGTCGGGCGAGATCCGGGGCGTGCTCGGGGTCGGCACGCGCGACCCGGAGCGCGCGTTCCGCCCCTCGGACGCCGAGCTGCTGCACGCGTTCGCGACGCTCGCGGCCCTGGCGCTGCGAAACGCGGAGAGCTTCGAGGAGCGGTCGCGCCAGGCCCGGATCCAGCGCGCCTTCTACGACATCGCCTCCGTCCTCGCGGCGCCCATCTCGCATGCGGAGACGATGCGCGCCGTCGCCCGCGCCGCGACCCAGGCGCTCGGCGGCGCCGCTGCGGTCTTGCTCTTGCCCGGCGCCGAGAGCCTGGCGCCGGCCGCCGTGTACGAGGTGCGGCCGGAGCTGGCCGCGGTGCTCGAGGACGCGGATTCCTCGTCGCGGGAGCCGTTCGAGAGCTGCGCCCGCTCCGGAAACGTGCTCGCGGCGCCGTCGCTGGCCGAGGACGACCGTTTCGGCCGCGAGCTCCGGGCAGCCGCAACGGCCGCCGATTACCAGTCGCTGCTCGCAGTGCCGGTCGAGGCGCCCGGCGGAGGCGGCGGCCTCGCCGTCGTCTTCTTCCACGAGCAGCGCCGCTTCAGCGAATACGAGCTCGAGCTCGCGCAGAACCTCGCCGGCGCGGCGCGGGGAGCGCTCGAGCGGAGCGAGCTGTTCGAGAGCGAGCGGCGAGCGAGGGCGCTGGCCCAGCAGCTCGCCCGCACCGGCGGCCTGCTCTCCACCGACCTCGATCCGGCGGCGGTCCTGGACGAGATCGTCGCGCAGGCGCCCGCGCTGCTGGACGCGGACGCCGCGGTCGTCCGGCTGCTCGAGGCCGACGAGCTCGTCGTCAGCGCGGCGAGCGGGGACGTTCCGCCCGACCTGCTCGACGCGCGTGCGCCGACGATCGGCTGGCCGGGAGGCGACGTCGTCCAGATGCGGACGCCGGTCCTCGTTGCCAACGCCGCCGAGCTCGGCGGCCGCTCGGAGGACCCCGTCGTCGAGGGCGGCTTCACCGCCTTCCTCGCGGTGCCTCTGCTCGGCGCCGAGGGCGTGCTCGAGGGTGTGCTCACGGTCTACAGCCGCCGGCCGCGGCCGTGGCGTCAGGACGAGGTCGAAGCCCTGACCGCGCTGGCCGCGAACGCCTCCGCCGCGCTCGCGAGCGCCGAGCTCTACCAGCGCGTCGCGCTCGAGAAGGAGCGCAGCGTGGCGATCCTCGCCAACATCGCCGACGGCATCGTCGCCGTCGACCGCGAGGGACGGGTCGTGCTCTGGAACGAGGCGGCCGAGCGGATCACCGGCGTCCAGGCCGTCGACGCCCTCGGCAAGGCGCCGCTCCAGGTGCTGCAGCGGACGCTCGAGTCCGAGGACGGCGACCCGTCCGGCGACCGGCTCGTCTCGATCCGCCGAGGCGACGACGAGGTCTGGCTCTCGCTGACCGAAGCGATCATGCGCGATCCCGCCGGCGCCGTCGCCGGCCGGATCTTCGCCTTCCGCGACATCTCGACGGAACGGATCGTCGAGCGGATGAAGGCGGACTTCGTCGCCGCCGTCTCCCACGAGCTGCGCACCCCGCTGACGTCGATCTACGGCTTCGCCGAGACGCTGCTCCGCCAGGACATCCTCTTCGGCGAGGAGGAGCGGCGGACGTTCCTCGGCTACATCGCCTCGGAGTCCGAGCGGCTGACGGGGATCGTCGACCAGCTGCTGAACGTGGCCCGGCTCGACACGGGCGACCTCCAGGTCAACCTGGTTCCGACCGACGTCGGCGCGCTCGTCGAGACCGCCGTCGAGGCGATCGCCCAGCACCCGCAGTCCGACGGCCACCGCTTCGTGGCCGATCTCCCGGACGAGCCGATCGACGCCGAGGCCGACGGCGAGAAGCTCCGGCAGATCCTCGCGAACCTGCTCGACAACGCGGTCAAGTTCTCGCCGGACGGCGGCACCGTGACCGTCTCGGCGCGGCGCTCGAGCGACTCGGTCGAGGTGCGCGTCGTCGACGAGGGCATCGGCATCCCGGAGGAGGAGCAGCGGCGGATCTTCACGCGCTTCTACCGCGCGGAGTCGGTCGCGCGCGATCCCGGCGCCGGCGGAACCGGCCTCGGGCTCTTCATCGCGCACGGGCTCGTCGCCGCGATGGGCGGCCGGATGTGGGTCGAGTCGCGCGAGGGAGAGGGCTCGAGCTTCGTCTTCGAGCTGCCGCTCGGGCCGGAACGAACGGCGGCGACCGCGACTGAGCCGACCGGGGGACGGGTATAGCTACCGCACCCGAGATGACCACCGTCCTCGTCATCGACGACGAAGCGCCGATCCGTCTCCTCTGCCGCGTGAACCTCGAGGCGGAGAAGATGCGCGTGCTCGAGGCCGCCGACGGCGAGTCCGGCCTCGCGACCGCGCGCGAGGAGCGCCCCGACGTGATCCTGCTCGACGTGATGATGCCGGGGCGGAACGGCTGGGAGGTCGCGGAGGAGCTGCTTGCGGACGAGCGCACGAACCAGATCCCGATCATCTTCCTGACCGCCCGCGCCGAGGTGAAGGACCGCGCCAAGGGGATCGACCTCGGCGGCGTCGACTACGTGACGAAGCCGTTCAACCCGATCGAGCTGGCGCCGCTCGTCGACGACCTCGTCCGCCGCGTCGGCAGCGGCGAGCGCGACGAGCTCAGGCGCGAGAAGTTCGCCGAGCTCCGCGAGTTGCTCGAACGGGACTGACCGAGGTTCCGCCGCGTGCGGCGTGCCGGCCGGGTTGAGCGGCCGCACGCGCAAAGCCCGCTCGGCCTTTTCAGCGGCATCGCAAGCGACGCCTCGAACGGGACTAGCCGGCGAAGTCGGCGGTGACCATCGTCGCCGTCGAGAAGCCGCCGAACGAGCCGAGCGGCGTGGCGACGCCGATCCGGCGCAGCTGCCCGTCGAGCAGGTTCTGGCGGTGCGGCGGGCTGGCGAGCCAGCTGGCCACCGTCGCATTCGGGCTCGAGACGCCGCTCGCCCAGTAGAGGTTCTCGGCGAAGAGCGTCCCACGGATGTGGAACGCGTACATCCGGGACGCGAAGTTGCCGTGCGCGAAGTAGTGGTGGCGGAGCATGTCGCGCGAATGGGAGCGCGCGGCGCGCTCGAGGCGGAAGTCGACCTGCAGCTTCGGCAACAGGTGCAGCGTCCGCACGGCGTTGATCGCGACGACGAGCGCGGTCTCCCGCGAGGACAGCGCTGCCTGGCTGCGAGCTGTCGGGCGAGCCGACGCCCACGGCGCCGCGATGGCGGCGAGCAGGGCGACGACGCAGACGGATACTGGGCGTCTCCGCATGCGAAGCGCGGAGTTGTAGCACGCATTCCTGACGGAATCGAGTCTCGTATGTGTTGAAAGTTGTCTAGCGAGCGCTCTGAGCGAGGAAAATCCCCACGAGCACGACGAGCCCGCCGGCGATCTGGACGTTGCTAAGCGACTCCTCCAGCCAGGCGTAGGCCACGACCGTCGCGACGACCGGCTCCAGCATCGCGACGACGGCCGCCCTCGTCGCCGGGATGTGTCGGAGCGAGCCGACGAGGAGCCCGAACGGGATGATCGTCCCGAGCACGATCATCCACATCAGCAGCGACCAGACCGGCAGGTGCCAGGCCGCGAGGCGACCGTGGAGCGAGACGTCGCGCCAGACGACGTGGTGCGGGAACGACCACCACGGCTGGACGACCGACCACGCGAGCGCGGCGAACAGGAAGCCGAAGCAGACGAGCGAGACCGGGTCGCGGCCGCCGACCCCTTGCTCGGCGACGAGCAGGTAGAGCGCGTACGCGCCGGCTCCCGCGAGCGCCGCGGCGACGCCCGCCGCGTCGAGGCTGAGGCCGCTCCAGATCTCGACGACGAGGGCAAGGCCGGCGACGGCGAGCGCGATCGCGACCCAGATCCGCCGCCGCACCTGCTGATGCAGGACGAACCGCGCCCAGAGCGCGACGATCACCGGCGCGAGGTACTCGATCAGGAGCGCGATCCCGATCGCGAGCCGGTGGATGGCGAGGAAGTAGAAGAGCTGCACGAGGGCGAGGCCGACCGCGCCGAAGAGGATCAGCTGCGGCAGCTCGCTCGTGCGCAGGCGCAGCGTCTCTCGGCGGAAGACCCCGAGGACGATCGCGAGCAGCACGAAGGCACCGGCCGACCGAACCTCGGCGAGCCGGAGGGACGAGAGCCCCGAGTCGAGGATCACCTTCGAGACCGCGCCGTTGACCGCCCAGAGCGTCGCGGCGACCATCACCATCGCGTAGCCGACGAGCGGCCGCTGTTCCGGCCGCGCTTCGAGAGGCACGAACACCGGCTCGGCCACGGCGCGCGAGGCTACCAGCG
>JBPYFE010000006.1:0-10316 GCA_051986525.1 Gaiellaceae bacterium
CTGCGCAGCCTGCGCCGTCAGGGTGCCGGCGGCTGCGCCGGCTCTCGCGCCCTGGCTGACGCCGAAGGCGGTGCCGGCGATCGTCGCGATCGGCGGGATCAGGACGCCGAGGATCGCCGCTGCGTCCTTCGCGTCCGTGTAGTGCGCGACGACGAAGATCCCGAGCCCGGCGAGGACGCCGAAGGCTGCGAGGATGATGACGATGTCGCGGGTCTGCGTCGCGAGGGTCGACCACAAGCCCTCGCTGACGCTCTGCTGATCGTTCGTTGCCATGCTCCCTCCCTCCAGAGCGGCTGCTCGGAGCCGAAGGGCCGCAGGCAACGGCTCGCTTCCGATGCCGCGCTCAGCTTGCGCCGGTCGCGGCGCAAACGCAAGCCCGCGCCGTCACAGGCGCCCGGCGGCGATGATCCGATCCAGGAACTGGCGCGTCCTCGGCTCGGCGGGGACGGAGAAGATCTGCTCCGGCGGGCCCTGCTCCAGGATCACGCCTTCGTCCAGGAAGCAGACGCGGTTCGCGGTGTCGCGCGCGAACGACATCTCGTGGGTGGCGATGATCATCGTCATGCCGCTCTCAGCGAGCTCACGGATCACGTTCAGCACCTCGGCGACGAGCTCGGGATCGAGAGCGCTCGTGACCTCGTCGAGCAGCAGGAGCTGCGGACGCATCGCCAGCGCGCGGACGATTGCCACCCGCTGCTGCTGACCGCCGGAGAGGCGATCGGGATAGTCGTCGCGCTTGTCCGCGAGCCCGAACCGCTCGAGCAGCCGCGTCGCCTCCGCCTCGGCCTCCGAGCGCGACTTGCCGAGCACCTCGCGGGGGGCGAGCGTCACGTTCCGCAGGACGCTCATGTGCGGGAACAGGTTGAAGGCCTGGAAGACGATCCCGATCCGGCGGCGCACGGCGTTGACGTCGACGCCGCGGCGCGTGATCTCTTCGTCGCCCACGAAGATCCGGCCGACGTCGATCGGCTCGAGCAGGTTCACGCAGCGAAGCAGCGTCGACTTCCCGGACCCGGACGCGCCGATCAGGCAGACGACCTCGTGCTCGCCGACGTCGAGGTCGACACCGCGCAGGACTTCGTTCTGGCCGAACGACTTGTGGACGTTCTCCAGCTTGACCGCGCTCATCGGCCGCCCGCCGCCTGGCGCCGGCGGTCACGGGCGACGAGCCAGTCGGTCAGTCGCGCCATCGGGATCGTCAGCAGCACGAACAGCAACGCGGTGACGACGTAGGGCGTGAAGTTGAACGTCGCGGCGGCGTCGATCTGCGACTGTCGGAACGCCTCGACGGGGCCGAGCAGCGCGACGAGCGCGGAGTCCTTCTGGAGGCCGATGAAGTCGTTCAGCAGCGGCGGCACGACGCGGCGGACCGCCTGCGGAACGATCACGAACCGCAGCGTCTTCGTCCGCGAGAGCCCGAGCGAGCGCGCTGCGGCCTCCTGGCTCGGGTGCACGGACTCGATCCCCGCGCGGTAGACCTCGGAGACATACGCGGTGTAGACGAGCACGAGCGCCGTCACGCCCCAGAAGAGCGTCGACTTGGGCACGCCCGAGAGCGCGAGCGTCGGGACGCCGAAGCCGAGCAGGTAGACGACGAGGATCGTCGGGATCCCGCGGAAGAGATCCGAGTAGATGATCGCGAGGGCACGGAGCGGAAACAGGATCGGCCCGCGCAGGCTGCGGATGATCGCGACGCCGAGCGCCGAGACGAGGATCACGACCTCGGCGATGCAGAAGATCTTCACGTTGAGGACGAATGCGTGGAGGATCTCGTTGAACGAGCCCGTGAAGATGCCCGGGTCGAAGAACGCCTGCTTGACGGCCGGCCAGCCCGCCGAGTTGACGACGGCGACGACGATGACGGCGACGAAGACGGCGGTGCTCGCAAGCGCGATGAAGACGCCGCGCGCGCCCTGACCGCCGAGATCGCCGAGGATCCTCGAGCGCCGGTTGGCGCGACCGGTCTCGGCGTCGACGCTCAGCTGTTACGCGGGGTCAGCGCAGGACGGGCGCGTTGACCTTGTTCGACAGCCATGTCGTCTCGATCTTCTGGAGGGTCCCGTCCGCCTTCATCCTCGCGAGCGCCTTGTTGACGCAGACGACGAGCGGGTTCCCGGACTGGAAGACCATCCCGAAGTGCTCCGGCGTCGCGGTCGGCGGGAACTGGCCGACGACGACGCTGTTCGGGACCTCGCCCGAGCCGCTGATGAAGAACGCCGTCGGCAGGTCGACGACGATCCCGTCGATCTCGTGCGCCTTCAGAGCCGCCGTCACGTCCTGCGAGTTGTTGTAGACCGACGGCTTCTGGCTCGGCTTGAGGACGTGAATGACGTAGTCGTAGCTCGTCGTCCCGAGCTGGACGCCGAGCTTGTACTTCGCAACCTCGGCCTTGTTCTTGACCTTCGTGATCGACGTCCCCTTGAGCCCGACCAACGCCTGGTTGACGTCGTAGTACGAGTCGCTGAAGGCGACCTGCTTGGCACGCTGCGGCGTGTACGAGATCTGGTTGATGTCGAAGTCGAACGTCTTCGAGCCGGGGCGGAACGACTGCTCGAACGGGACGACGATCCAGTGCACGTCGCTCTTTGCGAAGCCCAGCTGGTGGGCGACCGCGTAGGCGACGGCGCTCTCGAAGCCCTGGCCTGAACGCGGGTCGCTGACCTTCCAGAACGTGTTGTGCGGCGTGCCGCCGAACCAGGGCGGGTAGGCGGGGTTGTCCGTGCCCACCGTGAGGCGGCCGGCGCCGACGAGATGGAGCTTGTTCTTCGCGCAGCTCGGGCCGGAGCTCGTCGTGTTCGTGGAGGTCGAGCTGCTCGATTTGCTCGAGCCGCCGCAGCCGGCGGCGAGCACGGCAAGGACGCCGATGAGGCCGAGCAGGACGACGCGGAACCGCACGCCGCGAGGCTAACACCTACGCCTGATGAGAGCGTTGATTGACAAATCAATCAAGAAATGGTGCGGGAATTCAGAAGCAAATGCGGTTTGAATTTGTTTCCGCCCGGTTAATCCGATCGAATCTCGCGCGTACGCGCTGCGCGGGACGGATGCCCAACCTCGAGAGGAGACAGGATGAGAATCACCAGGGGCAGGGCGCTCCTCGCGGCTGGAGTCGCCGCCGCGACGGCACTCGCCGGCGGGGCCGGCGCCTCGACGACGTCCGTGACGATCACGACGCCGAAGACCGGCCAGAGCGTTTCGCTGCACAAGAACGCCTACCTCGCCGTCGCCGGCGGAGTCAGCTTCGCGGCGACGACCGCCGGCAGCACGCGCTTCTTCCTGCGCCGCGACGGCTGCGGGACGAGCAACGACAACCCGCATCTCAGCGTCACGAACGGGACCGACGCCGGCGACGGCTGCGGCCTGATCGTGAACTCGGTCGCGGGCCCCGGCGGCGACGCGGACCAGGCGTCCTTCATCGACTTTCCGGCGAGCGACGGGATGCCGCTCGCGCTCGACGCAGGCCGGCCGATCACCGGCCAGGTGTCCCTGACCGGTGCGCAGCTCGGAATGGCGTACGTCGACGTGACGCTCGAAGCCCTGGTCAACGGGCAGGCGGTCACGCTCGGCAGCGCGACCGGCAGCGCACTGCTCGACCCGACCGCCGACCACACGCCGGTTCCGTTCACGGTTCAGCCCGACGTCTCGCTCGACGGCTCCGACCTGCAGGCGCTCGACCTGCGCGTGCACGTGCACGGGCCGTACATCTACAGCGGCTTCATGAGCCTGAACGGGAACTCGTACGTCGACGTCCCGAGCTACGCGGCCAGCGTCGACAAGTCGGTCGAGGTCTCCCTCGACGATTCGTCCTTCTCGAGTCCGATCCCGGCACGGATCGATGCTTCCGGCAGCGGCTGGAGCGTCGCGATCCCGACACCCGCGGTCGGCAAGCACACGATCTACGCCCGCTCGGCGCAGGGGTTCGACACGTCGGCGCCGGCGTCCGTGGCCTTCTCGGTCACGAAGTAGGGAAAGGAGCCTGCTGAATGACGAAGCGAACGATCCTCGCGCTCGTGGCGCCCACTTTCGCCGCGCTCGCGCTCGCGGCGGGCGCGGCGGCGGACACGAACGTCCCGGCGCACCACCCGCTCTACATGCCGAACACGCAGAACATGCAGAACCCGACCCTGCAGCCGCCGCCGGTCTGCTGCGCGCCGACCGGTCCGCCCGTGGCGGGCGAGCCGGCGCCGGTCAACATGGCCTACTTCGGCGGCCACGTCCAGGTGCAGCCCAAGATCTACCTCGTGTTCTGGGGCTGGGGCCAGGCCGGCGCGTTCGACCACACGACGCCGGGCATGCCGACCTACGATCCCGACGGGGCGGCGGCGCGGATGACCGCGTTCGTCAAGGCGATGGGCGGCACCGCGTGGGCGGGGAGCCAGACGCAGTACTACATGCTGGACGCGAACGGCAACGAGGTCCACATCCAGAACCCGACCAACGTCTTCGGCGGGGTCTGGTACGACAACACGAACCCGATCCACGACAACGTCAGCGGGCTCGAGCTGGCGCAGGAGGCGCAGCGCGCGGTCGCGCACTTCGGCGTCACCGACCTCGCCAACTCGCAGTTCGTGATCGCGCAGCCGCAGAAGTTCAACGAGGCCGGCTTCAACAGCGGCGTCGGCTACTGCGCCTGGCACGACTACACGCAGCCGCAGTACTACCCCGGCGTCCAGCCCGGGATCTCGTTCACGAACATGCCGTACGTCCTGAACATGGGCTCGAGCTGTGGTGAGAACTCCGTCAACACCGCCTACTACGCGGGCAAGCTCGACGGGTTCACGATCGTCATGGGCCACGAGATCGAGGAGACGATCACCGATCCCGGAGCCGAGGACGTGATCAACGGCCAGAACCTGGGCGGCTGGTACGACTACGCCGCCTACGAGAACGGCGACAAGTGCGCCTGGGTCGGCTACACGGAGGGCATCGCACCTCCCTCGACGGTCCCCGGCGGCCTCAACAACATCACGGGCAACGACGGCAACAAGTACCCCGTTCAGAGCCTGTGGAGCAACGACTCGGCCGGCGGCGCGGGCTACTGCGCCGGCGCCGGCGACGACCTGCCGGTCACGGGCTAGCCCCGCCCGGCTCAGGATCCCGGCCCGCGGCGTCGCGGGCCGGGGTTCGGCCCGCTCTCAACTTTTTCTTAACAACCTTCCGGGCCGGTTGACGTCCCATTAGGTGGCACGCGTCAAGTGTGCTAGGAGTCACTTTGGTCACCTACTAGGAGGGCACCTCTTGAAGAACCATGTCTCCCGCTGGGCGCTCGCGGCGCTTACAGCCGTGCTTGCAGTCGGCCTCGTGGCCGCTGCGGCCTCGGCTCGGACCGGTGGGTCCGCCGCGTCGTCCGCGTCGATCAAGGCGTGCGCGCTGCTTCCGGACACCAAGTCCTCGACGCGCTACGTCCTCTTCGACGCTCCGTATCTGAAGGCCGCGTTCAAGAAGGCGAACATTTCCGCGCAGGTCCTGAACGCGCTGAACGACCCGCAGAAGCAGAAGTCGCAGGCCCAGCAGTGCCTCGCGAAGGGCGCGAAGGTGATCCTGCTCGACCAGATCAACGCTGCGTCGGGTAACGCGATCACGAACCTCGCTGTCAGCCAGCACGCCAAGGTGATCGACTACGACCGCCTCGTCGTCGGTAGCAAGGCCGCCTACTACGTCTCCTTCGACAACGTCCGCGTCGGCAAGCTCCAGGGCGCGGGTCTCGTCGGCGGGCTGAAGGCTCGCGGCAAGTACGGCTCGCATCCGGTGATCGCCGAGCTGAACGGCGGCACGACGGACAACAACGCGCATCTGTTCAAGAAGGGCTACGACTCGGTCCTCAACCCGCTCTACAAGAACGGCACGTTCAAGAAGGCGACTGCCGGCGATCAGTGGACGGATTGGGATCCGATCAAGGGTCGGCAGATCTTCGACCAGATGCTCGCCCGCAACGGCAACAAGATCGACGGCGTCCTCGCGGCGAACGACGGTCTCGCCGGCGCGGTCGTCGCGTCGCTGCAGGCCCACGGCCTGAAGTCGGTTCCGCTGACGGGTCAGGATGCGACGCCGACCGGCGTCCAGTTCATCCTCGCCGGCTGGCAGACGGGCACCGTCTACAAGTCGGTCCGCAAGGAGGCCAACGCCGCCGCGGCCGCCGCAATCGCCATCATCAAGGGCAAGAAGGTCCCCGGCGTGAACGGCAAGGTCAGTGGCACGAAGTCGATCCTGCTGACGCCTGTCTGGATCACGAAGAAGAACTACAAGCTCCTCTTCAAGGAAGGCTTCCTGAAGAAGAGCCAGGTCTGCAACGGCATCTACGCCAAGTACTGCAAGTAGGACCTGATTGCGGAGGGGGCGTTCTTCGGAGCGCCTCCTCCGTGATACAACTCGGCTCCTCGTGAACGCGCCCGAAGCGCCGACACTCGAGCTCCGCGACATCGTCAAGAGCTTCGGCTCGGTCCAGGCGCTGCGCGGGGCCGACTTCGAAGTTCGCTCCGGCGAGGTGATGGCGCTCGTCGGCGACAACGGGGCCGGCAAGTCGACGCTGATCAAGTGCGTCGCCGGGATCTACTCGATCGACAGCGGCGACATCGTCTTCGACGGCAAGCCGGTGACGATCCACGGCCCGCGCGACGCCGCGAAGCTCGGGATCGAGGTCGTCTACCAGGATCTGGCGCTGTGCGACAACCTCGACGTCGTCCAGAACATGTACCTGGGCCGCGAGGCCCACGACCCCGCGTTCCGCCTCCGCGAGGCGCCGATGGAGCAGAAGACGACGGAAACCCTCAAGTCCCTCGCGGTGACGACGATCCGCTCGGTCCGGCAGCCGGTCGCAACGCTCTCCGGCGGCCAGCGCCAGTCGGTCGCCGTCGCGCGCGCGGTCATGTGGAACAACCGCGTCGTCTTCCTCGACGAGCCGACCGCGGCCCTCGGCGTCGCGCAGACACGGCAGGTGCTGGACCTGGTCAAGCG
Source organism: Gaiellaceae bacterium (assembly GCA_051986525.1). Classification (GTDB taxonomy): domain Bacteria; phylum Actinomycetota; class Thermoleophilia; order Gaiellales; family Gaiellaceae; genus 13-2-20CM-68-14. The sequence goes on from JBPYFE010000006.1 coordinate 6,955, forward strand.
GCTCGGAGAGCAGGGTCTCGCCGTCGTACTCGTCTCGCACAACCTGACGGACGTGTTCGAGGTCGCGAACCGGATCACGGTCCTGCGCCTCGGACAGAACGTCGGCGTCTACGAGCGGGACAAGACGAACCAGCAGGAGATCGTCGAGGCGATCACGGCCGGGCGGCCGGTGAAGGCCGCGTGAGCACGGCAGCGCCGGCGGAGGTCCAGGCCGCAGCGACCGAAGATCAGAGCTTCGGCGCCGTCGTCCGGGGCCGCTGGGATGCGTTCAAGGGCGGCGACGTCGGCAGCGCGCCGGTGATCGTCGGGATCATCGCGATCACGATCTTCTTCAGCGCCAAGACGAGCATCTTCTTCAGCGCGGTCAACTTCCAGAACCTGATCGGCCAGATGGCCGGCGTGACCGTGATCGCCGTCGGGATCGTCTTCGTCCTCCTGATCGGGGAGATCGACCTCTCCGTCGGGTACCTGAGCGGGCTCTGCAGCGTCGCTGTGGCCGAGTTCCAGCTCGCCGGCTCGAGCCACGACTATCCGGGCCTCGTCGCGATCGCGATTGCGATCGCGGTCGGGGCGGGGTACGGCGCCGTTCAGGGGTCGATCGTCGCCTTCGTCGGCGTCCCCTCGTTCGTAGTCACGCTCGCCGGGCTCCTGATCGCGCAAGGGCTGATCATCAACCTGCTCGGGGGGCAGGGCGTGATCGGGATCCAGGACAAGCAGATCCTCGACGTCAGCAACTACGTGCTGAGCAAGAACACGGGCTGGATCGTGGCGATCGTCTTCACCGTCGCCTTGGCGCTCGCGACCTTCGGCGCCTATATCAGCCGGCGCCGCGCCGGCCTGCCGACCGGGAACGTCCTCTTCGCCATTCTCCGCGTCGTCTTCTTCGGAGGCCTCGCGTTCGCCGCAGTCGCCGTCTGCAACCACGCGCAGCCTCGCCCCGGGGTGCCGCTCGTCGGGTTGATCATCCTCTTCGTCGTCGTCGCCTTCTCGTACCTCGCGAGCCGCACGACCTTCGGCCGCCACGTCTACGCCGTCGGCGGGAACGCGGAAGCCGCGCGGCGGGCGGGCATCAACGTCAAGTTCATCCGGATCCTCTGCTTCGCCATCTCGGGCGCACTCGCCGGGCTCGGCGGGATCATCCTCGCCTCGCGACTGAACTCCGTCGACCTCACCTTCGGCGGCGGGACGCTCCTGCTCGACTCCATCTCCGCCGCGGTCATCGGCGGCGTCAGCCTCTTCGGCGGCCGCGGACGTGTGAGCGGCGCGCTCTTCGGCGGCCTGATCATCGGTATGATCAGCAACGGCACCGACCTCGTCGGCTCGGCCGACTGGGTCAAGTACGTCACCACCGGCGCGATCCTGCTCGCCGCGGTGACCCTCGACACCGTCGCCCGTCGGCGTCAGGCCTCCGCCGGCCGCTAGCGCGCGATCGTGACCTTGCTGAGGCCGACCGGGCGGTCGGCGTCGAGGCCCTTCGCGTGCGCGACGGCTGCGGCGAAGAGCTGACCCGGGACGACGGAGAGAAGCGGCGCGAAGACGTAGCTCGGCGTCTCCGGAACCGGGAGCACGTAGGGGGCTTCGATCTCGGCAGCCGCGGAGCCGCTCGCGACGACGCTGGCGCCGGCGTCGCGGACACGGGCCGCAGCCTCGATCACGGCCGGAAGGCTCGGGTCGCGTGAGGCGATAGTCCAGACGGGGAACAGCGCGTCGACCGCGGCGATCGGCCCGTGGGCGAGGTCGGTCGCGGTCAGCGGCTCGGCCGCGATCCGGCACGTCTCAGTCAGCTTGAGCGCGATCTCCCGCGCTGTCGCGAACTCGAGGCCGCGGCCGATCGCGTACATCCTGCCCACGTATGCGAACGACGTCGCGACCGGCCGGACGGCGGCCTCGAGCGGGGAGAGGGACTGGGACAGAAGCTCTGCGGTGCGGCGAAGGCCGTCGGCGAACTCGGCCGTCCGGCCCGCGGTGGCCGCGGCGAGGAGGGCGAGCGCTGCGAGCTGGTTCGAGTACGTCTTCGTCGCCGCGACCGCGTTCTCCGGCCCGGCCGCGAGCGGCAGGGCGGCGTCGGCGGCGTCGGCGAGCGCGGTTCGCTCGCCGTTCGTCAGCGCGACCGTGAAGGCGCCGCGGCTCCGCGCGCGCTCGACGTACTCGACCACGTCCGGCGTCCGTCCGGACTGCGACAGCGCGACGACGACCGAGCGCGAGAAGTCGACCTCTGCGTCGAAGTAGGTCAGCAGCGAGATCGAGTCGCGGACGGCCGTCGCGCCCGCGAGCAGTCCGAAGGCGTAGACGCCGTAGGTCGCGGCGTTGTCGGACGAACCGTGGCCGACGAGCCGCACGAGGCTCGCGTCGCGCTGCCGCACGGCGCGGGCGACGGCTTCGAAATCGGCCGCGTGGTCGAGCAGCCGTAGGAGCGCGTCGGGCTGCTCGTGGATCTCGCGGAGGAAGATCTCGCCGCTCGGGTCGACGTGCGCGGCGGCGCTAGGCGACGACACGCGTCTCGCCTCCGATCAGGACGCGGTCGATCTCGAGGTTGTCGTCGAGCACGACGACGTCCGCCGGAGCGCCGACCACGAGCCGGCCCGCGAGCGGCTCCGAGATCACGCGCGCAGGCGTCCACGTCGCCGCCGTCAGCGCGTCTTCGAGCGGGACGCCGAGCGCGTGGAAGTTCCGAACTGCGTCGATCATCGTCAGCAGCGAGCCGGCGAGGACGCCGTCGGGGCCCCGCGCGACGCCGTCGCGGACGGAGACCTCGAAGCCGCCGAGGCTCGCCGGCCCGTCGACGTCCGTGACTCCCGCGCTCGCGATCGCGTCGGTGACCAGCACGACGCGGCCCGGCGCCGCCCGGGCGACGAGCTTCGCCGTCTCGTCGGCGAGATGGATCCCGTCGACGATCACCTGGACGATCACGTCTTCGCGCACGAGCGCGGCGCCGACGAGGCCCGGGTCGCGATGCCGCAGCGGCCGCATGGCGTTGAAGAGATGCGTGACGGTGCGCACGCCGCGGTCGAACGCAGCCTCGGCCTCGGCGGCGGTGCTGTCGGTGTGTCCGGCGGAGACCGCGATCCCCCGGAGCTGCAGCAGGTCGATCAGCTCGTCGGCCCCGGTCAGCTCGGGGGCGAGCGTGACGAGCCGGACCGGCGCAGCGCCGACGAGGCGCTCGAGCAGCTCCGGATCGGGATCGCGCCGGTACTGGGCGGGATGCGTCCCGAGCCGGGTCGCGGAGATGAACGGCCCTTCGAGATGGACGCCGAGGATCTTCGGCCCGCCGTTCGCCGGCGGCAGCTCCCGCAGCGCGGCGAGCAGCTGCTCCTCCGGCGCGGTGATGAAGGTCGGCAGGTAGGCGGTGACACCGGTCTCGA
>JBPYFE010000007.1:0-6028 GCA_051986525.1 Gaiellaceae bacterium
CCCATTCTGGCCCTAGCGGACGCGGAAGGTGGCGTACATGCCGCGGGCGCGATGGTCCGCGATCGAGCACCAGAGGCGGTAGAGGCCCGGCCGGAGGCGGAGGCTCAGGTCGGCGCGCTCGCCCGGCTTCGTCTCCGGCAGCGCGTAGGTGCGCGTGCCGCCGACGCGGTGCAGGCGCAGGTCGTGGACGTCCTGGCCGAAGTTGTCGAGCTCGATCACGGCCGGTCCGCGCTTGAGGGTCGTCCGCGAGAGTGCGAACGAGAACTCCCGCGCGGTGACGCCGAGCCGCGCCGGCGCCGCGGCGGTCGGCGCGAGCAGCCCGGCGAGCGCCGCTCCGACGACGACGAGCTTCGTCACGCGATCAGCGAGGGGCGGGTGAAGGAGGACGCACCCGGGATCACCCGGTCCGCCTCCGTGCCGAGCCATTGCTCGAGCAGCGACGAGTAGACGGCGCGGAAGTCCGCGGTAGCGACGAGGTTGCCGTCGGCGTCGAGCCCGCTCGAGCCGAGGCCGGGGAACTCGCCGATCAACCCGCCGCGAACGCGGGAGCCGATCAGGAACGCGGTTCCGCCGGCGCCGTGGTCGGTTCCGGAGTCGCCGTTCTCCTCGGCCCGCCGGCCGAACTCCGACCAGACGAGCGTGACGACGCGGCCGGAGAGGCCGCGCGCCTCGAGGTCGCGCTGGAACGCGAGCAGCGAGTCGGCGGTGATCTTCAATCCCTGGGCCAGGTCGTCGGGCTGATTCGAATGGGTGTCGTACTCGCCGGGGGCGTTCAGCGCGACGCAGCGCAGCGGCAGCCCGGAGCCGAGCATCGCCGCGAGACCGGCGAGCCGCTTCGCGAAGTCGTCGTCCGGATAGACGACGGTGCTGCCGAAGTTCGGCTGGTCGCTCAGGTTCGCGAACGGGAGCAGCTGCCGCCGCAGCGTGTCGACCTGCGCGGTCACGCCGACGGCCTTGCGAAGCGTCACGTCGTGCGAGCGGTTCCGCCCGAGCGCGCCGAGGGTGGCCAGCATCCGGTCCTCGACCTCGCCCCAGACGCCGGGCGCCCAGAACGAGTAGTCGTCCGCGCTCGCGAGCGCGGCGACGGGCACCTTCGTCGCGGCGAGCGGCGGCTGCAGGGTGTCGTCGAGCGAGAGCCCCTGGAGCGGATTGTCGGCCGTCCCGGCCAGGTCCAGGTAGCGGCCCATCCAGCCGGTCCGCAGGTTCGCGTCGGTCGCCCCGACCTCCCAGAAGTGGCGAGAGGTGAAGTGCGACTGGTCCGGGTGCGTGTAGCCGATCGCGGGAGCGACGGCGACCTTTCCCTCGCCGTGCAGCGTCGCGAACGGCGTCAGCGACGGGTGCCAGTGGAGGCGGTCGTCGTCCGTGAAGACCGGTCCGGCGGTGTCGGGAAGGGCGAGCTTCGGGCGCAGCTTGGCGTAGTTCGGGTCGCCGACGGGATAGAGGACCGAGAGCGCGTCCGCGCCGCCGGGAAGGAAGACGGAGACGAGCACGGGTTGGCTCGGCCCGCTCGCCGCGCGCGCGATTCCCTCGTCGAGGGCGCGCAGGCCGAGCTTCGAGGCGCCGTAGACGGCGAGGGCGACGCCCGCGGACTTGGCCAGGAAGGCGCGGCGGTCGAGCCCGGTCCCCGCGGGCTGCGGCATCCCCGCCTCGATCGCCGGCAGCCCGCGGCCGGCCTCCGCGGCCGCCCGGCGAAGGAGCGAGACGCGGGAGAACTCGTCGCAATGGCAGGCGCGCGGCATCAGCAGGTCTGGTAGTCGGGAGAGGAGGCGATCAGCTGGCGCAGCGCGTTCTCGATCAGCGCCGGGTACTGGTTCTTCTTCCAGGTCGCGTTGGCGTCGTGGAGCGCCTGGCTCGCGAAGCGGTGAAGCGACGCGTGCGTCGACGCGCTCAGCGAGGGACGGCCGAAGAACTCGAGCGCGGCGGCGACGAGCTTGTCGGCGTCGCGGGGCCGCTCCTTCTTCGTCGAGATCGCGTACGGCTGCACCGCCTGGCCGGCGAGCATCCAGCGGGCGCGGAAGGTCGCCGTGTCGAGCCAGCGGTCGTCGTCCCAGCCGGCGACGTTCGGCGGGTAGAACAGCTGCTGGCCGGCGAGCGCGCCCAGCCAGACCCACGCGGTCGTGTCGATTCCGCGTCCGAGCGCGCGGAGCATCCCGGCGGTCAGCACGGCCGGCGGCTTCGTCATCCGCGGGCCGAGGTGGAGCTCCGGGTGCTTGAGGATCGCCTCGACGATGGGGCGGACCGCGTAGCCGTTCTCGACGTAGAGGCGCTCGAGCGACTGCTTCGTCGCGCGCGGCGGCGGCGTCGGGACGAAGTAGCTCCAGAGCTTCGTGACGAAGAAGCTCGGGTGCGCGCGGTGCGTGAGGCAGAGGCGGCACGAGTCGCGCCAGTCGAAGCGGCCGCGCTTGCCGAAGATCCGTTTCGACCCCGGGTCGTGGTAGCTCGGGTCGTAGCGGAAGTGGACGGGTCCCTTCGAGCGGCTCCAGTCGTACCGGAAGCCGGTCAGCGCGCGCGCCTGCTGGCGGACGTCGATCTCCGTGTAGCCGGAGCCGTGGCCGAGCGTGAAGAGCTCCATCATCTCCCGGCCGTAGTTCTCGTTCGGCGAGTAGCGGCTGTTGTCCCCGCCCGAGAGCCAGAGCAGCATCGCGGGGTCGCTCGTCACCTCGAGCAGCAGACGGCGGAACGAGCCGAGGCCGCGCGTGCGGAAGAGGTTGTTCTGCCGGATCATCAGCCGCTGCGAGCCGACGCCGTCGTTCGAGGTCGCGAACCAGTCGTGCCAGACGAGCGCCATCCGCTCGACGAGCGGCGTCGTCGTCCGCACCATCCGGTCGAGCCACCAGAGCGAGTCGTGGCCCCAAGCGTCGTACGGCGCGAGCGGGCGGCCCTTCTCGTCGTGCGGCCTCGGCCCGACGAGACGCGACTTCGGCGGATGCGTCAGCCAGTGGACGGCGCCGTCGAGGCCCATCGACGCGACCTTGTCGGCCTCGCCTTTCCGAGGCCCGAAGCCGGCGCGCCAGAGCAAACGCTCGGCGTGCTCACGGTGGAACGGCCCACGATAGGTGGGAATGCGGCTCACAGGTGAGTTATCGGCCCGGCTTCGGACGCCTTGAACCCTCGTCCGGCGGCGGCTTGCGGCTCAGCTCACGCTTCGGTCACCCGCTCGAGCTCGTGCTCGAACTCGCGAAGCCGGCCGCGGAAGGGCAGCTTCGCCGGCCGGTTCGTATGCAGCGTGTCGATCGCGCAGGCGAGGAAACACGCGGCTCCGAGCGCCGTGTTCCAGTTCGCGGCCGCCTCGTCGAGCATCGAGCCGCTCGAGGGAACGACGTACCCCGCGACGGCGGAGATCCCGAAGAAGACGCAACCGAGCAGGTTGACGGCCGGCTGCCACCAGCCGGGGCCCGACCGGGCGGGCAGCCAGCCGTGCCGTTCCGAGGCGAGGTAGGCGATCGCCCCGGAGACGAGGAAGCAGATCGCGCCGCGCCAGTCGGGGCGCCAGACGAGCCTGTTGTAGTCGGAGCTCGTAACGGCCGTATGGAGGGCCTGGTAGGTGGTGACGTTGAAGAACAGCGTTCCCGCGAGCTGGATCGCCGCCGCCCACCAAGCTGCCCGGCCTCCCTCCGGCTGACGCCGGGCCGGCCAGGCGATCCGTGCCTGGAGCGCGCCGCCCAGCGTGAACAGGATCGAGCCGACGAAGAACGTGGTCGCATCCGCCCTGTCGCCGACGAGCTGGACGTACCCGGGAAAGGGGCCGATCAGGAAGCACGCCGAGCCGAGCGCGAACGCGAGGGCCATCGCGCGGTTGAGCGTCATTCCGGGGACGATGGACGGCCCGCGACGACCGCGCCTCGTCCCGTCCGGGTGAGCGTCTTTGCGGGTCGCAACATTGCTTAACAGAGACGCAAACGTCACTTAATCCACCGCAACCCGTTCTGCAAGAAACCGGGGCTATAACCAGGCGGTGAGCTCTCGGCGAAGCTGGCTCCCTCTCGCCGCGCTCCTCGGGGCGGGGCTTGTCGGCGGCGCAGTCGCGCTCCTCGGCGCGGCCGCGTTCGGCGTCGGCGGCAAGACGACGACGATCCGCGAGATCCAGCCGGCGCTCGGCAGCTCGGCGGCTGCCTTCGAGTCGCCGCGCGTCGGCCGTGGGCTGAGCGCGAACGCGATCTTTCGACGCGACGCGCCCGGCGTGGTCCAAGTGACTTCGACCCAGGTCGTCCAGACGCCGGCCGACCCGTTCTTCGGCTTCGGCCCGACGACGCAGCAGGAGAAGGCGCTCGGCTCCGGCTTCGTCATCGACAAGGCCGGCCACATCGTCACGAACTACCACGTGATCGCGAACGCGAGGTCGGTCGAGGTCAGCTTCTCGAACAGCGACAACCTGAAGGCGCGCGTGGTCGGGGCCGATCCGTCCACCGACATCGCGGTGCTCCAGGTCGACGAGAAGGCCCGCGCGCTGACGCCGCTCGTCTTCGGCGACTCCGACGCGGTTCACGTCGGCGACTCGGTCGTCGCGATCGGCAACCCGCTCGGCTACGACCGCTCGATGACGGCCGGGATCGTCAGCGCCGTCCAGCGCCTGATCACGGCGCCGAACCAGTACCCGATCGACCACGTCATCCAGACGGACGCGCCGATCAACCACGGCAACTCCGGCGGCCCGCTGATCAACGCGGGCGGCGAGGTCATCGGCGTCAACGCGCAGATCGCGACCGGCAGCTCGGGCGAGGGGAACATCGGCATCGGCTTCGCGATCCCGATCAACACGGTCAGGACGGTCGTCGCCCAGCTGATCAAGAAGGGCAAGGTCGACCACGCCTTCCTCGGGATCACCGCGAAGCCGGTCACGGCCGACATCGCGCGCCTCTTCCGGCTGCCGGCCTCGCACGGACTGCTCGTCGTCGGCGTCCAGCCCGGCAGCGGCGCCGCGAGCGCCGGCCTGCGCGGCGGGCGGCAGACGGCCGTCGTCTCGGGCGAGAGCTGGCCGATCGGAGGCGACCTGATCGTCTCCGCGGACGGTGTCGAGCTTTCGACGCTCGACCAGCTTCGCGACGTGATCGCCTCGAAGCAGCCGGGCGAGTCCGTCGCGCTCGTGGTCTACCGCGGCAGCAACCAGCTGACCCTGCACGTGACGCTTGGACGGCAGCCATCGTCTCCCCAAGGCTGACCGTCCTGTCTGGCCCCTGACGTAGGGGCCGCGCTCTCGCCCCGGCCGTTTGCCAGCACGGCCGGCGAGAGCGCCTGCTGGAGGGCCCGATGCCTGCCCGGGCCCTCCAGTTACATAGCCTCCCGCTCGTGATCGAGCAGCATTTCGGGGAAAGCGCGCCGTTCTCCGTCGGGGTCGAGGAAGAGGTGATGATCCTCGACGCCGAGACGCTGCTGCTGTCGCCGTCGGTCGAGGTCCTGCTCGCCGAGGTGGAGGGCCGCGAGCTGCCGGGGAAGCTGAAGACGGAGCTCTTCGCCTCCGTCGTCGAGCTGAACACGGACACGTGCGACTCCGTCGCCGAGGCCGCCGGCGCGCTGCGGGAGCTTCGCGCCGGCGCCGATGCCGCCGCGCGCGGCCACGGGCTGCGGATCGCCGCGGCCGGCTCGCATCCGCTCAGCCCGCCGGAGCTCGAGGAGATCGCGCCCGACCCGCGCTACCACGAGTTCGTCGACTACGCCGGCATCTCCGCGCGGCGCCAGGGCGTGAGCGGCATTCACGTCCATGTCGGCATGCCCGACGCCGAGACGTGCTTCCGCGCGCTGGAGAGCGTGCTCCCGTGGCTGCCGCTCGTGCTGGCCCTGTCGGCGAACTCGCCCTATCTCGCGGGCGGCGAAAGCGGCCATCTCTCGGTGCGCGCGCTCGTGCTCGCCGAGCTGCCGCGCTCCGGCGCGCCGCCGCCGTTCGGCTCGTACGCGGAGTGGGAGCGGTTCGTCGAGCGTTACGTCGAGCTCGGCCTGGCCGACGGGTACACGCGCTTCTGGTGGGACGTTCGGCCGCACCCGAGCTTCGGCACGCTCGAGATCCGGATGCCGGACCAGCCGACGGACGTCG
>JBPYFE010000008.1:0-3777 GCA_051986525.1 Gaiellaceae bacterium
GGTGAAGTGGCCTTCGAGCCGGAGGTAGGCCGCACGCACCGCCTCCGCGAGGTCGCCGTCGTACAGCGTCTCGAGCAGGTGCGCGACCACCTCGGCATCCGTCTGCGAGCTGAACGAGTGCCCTGCCGCCTCGAGCTCGGCCTTCAGCTCGCGGTAGTTCTCCACGATCCCGTTCAGCACGATCGCGAGCATCCCGGCGTCGCAGCCCGTCAGCGGATGGGCGTTGTCCTCGTTGACCGCGCCGTGCGTCGCCCAGCGCGTGTGTCCGAGGCCCGTCGTCGCGTGCGACCCGTTCGGGCCCGCCGCCCGCTTCAGGTTCGCGAGATTCCCGACCGCCCGGACGTAGTCGAGCCCCTCGTCCTCGAGCAGCGCGATCCCTGCCGAGTCATACCCGCGGAACTCGAGCCGTTCGAGACCGGCGATCAGCAGATCCTTGGATGGACGGCTCCCCACGTATCCGATGATCCCGCACATCGCCCGACTCCTTCCCCCGATGTCGAAAACACAAAAAGCCCGGCCATGTGCCCACACCCCAGCTTCGGGACGGGTCAGCCGAGCTCCTTCTCGACGAGCGCCGCAAGGCTAGCACAGGCGTCCCGCGCCGTCTGGCCATTTTCCGCCTCGGCGAGGACGCGAATCAAGGGCTCCGTGCCGGACGCGCGGACGAGGACTCTGCCCGAGCCGTCCAGCTGGCCGTTCAGGCGCTCGACCGCCTCGCGGACCGGCCCCGTCAGCTCCTTCGAGGCCACGCGGACGTTCCGCAGGCACTGCGACCAGCGGGGCATCACCGCCGCGGCCTCCGACAGCCTGCGTCCGCGCAGAGCCGCGCAGAGGAGCAGGGCCGCGGCGAGCCCGTCGCCGCTGACGTGGTCGCGCAGGTAGATGACGTGCCCTGACTGCTCCCCGCCGAGCAGGCCGTTCTCCCGCCAAAGCGCTTCGAGCACGTAGCGGTCGCCGACATCGGTCGTCAGCACGCGAATGCCCTGTTCCTGCATCAGCGCGTGGAAGCCGTGGTTCGTCATCTGCGTCACGGCGACGATGTCGACGCCGAGGTGGAGTGCGAGGATCGCGACGATCTGGTCGCCGTCGACGAGCTCGCCGCGCTCGTCGACCGCAAGCATCCTGTCGCCGTCGCCGTCGAACGCGATGCCGAGGTCGAACTTCCCGGCCACCACCTCGCGCCGCAGTGCAGCCGTGTCGGTCGCGCCGCAGCCGACGTTGATGTTCGTGCCGTCCGGCTGATCGAAGAGGGCGCGCACGTCCGCGCCGAGCTGTTCGAAGACACTCGGCGCAATGTCGGAGTAGGCGCCGTTCGCGCAGTCGACCGCGATCCGCATTCCTTCGAGATCGGACCCGAACTTGTCGACGACGTGGTCGACGTAGAAGCCGGCGGGCTCGTCCGACTCCTCGACCGAGCCCGACTGCTCGGTCGACGGCGCGTCGAGCAGGCCCTCGATCTCTTCCTCCGCCGCATCGGAGAGCTTGCGGCCGCGTGAGTCGAAGAACTTGACGCCGTTGTACTCGGGGGGATTGTGGGACGCAGAGATGACGACCCCGAGGTCGAGGCCGGAGAGGGCGACTGCCGGCGTCGGCAGGACGCCGCCGAGAATCGCGCTTGCGCCGCCCGAGACGATGCCGCCGACGAGCGCCTCCTCGAGCTCCGGGCCGGAGGCGCGGGTGTCGCGCCCGACGAACACGCGACCGGCACGGGCCCAGAGCGTCGCCGCGCGGCCGAGGCGCTCGACGAGCTCCGGCGTGAGCGTCTCGCCGACGACGCCGCGGACGCCGTCGGTTCCGAAGTAACGCCGCGCCATGCGGGCGGGAACGCTACTGAACGCGGGCTCGGACAGTCATAGGATGCCCGTACGCAGGGAAAAATCGAGTGAGAGGAGCCGTGAGATGAGCGACAGCGTGTACCGCGTCACCGAGGTCATCGGCGTCAGCCCGGAGTCGTGGGAGGCCGCCGCCCGAAACGCCGTCGAGACCGCCGGCCGCACGGTTCGCGACCTGCGGGTCGCGGAGGCTACGCGCTTCGACGTCACCGTCCAGGACGGCAAGGTGGCGAGCTACCGGGTGCGCCTGGACATCTCCTTCAAGTACGAAGGAAGCTGAGGCTCACGGCCCTCCCGGGGCTCAGGCCCCGGTCGCGCGCCGCAGCCCGCCTCGAGGTGACGTTCGATCCGAACGCCGTAGACTCGCGCGGATGACCGAGCTGAAGGCATTCGTCGAGGGCATGCCGAAGGCGGAGCTGCATCTGCACCTCGAGGGCACGCTCGAGCCCGAGCTCAAGTTCGAGCTCGCCTCGCGGAACGGGCTCGATCTCCCGTACAGCTCCGTCGACGAGATGCGGGCCGCTTACGACTTCGACGACCTGACGTCGTTTCTGGCGGTCTACTACGAGGGGACGAGCGTGCTGCTCGAGGAGCGCGACTTCTACGACCTGGCGATGGCGTACTTCAGGAAGGCGCGTTCGCAGAACGTGGTCTACGCCGAGGTCTTCTTCGATCCTCAGGCCCACACGACGCGCGATATTCCATTCGGCGCTGTCGTCGAGGGGCTCCACCGCGCCCAGGACGAGGCCGATCAGACGCTCGGCCTGCGGAGCCAGCTGATCATGTGCTTCTTGCGCGACCTGAGCGCCGAGTCGGCCATGGAGACACTCGAAGAGTCGTTGGCGTACGGCGACTGGATCGTTGGTGTCGGGCTGGACTCGGACGAGAAGGGCAACCCACCCGTGAAGTTCAGGGAGGTCTTCGCAAGGGCGCGACGCGAGGGCTACCGCATCACGATGCACTGCGACGTCGATCAGGAGAACTCCGTCGAGCACATCAGGCAGTGCCTCGACGAGATCGAGGTCGAGCGGATCGACCACGGCGTCAACGCGCTCGAAGACGCGGCCCTGATCCGGGAGATCAACGCCCGCCGGTTGGGCATGACCCTCTGTCCGATCTCCAACAGCTACGTCACCGACGGTCTCAAGGCGGGCGAGATCAAGAGCCTGCTCGACGCGGGCGTGCGAGCCACGATCAACTCGGACGATCCCGCGTACTTCCCCGGCTACGTGAACGAGAACTTCATCGCCCTCGGCGAAGCGGTTCCGATCACCCGGGACGAGGTTGCGCAGCTCGCACGAAACGCGTTCGTCGTGAGCTGGCTGGACGCCGACGAGAGGGAGCGGTACCTGGATTCCCTGGACGCCTACGTGGCGCAAACCGGCTGAGCCGAGACTCGGCAACGTCGGGCGGCGCGTAGCATCTGATCGTGGCGGAGTCGCCGGAGCTGCGCGTCTCGGACGAGGATCGCGAACGCGTCGCGGCGGAGATCCGCGAGCACTTCGCGCAGGGTCGCCTCGATTCGGACGAGCTCTCGGAGCGGCTCGGCCGCGCCTACGGTGCGCGGACGGCAGGAGAGTTGGACGTGCTGCGCGCAGACCTGCCACGGGTGCCACCATCACCGGCGGTACGGCGGACAGAGCTCGTCGCCAGGCGACGCGAGCTGAGTCGAGAGCTCGTGCAGCACACGATCGGCGGCCTGGTGCCGTTCTTCGTCTGCGTGGCGGTCTGGCTTGCGTCGGGAGCCAGCGGCAGCTTCTGGCCGGCCTGGGTGGCGCTGATCGCGCTCATTCCGCTGCTTCGGAACGGCTGGCGGCTCTACGGCCCCGCGCCGCAGTTCGAGCGCGTCGAGGATGAGCTTCGGCGCGCGAGGGAGCGAAGCCGCCACCGTTAGGTTCCGGCAGGACGCTCACTCTTCGATCGGTCTCAACTCCAGGATCCCGAA
>JBPYFE010000009.1:0-8909 GCA_051986525.1 Gaiellaceae bacterium
TGCCGGTGCGCCCGCTGCCCGACTGCACCTCGTCGGCGACGTAGACGATCCCGTGCTGCTCGCAACGCTGCTTCAGCGCCGCGACGAACTCGGCCGGCATCGGGATGAAGCCGCCCTCGCCCTGCACGGTCTCGAGCACGACGCACGCGACCGCGTCCGGATCGACGTCCTGCGCGAAGAGCAGGTCGAGGCCCGCGAGCGCATCCTCGACCGAGACGCCGCGATAGGGGTACGGCGCCGGCGCGCGGTAGACGTCGGGCGCGAGCGGCCCGAACCCCTGCTTGTAGACGAGCTTCGAGGTCATCGCCATCGTCAGGTTCGTCCGTCCGTGGAAGGCGCGGTCGAAGACGACGACGCCCGGTCGGCCCGTCGCGGCGCGGGCGATCTTGACCGCGTTCTCGACTGCCTCGGCGCCGGAGTTGACCAGGATCGTCTTCGTCTCGACGCCCTCCCCCGGCCAGAGCTCGTCGAGCCGCCGCGCGACCTCGAGGTACGGCTCGTACATGCCGACCATGAAGCACTGGTGCAGGTAGCGGTCGACCTGGTCGTGGACGGCGCGGACGACCGCCTCAGGGTTGTGGCCGAGGTTCTGGCAGGCGATGCCACCCGCGAAGTCGAGGTACTCGCGGCCGTCGGCATCCCAGATCGTCGCGCCCTCGGCGCGGGAGACGGTCAGGTCGGTCGACGCGATCCCGCGCGGGACGTACCGCTCGCGCTCCGCGCGTACGGCGGCCGCGTCTTCGCGCTCCTTCGTGGCCACGCGGCAACGATACTCCGATGAGTTCCTCGCCGCGCGGAAGTCTCAGGACCGTGACCACCGTCTTCGCAGAGATCTCGATGTCGCTCGACGGCTACGTCGCCGGGCCGAGCCCGACGCTGGAGGAGCCGCTCGGCCGCGGCGGCGACAGGCTGCACGAATGGGCGTTCAAGCTCAGGGCTTTCCGCGAGCCGCACGGGATGGAGGGCGGCGAGACCGGGCCGGACGACGACCTCGTCCGCGAGTCCTTCGCCCGCCCGGGCGCCTTCGTGATGGGCCGGCGCATGTTCAGCGGAGGCGCGGGGCCGTGGGAGGACGACCCGAACGCGGCCGGCTGGTGGGGCGAGGAGCCGCCCTTCCACCGTCCCGTCTTCGTCGTCACGCACCACGAGCGCGAGCCGCTCGTGCTCGGCGAGACGACGTTCACGTTCGTCAGCGACGGCGTCCAGAGCGCCGTCGAGCAGGCGCGGACGGCGGCCGGCGACAGGGACGTCGAGCTCAGCGGCGGCGCCGAGATCGTCCAGCAGGCGCTCCGGGCGAAGCTCGTCGACGAGCTCCTGCTGCACCTCGTGCCGACGCTGCTCGGCGGCGGCACAACGCTGTTCGACGACCTCGACACGCTGGGATTCGAGCGCACCGAGCTGCGCGACTCGCCTTCGGGCGTCGCGCACCTCCGTTTCAGAGTCACCCCGACGGGGTGATGCCGCGTGCCCGCGGGGCGCGATACTCGCGGGCATGCCGACTGTGCTCGGGCTCGGGGAGCTCTGGGTGATCCTGATCGTCGCGGTCCCGATCGTCCTGATCGGAATGGCGATCTACTCCGTCGCGAAGCTCCGCAACGAAGACAACTGGGAAGAGCGCCCGCCGCCGAGCTAGCGCAGCGCCAGCTCGGTCTCGGGATCGAAGAAGTAGAGCGAATCCGGGTCGACGGCCAGCGTCGCGATCCGGTCGGGCGCCGCATGCGTGTGCGGGTCGAGGCGCGCCGTCAGCGTCGCCCGCTCGTCGGCGGCCGACGCGCCTTCGTCGATGTCGCGCGCGAGCTCGACCGTGTCGCGCGTGATCACGGGCGGAACGTCGAGCTCGCAGTGGACGAAGACCTCCGCGCCGACCGGCTCCGCGAGGGTCACCGGAGCCGTCAGCGTCGGCCGCCCGTTCGCCGGAGCGAGCTCGGCGTCGCGCAGATGCTCGGGCCGGATCCCGACGATCACGTCGCCGCGCTCGACCGCGCTCGCCGGGACGAAGCGTTCGGGTAGCGCCAGCGAGCTCGAGCCGAGCTCGGCGAGGACGCTGCCGTTTTCGCGTCGCAGCGTGGCTCCGACGAGGTTCATCGCCGGCGAGCCGATGAAGCCCGCGACGAACACGTCGACCGGCCGGTCGTAGAGCACCTGCGGCGTGTCGACCTGAACGAGCTTGCCGCGGCGCATGACCGCGACCCGGTCGCCCATCGTCATCGCCTCCGTCTGGTCGTGCGTGACGTAGAGCGTCGTCGTCGTGAGCTGGTGCTGGAGCCGCTGGATCTCGGCCCGCATCTGCACCCGCAGCTTCGCGTCGAGGTTCGAGAGCGGCTCGTCCATCAGGAACGCCGCCGGCTCGCGCACGATCGCGCGGCCCATGGCGACGCGCTGCCGCTGCCCGCCGGACAGCTGGGCCGGCTTCCGCTTGAGCAGGTCCGAGATCCCGAGCGTCCGCGCGGCCCGCTCGACACGCTCGCGGATCTCCGGCTTCTTCCGCTTCTGCAGCCGCAGCCCGAAGCCCATGTTGTCGGCGACGGTCATGTGCGGATAGAGCGCGTAGTTCTGGAAGACCATCGCGAGATCGCGGTCCATCGGATGCAGCCGGTTGACGACCTCGCCGTCGATCGCGATCTCGCCCTCGGAGACGTCCTCGAGCCCGGCCGTCATCCGCAGCACCGTCGTCTTGCCCGATCCGGACGGGCCGACGAAGACGAGGAACTCGCCGTGGCGGATCGTCAGGTCGAGCGCGTCGACGGCGACCGCGCCGCCCGGGAAAACTTTGGTGACGCCGCGGAAGGCGAGCTCAGCCACGGCCGTCCCCGTTTCGCTGGCCGGCGATCAGGTCGCGGTACCAGAGCGCGCTCAGCTTCGGCGTCCGGCGCTGGGACTCGAAGTCGACGTGAATGATCCCGAAGCGGCTCGCGTACCCGTGCTCCCACTCGAAGTTGTCGAACAGCGACCAGACGTAGTAGCCGCGGACGTCGACGCCGCTCTCGATCGCGCGGCCGACGGCGGCGATGTGCTCGCGCAGGTACTCGAGCCGGTCCGGATCCTCGACGACGGCGTTCCCGTCGAGCGGCGGGTCGTCGAACGAGGCGCCGTTCTCGGTGATCATGAGCGGGATCTCGCCGTAGTCGCGCTTCAGCCGGACGAGCAGCGCCGTCAGCGAGTCCGGCTCGACTCGCCACCCCATCGCCGTTCGGCGCCCGTCAGCGGGGAGCAGCTCGACGCGGAGCGGCTCGGCCCCGCCCGAGCGGACGACGGCGGGCTGGTAGAAGTTGACGCCGAGGAAGTCGAGCGGCTGCGCGATCACGGCCAGGTCTTCGCGCTGGATGAAGTCGAGCATCCCCACGTGCTCCTCGTAGAGCTCGACGGTGTCCGCGGGATAGCCGCCGCGCAGGATCGGGTCGAGGAACCAGCGATTGCGATGACCGTCGAGCCGCCGGGCCGCGTCCGGCTCGCCGTAGACCTGGGTCAGGTCGAGCGTGATCCCGATCCGTCCGTTGCGGCCGGCGCCGCGGAACGCCTCCACGACGCGGCCGTGGGAGAGCAGCAGATGGTGCGAGGCCGCCAGCGCGGTGCGCCAGTCCTGCAGCCCGGGCGCCTTGGAGCCGTAGGCGTAGCCGAGGAAGGCCGAGACCCACGGCTCGTTGTGCGTCACCCAGGCGTCGACGGTGTCGCCGAGGCCGTCGAAGACGAGCTCGGCGTACTCCGCGAACCGCTCCGCCGTCTCCCGCGAGGCCCAGCCGCCCTCGTCCTGCAGGCGCTGCGGCAGGTCCCAGTGGTACAGGGTCACCAGCGGCGCGATCTCGCGCTCGCGCAGACCCTCGACGAGGCGGCGGTAGAAGTCGAGTCCCTTCGCGTTCGCCGGCCCGCGCCCGTCGGGCTGGATCCGCGGCCACGAGATCGAGAAGCGATAGCCCTCGAGTCCCAGCGTCCGCATCAGCTCGAGGTCCTCGCGCCAGCGGAAGTAGTGCTCGCAGGCCGGGTCGCCGGTGTCGCCGTTCGCGACCTTGCCCGGCGTGTGCGCGAAGCGGTCCCAGATCGACTCGCCACGCCCGTCGACGTCGGTCGCGCCCTCGATCTGGAAGGCCGCGGTCGCGGCGCCCCAGACGAACTCCGGCGGGAAGCTCATCCCTTGACCGCGCCTTTCATGATCCCGCCGATGATGTGGCGGCCGAGAACGAGGAAGACGATCAGCAGCGGCAGGATCGAGATGAAGGTGCCGGTGAGGACGAGCGCGTAGTCCTCGACGTAGCCGCTCGAGAGGGTCGAGACCGCGACCTGCACCGTCGGGTTCTGCGGGCTGAGGACGACGAGCGGCCAGAAGAAATCGTTCCAGGCCATCATGAACGTCAGGAGCCCGAGCACGGCGGCGACGGGCCGCACCGCCGGCAGGATCACGTGGCGGAAGACGCCGAACGTGTAGCAGCCGTCCACCCGCGCGGCGTCGATCAGCTCGTCGGGGACGGCGCCGATGATGAACTGGCGCATCAGGAAGACGCCGAACGCGGACACGAGCCCCGGCGCGATCACCGCCTGGAGGTGGTTGATCCAGCCGAAGTGCATCATCTCGATGTAGAGCGGGATCACGCCGAGCTGGACGGGGACGAGCATCGTCGCGATCACCGTCACGAGCAGCAGCTTCCGCCCGCGGAAGCGGAGCTTCGCGAACGCGTAGCCGGCGAGGGCGCTGAAGAAGACGACCGAGACGGTGATCGCGCTCGCGACGATCGCCGAGTTGATCAGCGCGGTCCAGAAGTTGACGTTGACCTCGCCGGAGTTGAACAGCCGCGAGATGTTGTGCCAGAGCGCCCCGCCCGGCGTCAGTACCGGCGGCGAGGCCGCGACCGCCGAGTTGTCGTGCGACGCGACGACGAGCGACCAGTAGAGCGGGAAGATCGACAGCAGCGAGACCACGACGAGCACGACATAGGTCAGCGGGCCGGCGCTGCCGAAGCGGCGCGAGATGCGGCGCCGCCGCGCGGTTCGAGCCGGGTACGCGACGCTCGCCATCAGGACTCCGCGGAGCTGATGCGCCGGACGACGACGAGGTTGACGAGCGAGACGATCGCGATCAGGACGAAAAGCGCCCAGCCGATCGCGGCGGCGTAGCCGAAGTTGAACTGCGTGCTGCCGAACGCCTTCTCGTACAGGTACATGACGACGGTCTGGTACTGGCGGCCCGCGCCGCCGGTCCCGACCTGCTTCAGGGGCTGGAAGAGGTACGGCTCCGTGAAGAGCTGCAAGCCGCCGATCGTCGAGATGATGACGGTGAAGATGATCGTCGGCCGGAGCATCGGAATCGTCACGTGGATGAACTGCTTCCACTGCTTGGCGCCGTCGATCGCCGCCGCCTCGTAGAGCTCGTCGGGGATTCCCTGCATCGCCGCGAGATAGATCAGCGCGTTGTAGCCCGCCCACCGCCAGGTGACCATCACGGAGAGCGCGATCCACGACGAGAGGCGTCCCGCCTCCCAGTCGATATGGCTGATCCCGAACTGCGCGAGCACGTAGTTGACGAGCCCGTAGTCGCGCGAGAAGAGCTGCGTGAAGATGAGCGCGACGGCGACGAGCGACGTCACCTGCGGCAGGACGACGCACATGCGGAAGAGGTTGCGGACACGCAGCCTCGTGTTCAGCAGGTGCGCGAGGCCGAGCGCGATCAGGAGCTGGGGAACCGTCGAGATCAACCAGATGCCGAGCGTGTTCTCGACGGCGTTCCAGAAGTAGCTGTCGTGGATGAGGGCCGAGTAGTTGTCGAGCCCGATGAAGTGGGTGGTCGAGCCGAGCAGCCTCCGGTCGGTCAGCGAGATGTAGGCCGTGTAGCCGAGCGGGAAGAGGCCGAAGACGCCGAAGAGGAGGAAGAACGGCGAGATGTAGAGGTATGGGGAGACGCCGCCGTCGACGCGGTGGAACCAGGATCGAAGGCCCACCCGCCGCCGCCGTGCGGCCGGCTGCTCGACCACCCGCTCGCTCACTGTCACGCGTTCACCTCCTCTCGCCGCACCGGCAAGGCCGCCCGACTCGAGTGGAGGGTGCACTCGAGTCGGGCGATCTCACCGTCGGGGCAAACCTGTCAGGAGACGGTCTTGACGTCCTTCAGGAACTGCTTCCACGACTGGCCCGGCGACTGCTTGTTCTGCTCCACCCGCTGGATCGCGTTGCTGACCGCGGTCTGGATGTCGCCCTGGTGGGGGCCCGTGATCTGGGGCTTCATCTTCAGCGCCGAGTTCGCGAAGATCTTTCCCACCGGCGCGTTCGAGAAGTACACGTTGCGGAAGCTTTGCACGGCCTTGCTCTTCAGGAGCTTCGGCTGGCTCGGCAGGTTGCCGGTCTGCTTGAAGACGTACGACTCGGCCGCCGGCGACGTCAGGAAGCTGATCAGCTGGTAGGCCTCCTTCGGGTGGGACGACTGGCGCGGGATCGTCAGGAACGAGCCGCCCCAGCTGCCGCCGCCGCCCGGCACGGCCGCGATGTCCCACTTGCGGCCGGCATTCGGCGCCTGTCCCTGAATGTAGCCCATCATCCACGCGGGGCAGGTCACGGTCGCGAAGCGTCCCTTCTTGAAGCCGGTGTTCCAGTCGGACGAGAAGGCGGCGTAGCCGGCGCTCTCGTGCGCCTTCACGCCTTGCATCGTCAGGGACCACGCCTGCTTCACCTTCGGGTTCTGGGCGACGATCACCTTCCCGCTCGGCGTGTAGTACGCCGGGTTGAGCTGGCCGATCATTGCGTTGTAGACGTTGCTGCCCGAGTCGAAGAACGAGGCGCCGTTCGGCGCATGCGCCTGGAAGCGCTTGCCGACGGCGATGTACTTCTGCCACGTCGGCCAGAGCTTCGAGACGGCCGTGCGGCTGGTCGGTAGACCGGCCTTGCCGAACAGGTCCTTGCGGTAACAGATCGCAAGGCTGCCGACATCGGTTCCGAGGCCGATCTGGGCACCGTTCGGAGCCAGCGACTGCCGCCACTTCCACGGAAGCCAGCGCTTGGCGAGCTTGCCGGCGCCGTACTTCCTCAGGTCGTAGAAGTACTTCGGCTGCGACTTGAACTGGGCGATGAAGCCGACCTCGACCGCCTCGACGTCGTCGGCACCTGCGCCGACGGCGAGGTGCTTCGCGAGGTTCGCGTGGTGGTCGGCGTAACTCTGGATGTCTTCCTTGATCGTGATGTTCGGATGGGCCGCCTCGAACTGCTTGTACAGGTCGTGGTAGCCGAAGTCGCCGAACAAGCTGACGTGGAGCGTGATGTTGTCGCGGCTGCTGCCGCGGGCGGTCTGCGCGACGTAGCCGAGTACGACCACGGCCGCGATTGCGACGACGAGGGCTGCGACCGCCGCCAGGCGGCGCCGCGACCCGCGGACAAACGTCTTCATCTGAACCTACGCCTCCTCATGGTTGTCTGCGTCCGTCACCAGTGCTGCCCCGTCGTCGGCGACGGCCACTTCCGGCCGCCGCGAAGTCCCACGGTCACCTCCTTGGTCGATTGCGCGCGCCTTCGCCCTCGGCGCTTGCGGTGCTCCCGATGAGGCGCGCACGACGAGCCGGGTCGGCACCTGTGCCTGGACCGGCGGCGCGTCGGCGTCCTCGATCATTCGGATCAGTCCGTCGGCCGCGGCGCGGCCGAGTGCTTCCATGTCCTGTCGTACGGTCGTCAGCGACGGCTGAATCAGCGCGGCGACCGCGATGTCGTCGAAGCCGACGACGGCCAGCTCGCCCGGAACGGGCACGCCGACCTCGTGCGCGGCCCGAAGCGCGCCGACCGCCATCAGGTCGGTGGCGGCGAAAATCGCCGTCGGCGGCTCCGGCAGCGCGAGCAGTCGCAGCGTCGCCATGTAGCCGCTCTCGTCGTAGAAGTCTCCTTCGTGCACGTACTCGTCGCGGAGCTCGAGCCCGAGCTCCCCGAGCGCCTCGCGATAGCCGGCGAACCGCTCGGCTCCCGGCCGTGTCCCGCGCGGCGCGGCGATCGTGGCGATACGTGTGTGACCGAGCCCATGCAGGTGGCGGACGGCATCGACGGCGCCCTGCCTGTTGTCGGACTCGATGAAGCCCGTCCGGGGACCGCCGAGGTCCGAGTCGACGCCGATGACGGGAATACCGGCGGCGAGCAGCTTGCGCATCTCGGGGTGCGTTGCGTCGAAGCCGAACGCCACGACGCCGCCTACTCCGTGGTGCTCGGCCCGGCGGGCGTACGAGTGCGTGCCGCCGAAGCCGTTGCCCGGCTCGTCGGTCGCGAACAGGAGCAGGTCGTAGCCGCGCTCGCCCGCTCCGTGCTGGAGGCCGACGAGCACTTCCTGGAAGAACGGATGCAGCAGATCGGGGTGGCCGGCGCCCGTCTCGAGGATGACGCCGACGACGTGGGAGCGCCGCCCCACGAGCGAGCGCGCCGCGGCACTCGGCGTGTAGTCGAGCTCCCGGGCGAGGCTGAGAATCCGCTCCCGCGTCGCCTCGCTCACCTCGGGCGAGCCGTTCAGCGCCCTGGAGACGGTGGCGACGGAGACGCCGGTTTTCGCTGCGAGTTCTTGAATGGTGGTCATTTTCGGAAACGTTTACGGAATCTGAACGGCGTGACCGTAAACGTTTCCGGAAATGTTGTCAAGTGGTGGCTGCGGCTAACGGTCCGAGCTGCGCCTCGCTCCGAGGAACCGAGCCAGCTCGCCGAGCGCCTCGTCGAGACGCGAGGTGTCGCCCCAGGCGCCGAGCACCTCGAGCGTCCCGGTCTTGCGGTCGAAGCGCGGCTCGACGCGGCCGACGAGCCGGTCGCCGACGAGGATCGGCAGGACGTAGTAGCCGTACTCGCGCTTCGCCTGCGGCACGTACATCTCGAGCCGGTAGCGAAAGTCGAACAGCGCCTCCGCGCGCCTGCGGTCGTGGATGAGCCGGTCGAACGGCGACAGCAACGTGACGCGCTCCGGGACGGGC
>JBPYFE010000010.1:0-30034 GCA_051986525.1 Gaiellaceae bacterium
GCGATCATCGCCACCTTGATGATGTCCGCGTTCGAGCCCTGCATGACGAAGTTGACCGCGAGCCGCTCGCCCAGCGACCGCGTCTGCCGATTCGACGCCCGCAGCTCCGGCACCGGCCGACGCCGTCCGAGCAGCGAGGTCGTGTAGCCGTCCTCCTGCGCCTCCTCGATCGTCCGCTGGATGAAGTCCTGCACTTGCGGGAAGCGCGCGAGGTAGGTGTCGATGTACTGCTGCGCCTCCTCGCGCGGGATGTCGAGGTTCTCCGACAGCCCGAACGCCGAGATCCCGTAGACGATCCCGAAGTTGATCATCTTCGCGATCGAGCGCTGGCCGGTCGTCAGCTCGGCCGGGTCGACGCCGAGCACCTCGGCTGCCGTGGCGCGGTGGATGTCCTCGCCGCGGGCGAACGCCTCGCGCAGCTTCGGCTCGCTTGAGACGTGCGCGAGGATCCGCAGCTCGATCTGCGAGTAGTCGGCCGAGACGAGCTTCCACCCCGGCTCGGCGACGAACGCGGAGCGGATCTCGCGCCCGAGCTCCGTCCGGATCGGGATCGCCTGGAGGTTCGGGTTCGAGGTCGAGAGCCGCCCGGTCGCGGCGACCGTCTGGTTGATAGTCGTGTGCAGCCGGCCGTCCTCGCCGAGCAGCGACGGCAGCGGCTCGAGGTACGTGTTCAGGAGCTTCGAGTACTCCCGCCACTCCTCGATCACCGGGACGATCTCGTGCTCTTCGCGGATCGAGCGGAGCACGCGGGTGTCCGTGGAGTAGCCCGTCTTCCCCTTGCGCCCCGGGGTCAAGCCGAGCACCTCGAACAGGATCCGAGCCACCTGCTGCGTCGAGCCGAGCATGAACTCCTCGCCCGCGAGCTCCTGCGCCCTGGCCTCGAGCTCCTCGACCCGGTCGGCCAGCCGGGCGGTGATCTCGCCCATCCGGTACGTGTCGATCTTGACGCCGACCGTCTCCATCGCGACCAGAACCTCGGTCAGCGGCAGCTCGATCTCGCGGTAGAGCCGCTCCTGGTCGCGCTCGCGCACGCGCGCGAGCAGCGGATCGCGGAGGCGGAGCGTCGCTGCGGCATGGCGCACGAGGCGCGCGGTCTCCTCCTCGGCCTCCGGCTCCGGGTGCAGCTCCAGCCCGTACTCGGCGGCGAGGTCGTCGAGCTCGTACGAGGCGCGGCTCGGCTCGATCAGGTACGCCGCGATCATCGTGTCGTCGACGGCGGAGACCCGCAGCGCCTTCGCGTCGTGCGCAACGAGCGCCCCCTCGAGCGACGCCGGGCGCGGGCCGACGACGACCTGGCCGTCGGTCGCCAGGGCGGCCCGGTCGTCGTCCGCGGCGTAGCCGCCGTCGCCGGAAAGCTCGCCTTCGCGCCACGGGACGGCGACGCCCTCGAGCTCGACGGCCGACGCCGGCACCGCGGCGTCCAGCTCGTCGATGCGGTTCAGCAGGTTGCGGAACTCGAAGCGCCGGAACATCTCCTTCAGCTGCGAGCGGTCGGGCGGCGAGAGCACGAGCTGCGCCGGGTCGCAGTCGAGGTCGAGGTCGCGCCGCATCGTCGCGAGCTCCTTCGAGGCCAGCGCCTGCTGCGCGTGCTCGGTGATGTTCTTCCGGCGCGCCGGCGTCAGCTCGTCGACGTGCTCCAGCACCGCCTCGAGCGAGCCGTACTGGCCGACCAGCTGGCCGGCCGTCTTGTCGCCGATGCCCGGGACGCCGGGGATGTTGTCGGAGGTGTCGCCCTTCAGCCCGATGAAGTCCGGCACCTGGTCGGGCCGGATGCCGAGCCGCGCTTCGACGCGCTCGGGCGTGTAGACGTTGACGTCGGAGACACCGCGCGGGGTCATCATCAGCGCGACGTTGTCGCTGACGAGCTGGAACGCGTCGCGGTCGGTCGAGACGACGGTGGTCTTGATCCCGGCCTCGTCGGCCCGCGTCGCGAGCGTCGCGATCACGTCGTCGGCCTCCCAACCGTCGAACTCGAGGTTGCGGTAGCCGAACGCCTCGACGATCGGACGGAAGTACGGGAACTGCTCCCGCAGCAGGTCGGGCATCTCGCGCCGGCCCTCCTTGTAGACGACGTCGACCGCCTCGGCGGTCTCGTGACGGTGGGTCGGCCGCGTGTCCCACGCGACGGCGACGCCCTTCGGCCGGTAGTCGGCGAGCAGCTTGAAGAGCATGTTGGTGAAGCCGAGCAGGGCGTTGGTGGAGAAGCCCTCGCTCGTCGCGAGCTCTTCCGGCAGCGCGAAGAACGCCCGGTAGGCGAGGTTGTTGCCGTCCACGAGGAACAGCTCGGAGTCGCGCGCCGGCGCGTCGTCGAGCTGGAGCTCCTCGCCGGTCAAAGTCTTCGGCATCGGCGTCAAAGCTATCGTCCCGCGCCGATGCCCGAGTTCGAAATCGAGCCGTTCGAGAACGAGCATCTCGACGCCGCCGCGACACTGCTCCAGGCGCGCCACGAGCGCCATCGCGCGAGCGAGCCGCTGCTGCCCGAGATCAAGGATTTCCGCGCCCAGGTCGAGCGCGAGCTCGAGCACGACCGCGCCGCCGGGGTCGTCGCCTTCAGCGGCGACGAGCCGGTTGCGTACCTCGTCGGCCGCATCGAGGACGACGTCGCGCTCGACGAGCCTCGCGGCTACGTCGACTTCGCCGGCTGCGCCGCCGCCGAGGGCGCGGCCGAAGCCGTGCGCGATCTCTATGCCGCGCTCGCCGCACGCTGGTTCGCCGCCGGCTGCAGCCGCCACGCGGCCGCGATCCCCGCGAGCGACGAAGCGCTCGTCGACGCCTGGCTGCGGCTCGCGTTCGGCGTCCAGTTCGTCTGGGGCGTGCGCGAGACGGCGGCGATGCGCCCGGTCGACGCCGACGTCTCGATCCGGCGGGCGACGCCCGAGGACTTCGAGGCCGTCGCGCAGCTCGACCGCGTGCTCTGGCAGCTGCAGAACGGGCCGCCGAGCTTCTCGGGCATGCAAACGCCGAGCCTCGAGGAGGTCGAGGCGGAGTGGAAAGACCTCTGGGACGAGGCCGAGCAGTACACGCACTTCCTCGCCGAGCGCGAGGGAACCGTCGTCGGGACGCTGCTCCTCTACCGGCGCCCGGCCGGCGACCTCCGCGTTCCCGAGCGGAACATCGACCTCTCGCACGCCGCGACCCTTCCGCGCGCGCAGCGCTCCGGGATCGGGCTCGCCCTGACCGGGCACGCGCTGACCTGGGCGCACGAGAACGGCTATCGGTCGATGACCGCCGACTGGCGCTCGGTCAACCTGCTCGCGTCGCGGTTCTGGCCGGCGCGAGGCTTCCGCCCGCAGTTCTTCAGGCTCTACCGCCGAGTTCCGTGAGCCGCGTCCCGATGCTGTCGGGCTCGCGGCTCGCCATCGTCAACGCGCCCGACGACGGTGTCATCCTGCGTCCGCCCGGCCCGCGCGAAGCGATCTCGGACGTCCGCGGAGCCGTCCGCGACGCGCTCCGGTTTCCGCTCGTCGGGCCGCCGCTCGAGGCGCTCGTGCGCCGCGGCGGGCGCGCGACGATCGTGATCGAGCCGCCGACGCTGCCGATTCCGTCGGCGCCGAACGATCCGCGGCAGGCGGCGATCGCAGCGGTGGTCGACGAGCTCGAGCGCTCCGGCGTTCCGGTCGCAAACCAGACGTTGCTCGTCGCGGGCGGCCTCGCGAGACGGCTCGCCGGGCGCGAGCTCGAGCAGCTCGGCGTCGTCTCGCCGGAGTTCGCGCGGCGCTTCAACGGCCGCGTCGCGATTCACGACGTCGAAGATCCCGACCTGGTCGAGCTCGGCCGCTCGGGTCGGATCGGGCTGATGGTGAACCGCTGCCTCGTCGAGACCGACGTCGTCGTCGTCGTGGGCGCGGCGGAGACCGTCCTGAACGGTGGCCCTGCGGCCCTCCTCGGCGCATCCGGCCGCGACGCGCTGCGGGCCGCCGGCGCGTACTCGCTGCTGGAGACGAGCGCGTCGCAAGGCTGGCAGCTCGGCGTCGCGATCGAACGCGCGCTCGCGGCGCGCGTGCCGTTGATCGGGGTCTCGCTCGCGCTCAACCATCCGCGGCTGACAGGCGCGGTGCGCGGCTATCCCTACGACGAGGAGGCGCTCGAGCGGATCGCGGGATCGCGGCTACGGCGGCCGTTCGGCCTGCTCCCTGGGAACCTTCGAGACCGGATCATCCGTTCGCTCGGCCGCGAGCTGACCGCAGCCGCCGCGTACGGCGGCCCGCCGTCGGTCGCCCACGCAGAGGCGCTCCTGCGCGGAGTCGAGGCGCGCTCGACGCCGCTCGAGGGCCAGCTCGACGCGATCGTGATCGGAATCCCGCGGACGACGCCACACCTGCCGCGCGAGCGCCCGAACCCGCTGCTCGTCACCTACCTCGGGCTCGGGCTCGCGCTTCGCCTTTGGCGTGACGGCTTCCCGCTCGCCGAGGGCGGAACGGTCATCCTGATCCACCGCTTCCACCGGCGGTTCCCGCATCCGACGCAGCAGCCGTACCGTGCCTTCTTCCAGGCGACGACGCGGCTCGGACGCGAGTCGGTCGAGCTGATGGATGCCGAGGCGGCCGCCGTCGCGGACGAGCGCGCGCTGGAGAACTACCGCGCCGGCCGCGCCTGCCACCCGTTGCTCCCCTTCGCCGACTGGAGCGCGTGCGCGCCGGCGCTCGGGCGGCTCGGCGCCGTCGTCGTCGCGGGCTGCCGCGACGCCGTGGCGGCGAGGCGGCTCGGCTTCGTGCCGGCGCAGAGCATCGGGCTGGCGCTCGACATGGCGCACGGCCGCGCCGGCGGCTCGGCCCGCATCGGCTTCCTGCTCTCGCCTCCCTACTTCCCGCTCCGCGTGTCGCCGGCGAGCGACTAGACGAGGATCTTCGAGAGGAAGCGCTTCGTCCGTTCCTCGGTCGGCGCCTCGAAGAAGTGCTCGGGCGTTCCCTCCTCGATGATCCGGCCCTCGTCCATCATCACGACGCGGTCGGCGGCCTGGCGCGCGAAGCCCATCTCGTGGGTGACGACGATCATCGTCATGCCGTCCCGAGACAGCTCCTCCATCACGGTCAGCACCTCGCCGATCGTCTCCGGATCGAGGGCGCTCGTCGGCTCGTCGAACAGCATCAGCGCCGGGCTCATCGCCAGCGCCCGCGCGATCGCGACGCGCTGCTGCTGCCCGCCGGAGAGCTTGTTCGGGTAGACGTCGCGCTTGTCCGCGAGGCCGACGCGGTCGAGCAGCCGCTCCGCGTTCGCGACGGCCTCGCCCTTCTTGACGCCGAGCACCCGGGTGGGCGCCTCGATGATGTTCTCGAGCGCCGTCTTGTGCGGGAAGAGGTTGAAGCGCTGGAAGACCATCCCGATCTGCGTGCGCTGCCGCGCGATGTTCGCCTCGCTGTCCTCGACGAGCTTGCCGTTCTGCTGCCGGTAGCCGATCAGGTGTCCGTTGACGGTGATGCGGCCGGCGTCGACCTTCTCCAGGTGGTTGATGCAGCGGATGAAGGTCGTCTTGCCCGAGCCCGAGGGGCCGATGATGCAGACGGTCTCGCCGGCGGTGACGTCGAGCGAGACCCCCTTCAGCACCTCGAGCCGGCCGAAGCGCTTGTGGACGTCCTCCGCGCTCATGATCACGTCGGTCATCGCGCTCCCCTCGCCCAGGCCGTGACGGGGTTCCAGGCCGCGATCACGCGCTCGCGGAAGGTGAGGTCGTCGTCGCCGCGCTCGCTCGCGGCGAGCCGCCGTTCGATCCACGCCTGGATGAACGTCCACACGGTCGTGAGCACCAGGTACCAGAACGCGACCGCGAGGAAGAACTCGGCCGGCTGGAACGAGCGCGAGTAGCCGATCTCGGCGTCGGCGAACAGCTCGTACACGCCGATCGTGAAGACGAGCGACGTGTTCTTGAGCATGTTGTTGAACTCGTTTCCGAGCGGCGGGACGATCACGCGCGCCGCCTGCGGCAGGACGATCCGCTGCATCGCCATCCGGTAGCGCATCCCGAGCGACTTCGCCGCCTCCATCTGCCCCTTGTCGATCGAGTCGATGCCGGCGCGAATGATCTCCCGCATGTACGCGCCCTCGTTGATCCCGAGCGCGAGGATCCCGGCGACGACCGCGCCGTCGAGGCTGAAGAGGCCGAGGCTGAGCGTGTTCGGGATCAGGGTGACGCCGAGCAGCTCGTTCGCCCCGTAGTAGATGAAGAAGATCTGGACGAGCAGCGGCGTGCCGCGGAAGAGCCAGACGTAGAGCCCGGAGAGCCAGCGCAGCGGCGCGAGCCGCGACTCCCGCATCAGCGCCGCGAGCAGGCCGAGGACGACCCCCATGATCTGCGCGATCACGGCCATGTAGACCGTCGTGTACAGCGCGCGGAAGAACGGGTGGTCCGGATGCGCGATGCGCATCCAGACCACATGCCAGTCAGTCGCGAGAACGGACTGGTGCAGCACGGCGCTACTTCTTCAGCAGCGTCACCGCGCTCGTCATCTTCCACTTCGAGACGATCCTCTGCATCGTCCCGTCCGCGTACATCAGCGTCAGCGCCCTCTTGATCGCCGGCCCGAGCGGATCGCCTTTCCGCACCGCGATCCCGATCGGGATCGGGTTGATCGGCGAGCCGCCGACCGAGAAGGCCGGATCCTTCGAGACGTAGTAGACGACGACCGGTGAGTCGCCGAAGTAGGCGTCGACGCGGCCGGCCTTGAGCGCCGAGGCGGCGTCGGTGTCCTTGGGGAACGTCTTGATCGTGATCGACTTCTTGCCGCTCTTGGTCAGCTTCGTCGACTGGGCGGCGAGGAAGTCGCGGTTCGTCGTCCCGGACTCGACCGACACGCTCTTGCCGGCGAGATCGGCGAGGGCCGCGATGTGCTCGGGGTTCCCCTTCTTGACCATGAGCGACTGTCCGACCTTGAGGTAGTCGACGAAGTCGACCTGGTTGCGCCGCGCGGGCGTGTCGTTCATCCCGCTGATGATCGCGTCGCACTTCTTCGCTTTCAGCGCGGCGATGATCGAGTCGAAAGTCGTGTTCGCGAACGACGCGGTGACGCCCATTCGCTTCGCGATCTCCGTGCCGATGTCGATGTCGGAGCCTTCGGGCTTGTTCCCCGCCCCGTAGGACTCCTCCGGCGGGTAGGTGATGTCGCTGCAGTAGACGATCTTGCCCGCGCTCTTGATGTTCGCCGGCGGGGTCACCGACGCGCCCGACGAGGTCGTGGTCGTGCCGGCGCTCGTCGTGCCGGACGATTTCTTGGAGCTGCCGCCACACCCAGCGGCGGTTGCGACCAGCAGCGTGATGAGGCCTGCCAAGAAGAGTGTCTTCAGTGGCTTCATCCCGTCCTTTCGTCAGCCCTCGATGCCGAGGTACGTCTTCTGCACCTGCTCGTTCTCCCGCAGCTTCTTCGCGTCGTCGGCGAGCGCGACCCGGCCCGTCTCGAGCACGTAGCCGCGGTCGGCGGCGTCGAGCGCCATCAGGGCGTTCTGCTCGACGAGCAGGATCGTCGTCCCTTGCTCGTTGATCTCGTGGATGATCTCGAAGATCCGCTCGACGAAGATCGGCGCCAGCCCCATCGACGGCTCGTCGAGCATCAGCAGCTTCGGCCTGGCCATCAGCCCGCGCCCCATCGCCACCATCTGCTGCTCACCACCCGACAGCGTGCCTGCGCGCTGGCTCTTTCGCTCGGCGAGCCGCGGGAAGAGGGAGTAGACGCGGTCGAGGTCCTCGCGGATGCCGCCGCGGTCGCGCCGCTGGAAGGCGCCCATCTCGAGGTTCTCGAGCACGGTCATGTGCGGGAAGAGCCGCCGGCCCTCGGGCGACTGCGAGATGCCCATCTGCACGATCCGATGCGGCGTCGCGCGCGTGATGTCCCGGCCCTCGAAGAAGATCGAGCCTTCGCGCGGCGTGTTCAGCCCGTTGATCGAGCGGAGCGTCGTCGACTTGCCGGCGCCGTTGGCGCCGATCAGCGTCACGACCTCGCCCTCGTAGACCTCGAGCGAGATCCCCTTGAGCGCCTCGATCGCCCCGTAGAACGTGTGCACGTTCTCGAGCCGGAGCGTGACCTCGCGCTCCGGGCGTGCCGGCGCCGGTGCCGGCGCCTCGGCGGTCACGCCGTAGCCGCCTTGCCGAGGTACGCCTCGATCACGCGCTCGTCCTGCTGTACCTCCTGCGGCGTCCCCTCGGCGATCTTCTCGCCGTAGTCGAGGACGGTGACCCGCTCGGACGCGCCCATCACGACCTTCATGTCGTGCTCGATCAGGAGGATCGAGATCGGCCGCTCCTCGCGCAGGCGCGAGACGAAGCTGATGAAGTTCACCGTCTCCTGCGGGTTCATCCCCGCCGTCGGCTCGTCGAGCAGCAGCAGCTTCGGCTCGGTCGCGAGCGCGCGCGCCACCTCGAGCCGGCGCTGGTCGCCGTAGGAGAGGCTCTCCGCGAGCTCGTCGTCGACGTTGCGCAGCCCGGAGAAGCGGAGCAGCTCGCGCGCGCGGTCCTCCGCGTCGCGTTCCTCCCGGCGGACGCGCGGAAGCCCGAAGATCGCGCCGAGGATGCCGCCGCGCAGGCGCGCGTGCATGCCGACGAGCACGTTCTCGAGCGCCGTCATCTGCGGGAAGAGGCGGATGTTCTGGAACGTGCGTCCGACGCCGAGCTTCGTGATCGCGTGCGGAGGCTTGTTCGTCACGTCGGCGCCGTCGAAGAGAATCGTGCCCGACGTCGCCTTGTAGAGGCCCGTCAGCATGTTGAAGAAGGTCGTCTTGCCGGCGCCGTTCGGGCCGATCAGGCTGACGATCGAGCGCTCCGGGATCGTGAAGTCGAGGTCGTTGACGGCTAGCAGGCCGCCGAACTCCTTGCGGATGCCCGCGGCGATCAGGAGATCGCCGGTCCCGGTCCCGTTCTCGGGCGCCTGCTCGGGCGCGTTCCCGCTCTCGGTCGCGTTCTCGCTCATCCGTGCGGCTGCCGTCCCGGCGACCCGCGCTCGCCGGCGCCCGGCTCGTTGGCGAAGCGCATCTCGTAGATCGGCTCGTCGAGGGTGCCTCTCGTGCCTTCCTCGATCTCCCGCTTGCGGCGCCGTTCCGGGATCAGGCCCTCGGGCCGGAACAGCATCATCAGCACGATGATCGCGCCGTAGATCCCGAACTCGTACTTCGGAACCTCGATCTGGTGCGAGGCCGGGAAGACGTTGTTGTTCAGCCAGGTGCCGATGTTGGCCAGCCCCTCGACGTTGAGCCAGGCGAGGATCGTGCCCGCGACCACCACCCCCCACAGGCTGCCCATACCGCCGAGGATGACCATGCAGAGCAGGAAGACGGAGATGTTGAAGTCGAACTGGCTCGGGAACGCGCCCTGGTTGAAGGTGCCGACGTAGGCGCCGGCGATGCCGCCGAAGAAGGCGCCGATCGCGTACGACCAGGTCTTCGTCCGCATCAGCGGGATCCCCATCGCGCCGGCGGCCGTCTCGTCCTCGCGGATCGCGATCCAGGCGCGGCCGAGCCGCGAGTCGCGCAGGCGCATCGAGCAGAACACGGTCACGAGCAGCAGCGCGAGCACGGTCCAGTAGAAGAGACGGTCGGCGTTGAACGAGGCCTGGTAGCTCTCCGGCAGCCCGACTGCCTTGTTCAGCGTCTTGCCGAAACCGAGCGAGTCGATCGGGCTGATTCCGAAGGTGCCGTGCGTGAGGTCGAAGCCGCCGAAGCCCTGCGCGTCGGCGTTGCGGACGAACTGCGGGATGATCTCGCCGAAGCCGAGCGTCACGATCGCGAGGTAGTCGCCGCGCAGGCGCAGCGTCGGCAGGCCGATCAGGATCCCGCCGACCGCCGTCAGCAGGCCGGCGAGCAGGAGCACGAGCCACATGTTCAGGTGGATCCCGCGTGTGCTCGGCGCGATGCCGACCGAGCCGAGGTGGATGTTCACCTGCTGGAACTGACCGGAGGCGAGCCAGCCGGCCGTGTAGGCGCCGATCGCGTAGAAGGCGACGTAGCCGAGGTCGAGCAGCCCCGCGTAGCCGACGACGATGTTGAGCCCGACGGCCATCATCACGAAGACGAGGATCGTCACCGACGAGTGCAGCCCCGGGAAGGTGAGGATGATCGGGATGTTCGTCGGCAGGCTGTCGACGTACCACGGGTACGTGATCGCAAGCGCGAGGACGACGATCAGCGGCGTCCAGCCCCGGATCCGGCGCGGCACACGGTGCCACTGGGTGCGGACCCACGGCATTCCGATCCGGTCGCCGACCGACCTTCGGTAGCCGCGCATGCGCTCCCGCGCCGCGCGTCCGCGCGGGCCGGTCACGCGCCCTCCGGCGTGCGTTCGCCGAGCAGGCCCTCGGGGCGGAAGACGAGGATCGCGATCAGGATCCCGAACACGATCGAGCGCGTCCAGTCACTTCCCGGCGCGTGCCAGGACAGCCCTTCGTTGAAGGCCTGGATGAAGCCGATCACCAGCGCGCCGACGACGGCGCCGGTCAGGTTGCCGATCCCGCCGAGGACGGCCGCGGTGAACGCGATCAGCCCGAGCTGGAAGCCGGTGTCGTAGCGGATGTTGAACTCGACGAGGTAGAGGACCGCGCCGATCCCGGCGAGGGCGCCCGCGAGCACGAACGTGAACGTGATCGTCCGGTTCACGTCGATGCCCATGATCGCGGCGGCCTCGGGGTCCTGCGAGGTCGCCCGCATCGCCTTGCCCTGCTTCGTCGACTTCACGAGCCAGCTCATCACGACGAGCACCGGTCCCGTCACGAGCGGCACGAACAGCGAGTCCCAGCCGTAGTGGACGCCGTGGACGGTGAAGACGCTCGAGCCCGGGATCAACGGCGGCACGCTGCGGAAGTTGACGCCGAAGATCGCGAGCGAGATGTTCTGGACGATGAAGGACATGCCGACGGCGGTGATCAGGACCGACAGTCGCGGCGCGTTCCTCAGTCGTCTGTAGGCGAGAAACTCGATCGACGAGTTCACGGTGGCGCCGAACGCCGCGGCGATCAGGAACGTGATCCCGAGGCCGGCGACGATCGCGATCGTCGAGTCGCCCGCGGAGAGGTTGAAGACGGAGACGATGAACGTGCTCGCGACGAGCCCGCTCAGCGCGAAGACGTCGCCGTGGGCGAAGTTGATCAGCTGGAGGATTCCGTAGACGAGCGTGTAGCCGAGCGCGACGAGCGCGTAGACGGCGCCCTGGGTGAAGCCGATCAGCGCGACGTTGAAGAAGTCAGTCGGCGTCTTGATCGCGTTGATGACGAGCCAGACGATCAGCAGGATCACGAAGACGACGCCGAGGATCGACAGGAAGTCGATGTGCCGCCTGTTCCGCAGTGCGGCTAGTGCCGACGAGGATTCGGTGCGGGCTTCGGTCGCGATGGTCGGCTCTCTTCAGAGAGACGTGAGGGAAGGCCGGAGCCCTCCCTCACGTCTGCGTTCCGTCTAGCCGGCGGCTTTCCGTGCCGCCTGGACGAGGCTCGCCTCCGGAGCGACGGTCTGCGTCGTCTTCAGGTTGTTGCCCTGGCCCACGTAGATGGTGAACAGGAGGGCCGCGCCCTTGGCGCCGGTGATGTCGCCGTTCTTGTTGAACTGGAAGCTGCCGATCAGGCCGTTGTCGATCTTGACCTTCTTGATCTCGCTGATCACGGACGCGCGGCTGCCGTCGGAATTCTCGATCGCCTTCAGCAGCACCTGCGCCGCCTGCGCGCCGAGGATCGCGTACGGGTCGACCGGCTGGCCGTTCAGCTCCTTCTTGAAGCCGTCGATGAACGTGAGGGCGGCGCCCTTGTACTTGTCGATGCCGACGCCCGCGACGCTGAAGAACGCGCCGTTCGCGTTCGGCGTGCCGCCCTGCGACCGCTGGAAGACGGCCGAGGTCGTGAAGCCGTCGGGAAGCATCAGCTTCACCTTGCTGTTCGGGCCGAGGACCGCGACCTTGTCGTTGATCAGCTGGCCGCTGTTCTCGTCGATCAGACCGCCGATGAAGACGGCGTCAGGATTCGTGTTCTTGATCTTCGTGAAGAGCGCCTGGAAGTTCGGCTGCTTCGGGTCGTACGCCGAGAAGCCGGTGATCTTCATTCCCAGCGCCTTCGCAGCACCCTCGAAGTTCTTGGCGACTCCGAGGCCGTAGGCCTCCTTGTCGTTGAGGATGTAGACGCTCTTGACGCCCTTGGTCTGCAGGAACTTCGCGTCGACCGCGCCCTGGTTCGGGTCGCTCGGCGCGACGCGGACGTAGTTCCGGGTGCCCGAGGGGTAGTACTTCTCGGGCTCCGGGCCCGCGCACGGCTCGGTGAGGCAGCCGTAGGTGTTCGCCGGCGAGATCATCGCGAGACCGCCGCCAGGCGCCTGGTTGAGGATCGGGATGATGATCGCGGCGCAGCCGGAGTTGAAGGTTCCGATCAGCCCGATCAGGCTCTTGTTCGCCGCGTAGGCATGCCCGTTCGCGCTGCACTTCGTCGGATCCCACTTCGCGAGCTGGGCCGTCGCGTCGTTGCACGCCTGGAACGCGATCTTGTGGCTCCCCGCCTTCCAGTTCTGCTGGTCGAGGACGTACGCGATCGCCTTGTTCATCTGGACGGTCTGCGTGCGCGAGCCGCCGATCAACGGCAGGTCGGAGGCGATCAGGTAGTCCGCCTTCCCGCTGCCCTTGTACTGGACGGGGCCGCACGAAGAAGCGGGTAGCGCGGTGACTCCGCTCCCCCCACTGTTGCTAGTCGTGCTGCTGCTGCTCTTCTTGCTCCCACCACAGCCGGTCGCGATCAACGCCAGCGAACCGATCAGCGCGAGGGCCATTCCGATCGTGAAGCGCTTCGTCACTCTGCCTCCTCCTCAGGCCGATTTCCCGGTACCCGCAATCGCCGGCCGCGGCGCGACCGGTTCCGCTTCGTTCGCGGAAGTATCCCGGCAGAGTCGGCTGCTTTCAAGCGCGTCCGCATTAAGAACGATCGGAGCCGCGAGTTACTCTTCCTCACGCGCCGAAATGGCGGAACTCAGCATGGGGAAACCCATGGTTCCCCCATGATCCCCCTCCTTTTTCGTCGCGCCGCGCCGGCCGCGTTTCAGCTCGGCAAGAGCGCGGTCTTGCCGAGCCGCTCGACCGTGGCGACCGGGCGAGCGGGCTACTCTTCGTGCCGCGCCGAAGTGGCGGAACTGGCAGACGCGCCGGACTCAAAATCCGGTGGGCCGCGAGGCCCGTGTGGGTTCGATTCCCACCTTCGGCATCCGTCGGTCCGACGCGCTCAGACGCCGACGGCGGGCTTCGCCCGCCCGAGGCGGACAACGGGCTGCGTCGTCGACGCGGCGAAGAAGGGGCTCGTGGGGGAAACATGGTTTCCCCCACGGTGACGCGTGTGGGTTCGATTCCCACCTTCGGCATAGTCCCGTCCGTGGCGCAGCGGATAGGGATCCTGACCGGGGGCGGCGACTGCCCCGGGCTGAACGCGGTCATCCGGGCGGTCGCGCGGCGGTCGATGGTTCGGGGCTGGGACGTCGTCGGCGTGCGCGAGGGGTGGCGCGGGCTCGTCGACGGAATCCTCGAAGAGCTCGGCCCGCGTGAGATCTCCGGCTTGCTCCCGCGAGGCGGGACGATTCTCGGCACCACGCGGACGAACCCCTACAAGCTCGACGGCGGCGTCGACCGCGTGCTCGAGAACCTCGAGGCCACGAAGCTCGACGCGCTCGTCGCGATCGGCGGCGAGGACACGCTCGGCGTCGCGGCCCGCCTGCACGCCGAGCACGGGTTTCCCGTCGTCGGCGTTCCGAAGACGATCGACAACGACTTGTCCGGGACGGACTACACCTTCGGCTTCGACACCGCCGTCTCGATCGCGACCGAGGCGATCGACCGGCTCCACACGACGGCCGAGTCGCACAACCGCGTCATGGTGGTCGAGGTGATGGGGCGCCACACCGGCTGGATCGCCGTCATGAGCGGGATCGCGGGCGGCGCCGACGTCATCCTGATCCCGGAGGCGCCGATCTCGATCGACGAGGCGATCGGCGACATCCGCCGCCGGCACGAGCGCGGCAAGGACTTCTCGATCGTCGTCGTCTCCGAGGGCTACGAGCTCGAGGGCGTGGACGACGACGGCGACGTCGACCAGTTCGGGCACACCCGGCTCTCGCAGCGCGGTGTCGGCGACGCGGTCGCGCGCCAGATCGAGGAACGCACCGGCTACGAGACGCGCGTGACCGTGCTCGGCCACGTCCAGCGCGGCGGCTCGCCGACGGCGCGCGACCGCGTGCTCGCGACCCGGTTCGGGCTCAAGGCGGCCGACCTCGCGCACGCCGGCGAGTTCGGCCGGATGGCGGCGCTCCAGGGCGACCAGGTCGTCGACGTCTCGCTCGAGGAGGCGACGAAGGAGCTGAAGCGGGTCCCGGCCGAGTGGTACGGGGTGGCCAAGGCCTTCTTCGGATGACCGCGACCGAGCCGAAGCTCTACGGGATTCCGTCGATGACCGCGCCGCTGAGGCGCGTGCTCCTCCGGGCTCCGCAGGCGGACGACCTGCGTTCCTGGCGGGAGTACGGCTGGCGCGCCGAGCCGGACCCGGCCGCGATCGCGCGCGAGCACGAGGCGCTCTGCCAGCTGCTGGCCGACGCCGGCGCCGAGGTCGTGCTGGGGGAAGGGCCGGTCGACGGCGATCCGGACGCGATCTACACCTTCGACCCGGCGCTCGTCGCCGACGCGGGCGCGGTGCTGCTACGCCCCGGGAAGGAGCTCCGCCGAGGCGAGGTCGAGGCGCTCGGCGCGGACTTCGCGAGCGCGGGCGTCCCGGTCGCGGGGCGCCTGGCGCCGCCGGCTCTCGGCGAGGGCGGCGACATCATCCGCCTCGACGAGCGCACGCTCCTCGTCGGACTCGGCTACCGAACGAACCAGGCAGGAGCGGACGAGCTCGCCCGGCTCACCGGACTGGACGTGCTCACCTTCGACCTGCCGCACTGGCACGGCGAGGCGGAGGTCATGCACCTGCTCTCGCTCGTGTCGCCGCTCGCCGAGGATCTCGTCCTCGCCTATCCGTCGCTCCTCCCGACGCGGCTCGCGCAGCTGCTCGCAACCCGCGACATCGAGATCGTCGCCGTTCCGGACGAGGAGTTCGAGTCGATGGGCTGCAACGCGCTCGCGCTCGCGCCCCGGGTCGCGCTCGTCGTCGAGGGGAATCCGGAGACGCGACGACGGCTCGAGGCGGCGGGCGTCGACGTCCGTGCCTATGCCGGAACCGAGCTCTCGAAGGGCGACGGCGGGCCGACCTGCCTGACCGCTCCGCTCTTGCGCGGTTAAACCGTTAAGCCTGCGTGTACGCGCGTTTTTCCGTGCTTCGGCCGGGGACGTGACGAGTTACAACCCGTAAACGGAAGGAGTTCGAATGACGAAGTGGGGTCTTCTGTTCGCGCTCGCGATCGCTCTCTTCGTGCCCGCCGCCGCAGTTTCGGCGACGCACAGCAGCAAGAGCGTGTCCGAGTTCGACAAGTACTGGCTGAAGTCGTCCGCCCAGGGCGACGCCTTCGAGATCAAGGGCGGCAAGATCGCCGAGTCGAAGGGCACCGACGCGTCCGTGAAGAGCCTCGGCGCGACGCTCGTCAAGGACCACTCCAAGTCCCTGTCGGACGCGAAGAAGGTTGCGGCCAAGCTCGGGATCAAGCTCGAGCTGAAGCCGACGCCGTCGCAGAACTGGGAGCTTTCGGCCGTCCAGTCGATGGGCAGCGGCAAGCCGTTCGACCAGTGGTACGCGAAGCTCGAGGTCCAGGATCACATCCAGGACATCCAGGACGCGACCGAAGCGGCGAAAAACGCCACCAACCCGGCGATCCGGGCGGAGGCGAAGAAGGACCTTCCCGTGTTGAGGAAGCACCTGGCGCTCGCCAAGGCCGCGCTGAAGAAGGTCTCCTAGTCGCGGCGCCTCGCGGCCGACCCTACGCGGCCGCGGGACCTCTCTCTAGACGTCGGGCGGCCCGTCGCCGACGAGACCGCCGACACGCGCCGCCTCGATGATGACGCCATCCACGCCGGCGCGTTCGAGCGCCGCGACGTCGTCCCGGTCCGACGCGGGAAGCTCGGCGATCGCCAGCTTTCCGGCGGGCACGTCCGGCAGCAGGTCGAGCACGTGCTCGAGCGCCTCTTCGCCGTTTCGGTCGGGCGCGGCGAGGATGAAGATCTCGGCGTCGAACTCCTCGAGCGCGTCGGCGAGATGCTCTTCGTCCTCGATCCGCAGCGCGATCTCGTGACTGTCGCCGACCTGGGCGTGGACGTGGCGCAGCCAGTCGCGGTCGTGGTCGCCGCGCGCGTCGACGACGCAGGCGTCGGCGCCCGCGAGCTGGGCGCCGTGCTCGCGCTGCCAGTAGAAGAGGAGCGGCAGCGAGGTGGCGTCGCGGATCGCGTCGACGAGCTGCTGCCGGCCTCCGTGGATCAGGAGCGCCTCGGCGCCCTCGGCCTCGGCGCGCTGCGCGTCCTCGCCGTTCTCGACCCGAGCGACGAGCGAGATGCCGTCACCTTCCGAGAGGGCCTGGCTCAACCGGCGAGGCGTCGTCATCGGCACGAATTCTCGACGATCGCGTCACCCAGCCGCGCAACTTGCCTCGTTACGATCGCCCCAGAGGGTGGCGGGTTTCCCCCCGCCCATGGGTGGGGGTTACGCGGGGACGCGCCACCACCGGATGGACCAGAAAGCGGCGTCACGTGCCCATCGGGTGCCAGACGGTCTTCAGCTCGAGGAAGCCTGCGACCTCCCATGGGCTCTGGTCTTCGGCCGAGCCGCGGACGATCCTCTTCACGTTCTCGGCCGCGAGCTCTTCGAGCTCCGCGACCTCCCCGTTCGCGCCGGTCACGTCCAGCGCGTTCACGTCCATATGGGACGCGAGCACCGGCGCCAGCTCCGACTTGCGGCCGGTGAGCAGGTTGACGACGCCGCCCGGAACGTCCGAGGTGGCGAGCGCCTCGGCGAGCTCGATCGCGGCGAGCGGCCGCGACTCCGACGCCACGACGACGGCCGCGTTGCCGCCGACGAGCACCGGCGCGAGCCGCGAGACGAGCCCGAGCAGCGGCGGCTCATCCGGCGCGAGCACGCCGACGACGCCCGTCGGCTCCGGCACGGTGAAGTTGAAGTACGGCCCAGCGACGGGGTTCGCGGAACCGAGCACCTGGGCGAGCTTGTCCGCCCAGCCGGCGTACCAGACGAAGCGATCGACGGCCGCGTTGACCTCCTCCTCGCCGGTCGCCAGCTCCGCGAATTCGCGCGTCCGCGCCTCGAGCATCTCGGCGACCCGGTAGAGAACCTGGCCGCGGTTGTAGGCGGTCATCGCTGCCCATTTCGGCTGGGCCGCGCGCGCCGCGCGGACTGCGTCGCGGACGTCCTTCCGAGACGCCCGCGCGACGTTCTGGCCCTCGGCCTCGTACGTCCGGCCGGACTCCGAGCGCGGGAACGCGCCGCCGACGAACAGCTTGTACGTCTTCTTGACCGGGAGCCGATCGGGCTTCTCAGCCACCGAACGCCTCCGCGCCGTCGAAGTCGAGATACGGCTCGAGGCCGTGCCGCCCGCCCTCGCGGCCGAAGCCCGATTCCTTGTAGCCGCCGAACGGCGAGGCCGGGTCGAAGCGGTTGTACGTGTTCGCCCAGATGACGCCGGCCTTCAGGCGCTCGGCCATCCAGAGGATCCGCGACCCCTTCTCCGTCCAGACGCCGGCCGAGAGACCGTACGGCGTGTTGTTTGCCTTCTCGACCGCCTCGTCCGGCGTCCTGAACGTCAGCACCGACAGGACCGGGCCGAAGATCTCCTCCTGTGCGATCCGGTAGCTCTGCGCGACGTTCGTGAACACGGTCGGCGCGAACCAGTAGCCCTTCTCGGGCAGCCGGCACGGCGGCTGGTAGATCTCCGCGCCCTCCTCCTTGCCCGCCGCGACGAGCTCCTCGATCTTCTCGAGCTGCTGCCGGGAATTGATCGCGCCGACGTCGGTGTTCTTGTCGAGCGGGTCGCCGACGCGCAGCGTCGTCAGCCGCCGCTTCAGCTTCTCGATCAGCGGCTCGTAGATCGACTCCTGGACGAGCAGGCGTGAGCCTGCGCAGCAGACGTGGCCCTGGTTGAAGTAGATCCCGTTGACGATCCCCTCGACCGCCTGGTCGAGCGCGCAGTCGTCGAACACGACGTTCGCGGCCTTGCCGCCAAGCTCGAGCGTCAGCCGTTTGCCCGTTCCGGCAACCCCGCGCTGGATCGCCTTGCCGACCTCGGTCGAGCCCGTGAAGGCGATCTTGTCGACCTCGCCCTCGACGATCGCCGCGCCGGTGCGGCCGTCGCCCGTGACGATGTTGACGACGCCCGCGGGGAGCTCCGCCTGGCGGAGGACGTCGCAGAAGAGCAGCGCCGAGAGCGGCGTCGTCTCGGCCGGCTTCAGCACGACCGTGTTCCCAGCGGCGAGCGCGGGCGCGATCTTCCAGGCCAGCATCAGCAGCGGGAAGTTCCACGGAATGATCTGGCCGGCGACCCCGAGCGGCTGCGGCCTCCGGTTCGGGAAGGCGTACTCGAGCTTGTCGGCCCAGCCCGCGTAGTAGAAGAAATGCGCGGCGGCGAGCGGCAGGTCGACGTCGCGGGACTCGCGGATCGGCTTGCCGCCGTTCAAGGACTCGAGCACGGCGAACTCGCGCGACCGCTCCTGGAGGAGGCGCGCGATCCGGAACAGGTACTTGGCCCGCTCGGCCGGAGCCGCGGCCGACCAGCCGTTCTCGTACGCGTCGCGCGCGGCCGTGACTGCGAGCGCGACGTCCTCGGGGCCCGCCTGCGGGATCCCGGCGAGCGGCTCCTCGCTCGACGGATCGACGGTCTCGTAGTACTCGCCGGAGCGCGGCTCGACGAACTCGCCGCCGACGAAGAGTCCGTAGCGCTCCTGCAGCTGGACGATCTCGCGCGACTCGGGCGCGCTCGCGTACTCCCAGGCGGAGGCGACCGGCGTGCGATCGCCGCGCTGTTCGATCTCGGCCATCAGTCGATCGTGAAGTAATCCGGGCTCTGGTAGCGGCCCGACCGTTCCTTGCGGATCTGCATCAGCACGTCGTTCAAGAGCGACGAGGCGCCGAAGCGGAACAGATCCGGCGTCAGCCAGTCCTCGCCGAGCGTCTCGTGCACGAGCACGAGCGTCTGCACGGCCTGCTTCGCGTTCCGGATGCCGCCCGCCGGCTTCATGCCGACACGGCGGCCGGTCTCCTCGTAGACGTCGCGAATCGCCTCCAGCATCACGAGCGTCACCGGCAGCGTCGCGGAGCTCGAGAGCTTCCCGGTGGAAGTCTTGATGAAGTCGGCGCCGGCGGCGATCGCGAGCAGCGACGCACGGCGGACATTGTCGTAGGTGCCGAGCTCGCCGACCTCGAGGATTACCTTCAGGTGTTTGTCGGAGACCGCCTCCTTCACCTGGACGATCTCGTCGTAGACCTTCGCGTAGCGCCCGGCGAGGAAGGCGCCGCGGTCGATGACCGTGTCGACCTCGTCCGCGCCGAGCTCGACTACGCGGCGCGCCTCGGCGACCTTGAGGTCGGTCGGGCTCTGGCCGGCCGGAAACGCGGTCGCGACCGACGCGACCTTGACGCCGCTGTCGCCGACGCGCTCGCGCGCGGTCGGGACGAGGTTCGGGTAGACGCAGACCGCGGCGACCGACGGCACGCTCGCATCGCTCGGATCGGGACGGATCGCCTTCGACGTCAGGGCCGCGACCTTTCCGGCGGTGTCCGATCCTTCGAGCGTGGTCAGATCCATCATCCGCACGGCGAGATCGAGCGCGAAGAGCTTCGCCTCGCGCTTGATCGAGCGCCGGGAGAGGTCGGCGGCGCGCGCCTCGACCGCGACCTGGTCGACGGAGCCGATCCGCGGCAGCCGCGGCTCGAGCGGGAGCTCGAACCCCGTGGGCAAAGCAGGCGCCTGCGCCATGCGTTGAGTGTAGCCCCCGTCTGGCGGGGAACCGCTGCTGCGTGGACGAGATTCGCGTCTCGAGCTGGGCAGAGCTCCAGGAGCAGCTCTTCGCCGACGCCTGGCACGCGGAGCTGCGCCGCCATCGCTCGAGCTTCGCCTTCCGCGGCCGCAACGACGCCGACGAGAGTCTGCGGACGAGCCTGATCCGCCTCGGCGGCGAGCCGCGCGAGGTCGAGACCCACCTGCTCCGGAACTTCCGCCGCTATGCCCAGCGCGAGGACGTGCCGGTCGACTCGTCCTGGAACTGGCTCGCGCTCGCCCAGCACCACGGGCTCCCGACCCGGCTGCTCGACTGGACGTACTCGCCGCTCGTCGCGCTCCATTTTGCGACGGCGCGAACCGCCTG
Source organism: Gaiellaceae bacterium (assembly GCA_051986525.1). Taxonomy (GTDB): domain Bacteria; phylum Actinomycetota; class Thermoleophilia; order Gaiellales; family Gaiellaceae; genus 13-2-20CM-68-14. The sequence continues at coordinate 20,219 of JBPYFE010000010.1, forward strand.
GTACGACCGCGACGGCGTCGTCTGGATGGTCGACTACGGCGCGGCGCAGCAGCAGGCGCCGGCCCGGCTGCGCTCGGCGCTCGAAGACGGGCAGATGACGGTCTTCACGGCGGAGCTGCTCGAGGAGGCCGCGGGCGACCTCGCCGCGCTCGAGGGGCTCGCCGACGAGGACTACGTCCTCTTCTTCGAGCCGCCGGCGCTGAACGAGCGGATCGTCAACCAGTACTCGCTGTTCTCGCTCATGTCGCGGCCGGAGGCGCGGCTCGACGAGTGGCTCGGCCTGCGGCCGGAGCTTGCGCGGCGCATCGTGATCCCGGCCGAGCTCAAGTGGGAGGTCCGCGACAAGCTCGACCAGTCGAACGTGACCGAACGCGTCCTCTTCCCCGGCCTCGACGGCCTGTCGCGATGGCTCGCCCGCTACTACGCGCCGCGCGCTACAGGCCGAGCCGCTCGAGCATCGCGGCGTCGCGGCGCCATTTCGGCCGCGCCTTGACCTGAAGCTCGAGGAAGACGGAGCGCCCGAGGATCTGCTCGATCTCCGGCCGGGCACGCGTGCCGATCTGCTTGACGACGGCGCCGCCGCGGCCGACGACGATCTGCTTCTGCGACTCGGTCTCGACGAAGAGCGTCGCCCTCACGACCTTGTCGCCGACCTCGTCGACCTCGACGGAGACAGCGTGCGGCACTTCCTCGCGCGTGAGCTGGAGCGCCTTCTCGCGGACGAGCTCGGCGAGCCGGAGCTCGAGCGGCAGGTCGGTCCGCTGGTCGTCGGGAAAGTACTGCGGGCCTTCGGGAAGCACCGTCACGAGGTCGTCGCGCAGGTCGTCGACCCCGTCGCCCGTGACCGCGCTGACGGGGTGTAGCGCGTGAAAGTCGCCGAGCTCCGAAGCGCGTTGCATCTGCTCCGCGATGTGACCGGGCTTGAGCCGGTCGACCTTGTTCAGGGCGATGACGACGGGACGCTCGAGCGCGAAGACCCGCCCGGCGATGAAGCGGTCGCCGGCGCCGATGCGCTCTCGGGCGGAGAGGACGAAGAGAATCGCGTCGACGTCCTCGAACGAGCGGTCGACGGTCTGCTGCATCCGCTCGGTCAGCGGGTCGCGCGGCCGCTGAAAGCCGGGCAGGTCCGTGAGCACGAGCTGGGAGCCCTCGCCGTTGACGATCGCCGCGATCCGGTTCCGCGTCGTCTGCGGCTTGTCGGAGACGATCGCCACCTTGCCGCCGGCAAGGGCGTTCACGAGCGTCGACTTCCCCACGTTCGGCCGCCCGGCCACGGCGACGAAGCCGCTCCTCACGCGGCTCCCCCACCCGGGTGGGGCTCGACCCGCCTCCCTCGCGGTCGACGATACGTCGCGAACTGCGACGCAAGCGGCACAGCCCTGTGACTCTTCGTCACGAGGGCGTATCGATTCGTCACGCCGGCAGATCCCACGTCTCGGGCAGGAGCTCGGCCGGGGTGAAGTTCGCGACGGAGCCGTCCTCGCGCCGGAATGTCACGCGCTCGAGCCGGAACTCGTGCAGCCACTGGCGGCAGCCGCCGCACGGCGATGCCGTGATCGCGATCTCGGTCAGGTCGCCCGGACGGCAACCTTCGGCGACTGCGCGCGCGAGTGCGGAGCGCTCGGCGCAAATCCCAAGCGGATAGGCGGCGTTCTCGACGTTCGTCCCCTCGAAGACGCGGCCGTCGCGGGCGAGTACCGCGGCCCCCACGAGGTAGTTCGAATACGGCGCATACGCGCGTTCGGCGATCGCCTCGGCGCGTGCGAGGAGATCGACGGTCACGAGAAGAGCTGGAAGACGCCGAGCGTGACGAGCGCTCCCAGGAGCCCGCCGTAGGCGACTTCCACGGACGAATGCACCCCCGCCTCGATGCGCGTTTGCGCGACGAGCAGCGCCATCACGAGCCCGATCGAGGAGATCAGGAACCGATGGTCGGCGCCGACGATGTACGTGGCCGCCATCCAGCCGGCGAACGCGATCGCCGCATGGCCGGACGGGAGCCCGCCTCGGAGCGGCGTCCCGCGGCCGGTGTACGCCTTCGTCGCGATCACGATCAGGATCGTCAGGACGAGCGCGATCAGCGTCAGCTTCGCGGGCGCGTCACGAAGCCGGTCGAGCAGCCGTGCGCTGCGATCCGCAACCTGTCCGGAGAAGACGAGATAGCCGACCGCGACGGCATTGACGGCCGCGATCAGCACCGCGCCGGCAGCGATGTCCTTCGCCAGCTTCGCGAGCGGATCGAAGGACGTCGTCGCGACGTCGATCGCCTGCTCGAGGGCCGAGTTGATCATCTCGGTGATGAAGACGAAGGCGATCGCGAGTAGGAGCGCGATCAGCTCGAGCTTCGAGACGCCGACCCAGAGCCCGGCGATCAGCACGAGCACCGCGACCACGAAGTGGACGCGCATGTTCCGCTGCGTGCGGAGGACGTGGATGATCCCCTCGAAGGCGAAGTTGAAGCTGTCGAAGATCGACGGCGCTCGCCGGATCGGCGTGCTCAGACGCTCTTCGCCGGCCGCATCGCCGTTTCGGCGCAGGCGAACCCTGCCGGTGGTCAGACGCGCCATGCCGCCTCCCGCGCGGTCATCTCATCGCCGTGGTCGTAGCCGAGCAGGTGCAGGAGCCCGTGCACGAGCGGCTCGCGCCACCGGTCGCCGACGACCTGCGGGCAGAGCACGGCGTCGCCGAGCTGGCGCGGCGCCCCGGCGGGCAGGTCGTCTCGGCCGTCGATCGGAAACGAGAGCACGTCGGTTGCTTCGTCGACCCCGAGGTGCTCGCGCTTGAGCGCGCGGATCTCCTCCGGTGCGACGAACGCGAGCCCGAGCTCGCCGTCCGAGATTCCTTCCGACGCGAGCACACGCTGCGCAAGCTCGACTGCCCCGGCCTCGTCGACGTCCACGCCGCTGCGATTGGCCACCTCGACTGCGATCACCAGCGTTATCTGCTCCGCCCGGTGCCCGTCTCCTCCGCGTGGAGCCGGTAGGCCTCCACGATTCGCTGGACGAGCTTGTGCCGCACGACGTCTTCGTGGCCGAAGCGCACGAAGGCGACGCCGTCGAGCGTTCCGAGGATCTCCTGCACCTGGATCAGGCCCGACGGCTGGTCGCGCGGGAGGTCGACCTGCGTCACGTCGCCCGTGACGACGACCTTCGAGCCGAAGCCGAGACGTGTCAGGAACATCTGCATCTGCTCGGGGCTCGTGTTCTGCGCCTCGTCGAGGATGATGAACGAGTCGTTGAGCGTGCGGCCGCGCATGAACGCGAGCGGCGCGACCTCGATCACTCCCTTCTCCATGTGGGCCGTCAGCCGGTCGGGGTCGAGCATGTCGTACAGCGCGTCGAAGAGCGGCCGCAGATACGGATCGACTTTCTCGAGCAGCGTGCCCGGGAGGAACCCGAGGCGCTCGCCCGCTTCCACCGCCGGCCTGGTGAGGATGATGCGGCCGACCTCGCGGTTCGAGAGCGCCGCGACCGCGAGCGCCATCGCGAGGTAGGTCTTCCCCGTCCCCGCGGGCCCGATCCCAAAGGTGACGGTGTTGTTCCTGATCGAGTCGACGTACTGCTTCTGTGTCACCGTCTTCGGTGCGATCTTCTTGCCACGGTGGCGCCAGACGACGTCGTCGAAGACGTCTCGGATGTCCTCGGTCTGTTCGAGCGCGGCGAGCACCGCGTCGACGGTCGTCGGGCCGATGTCGTGGCCGCCCTCGACGAGCTCCGCGAGCTCGTCGACGACGGCCCGAGCCTGCTCGACGCGCGGCTCGTCGCCCTCGATCGTCAGGCGGTTTCCGCGCAGCAGGATGGTGCAGCGGAGCCGCTCGCGCAGCGCCTCGAGGACGCCGTCGCCGATCGTCCCGAGCTCTGCCGCCACTTGGTTCGAAACAGAGAAAACCTCCTGCACCGCCTGCAGTGTAGGCCCTCGGCCCGCCCCGCCCGGGATGGGAAAAGTCACCGTTTCGGCGCCTGCGCGTTTCGGCTGCGCGCGTGTTACGGCGGTACGCTCGTGGCGAGGGCGGCGGGTCTTCCCCACCCGGGCGGGGGCGTCGCGCGCGCGCGTGTACCTCGAAGAGCGCTAGGCGAGCTTCTCGCGGACGAGCTGGCTGACGACCGAGCCGTCGGCGCGGCCGGAGACCTGGGGCATCACGTCGGCCATGACGCGGCCGAGGTCACGCAGGCTCGTCGCGCCGACCTCCGCGATCGCGTCGTCGATGATCTCCTCGAGCTCGTCCTCGGACATCTGCTCGGGCATGAACTCCTCGAGGATCGCCAGCTCTCGCTCCTCGCCGTCCGCCTGCTCGTCGCGCCCCGCGGCTCGGTATGCCTCGGCGGCCTCGACGCGGCGCTTTCGCTCGCGCTGGAGGACCTGCAGCTCCTCGTCGTCGTGAAGCGGACGCTGGAGCTCCTTCTCGGCCGACCGGAGGCTCGCGAGAATCAGCCGCAGCGCATCGCGCCGGTCGGCGTCGCGCGCGACCATCGCGTCCTTCAGGTCGCCTTCGAGGCGCTCGATCAGGCTCACGGCAGCCCGCTCGCCTGTCCGCCGAGGATGTGCCAGTGGAGGTGGAAGATCGTCTGTCCGCCGCCGGGGCCGACGTTGACGACGACGCGATAGTCGTCGAGACCCGCTTCCTTGGCCGTCTCCGCGACGAAGTCGAGCATCCGCTTCGCCTCGTCCGGATCGAGCTCGTCGACGTCGCGGAAGCTGTCCAGGTGGCGCTCGGGCAGCACGAGCAGGTGGACGTCCGCGCGCGGATTGATGTCCTCGATCGCGACGAAGCCGTCGGCGGCGCGCACGTGGTTTCCCTCGCGCGCGAGCCGGCAGAAGAGGCAATCGTCAGGCAGCGAGGATCCCCTCCTCGGAGACGGCGGCTCCGCGCACGCGCACGATCTCGCCGACCTCGCCACGAACAAGCCAGGGCGAATAGTCGTCGCCGTACCCGCGTCCGGGACGGTCGATCAGGACGACGTCGTCGTGCCCGATCTTCGCCTGCCAGCGGGAGCGGCAGGCGACGGCCGACGCGGCGCGCAGCCGCGCGCTTCGCTCCTTCTTGACGGCCGGCGCGATCGCGTCTTCGTGCTCGGTGACGGTTCCCGGCCGCGGCGAGTACGGGAAGACGTGAACCTTGGTCACGCCGGCCTCCCGCACGACCTCGAGCGTGCGCTCGAACGCTGCCTCGTCCTCGGTCGGGAAGCCGACGATCACGTCGGTCGTGACGTTGAAGTCGTCGAGCCCGGACAACCGCCGGAGGAACGTGCCACTCGTGTAGCGCCGCGCCATCGCGCGCAGAACTCGGTCGTCGCCGGACTGGAGCGGGACGTGCAGGTGACGAGCGAGCGCCGGCGTCTCCCGCAACGCCTCGACGAGCTCCTCGTTCACGTGGTTGATCTCGATCGACGAGAGGCGCAGCCGCGCCAGCCCGCCGATCGCGCCGGCCTCCCGGACGAGCCGCGCCAGCGTGTAGCCGGCACCGCGATCGCGGTAACAGCCGAGGTTGATGCCCGTGAGCACGACCTCGCGATGGCCCTGCTCGACCCGGCGGCGGATCTCCCGGAGCACGGCCTCGGCCGGGCGGCTCCTGGACGCGCCGCGCACGAGCGGGACGACGCAGAAGTTGCACGAGAAGCTGCAGCCGTCCTGGATCTTCACGAACGCGCGGACGCGGTCGAGGCGCGCGTCGTCGCGGACGCAGCCGATCGCCCCGACGTCGCCGGCGACGAACTCCGGCGTCTCCTCGCTGCGGCGGCCGACGACCGTGACGTTCGGCGCCAACTCCGCGAAGCCGGCGCTGCGCAGGCTCGCGCCGCATCCGGTCACGTAGACGCGCGAATGCACCCGCGCCGCCCTCGAGACAGCGTGCCTCGACTTCCGGACTGCCTCGTGCGTCACGCAGCAGGTGTTGACGACCGCGACGTCGGCCGGGCCGACGCGTTCGTCGTGGCCGTCGCGCAGAAGCCGTTCGCGAACGGCCTGGGCGTCAGTCTGCGAGACCTTGCAGCCGAGGAAACGGATCGAGAAGCTGGCCAAGGCGCGGCAATGCTACTCGCCTACTCGCGCACGTGGAGGTCGGCCGCCCACCCCTCGGCGGCGGCACGGTCGCGGCGGGAGAACCCCGGAAGCCGCGGCACGTGCGGCTCGAAGTAGCCGGAGGTGATCAGAAGCTCGCAGTCGATGCGCGGCGCGATCTGAGCGTCGAGCGGCTCGCTGATGTTCATGACCGCGATCTGCGCCGACGGCAGCGGGTCGTTCACGGCGTCGCATTCGGCGACGTCGATCGCCACGTCGTTCGCGGCCGCATTCGCCCTCGCCGCCTCGACGGCCTCCGGCGCGCGGTCGACGGCGGTCACCGGCGCGAAGCCGAGCTTTGCGGCGGCGATCGCGAGCACGCCCGAGCCGCAGCCGACGTCGAGCAGCGAGCCGCGATCGAGCGTGCTCAGGAGCTCGAGCGAGAGCCGCGTCGTCGGATGCGCGCCGGTGCCGAACGCCCGGCCGGGGTCGATCACGATCGAGGGCTCGGGCCGCGGCTCCTCCCACGGCGGCACGATCCAGACCCCGCCGGCCCGAACCGAACGGTGGAACCGCTTCCAACGTTCGGTCCAGTCCTCCTCGACCGCAACCGAGCTGACCGCCGGGAAATGCTCGCGCAACAGCTGCTCGCCGGCGGCGTCCGTGTAGGCCGCGAGCTCGAGGCTGTCCCCGCGCTCGGCTTCCTCGAACCCCTCGGGGAAAAGCCCGAGCATCTGCGCCCGCGCGACCTCGACCCGGTCCGGAGCGACCACGACGGAGACGCGTCGCAGCTCGCTCAGCGGAAGACGCTCTTCAGCTTTTCGAAGAACCCGTGCTCGATCCGGTACGTCTCGTCGTCCGCCGACGCCGCGAAGTCCTCGAGCAGCCGCCGCTGGGCGTCGTCGAGCCGGCGCGGGACGGTGACGTTGACGAGCACGCGCTGGTCGCCGCGGCCGAACCCCTGCAGCACCGGCATGCCCTTCCCCCGCAGGACGCGGATCTCGCCCGGCTGCGTGCCGGGCTCGAACTCCAGCTCGACCTCCCCGGACAGGGTCGGAACCGTCACCGTCGTCCCGAGCGCCGCCTCGGTGATCGTGAGGTCGACCGTCGAGAAGATGTCGTTCCCGTCCCTGACGAAGCGCGGATCGGGAGCGACGCGCACCTGGACGTAGACGTCGCCGGCGCGGGCGCCGCCCTCGCCACGGTGGCCCTCTCCCGAGATCCGGATCTGCTGGCCGTCATGGATGCCGGCCGGGATCTCGACCTCGAGCGTCCGCTCCTCGACGACGTGGCCGTCGCCGCCGCAGGCCTCGCACGGATGCTCTATCAGCTGGCCCGCGCCCCTACAGGCGGGACATGCCTGGGTGCGGACGAACTCGCCGAAGGCGCTGCGCGAGACGTGCTGGAGGCGGCCGCTGCCGCCGCAGGTCGAGCATGCGACCGGGCTCGTCCCGGGCGCGGCCCCGCTCCCGTTGCAGGCTTCGCAGGCGACCGCGACCGGAAAGGGAACCCGGCGCTTGACGCCGCTCGCGGCCTCGGCCAACGAGATCTCGACCTCGACCCCGACGTCGGCGCCGCGCGAGCGCCGCGGCCTGCCGCCGACGCCGAACAGGTCGTCGCCGAAGAAGGCCGAGAACAGGTCGGTGAGGCTGCCGAAGTCGAACTGGGACGGGCTGAAGCCGCCGCTGCGCAGGCCGGAATGCCCATAGCGGTCGTAGAGCTCGCGCGTCTCGCTCTTCGACAGGACCTCGTACGCCTCGACGACCTCCTTGAAGCGCTCGGGCGCGTCGGGCGCGTCCGAGACGTCCGGGTGCAGCTCGCGCGCGAGCCGCCGGAAGGCGCGCTTGATCTCGGTGCCGTCGGCGCTGCGCGAGACGCCGAGGATCTCGTAGTAGTCGCGCTGCGTCGTCGCCATCAACGGAGCGTAGCGGCGCCCTCAGCCGTCAATTTCGCGTGTAGATGTCCTCGACGAAGCGCGAGAGCTCCGAGGCCGCGCCGTGGACCGAGCGGATCGCCGTCTCGTAATCCATCCGCACCGGGCCGACGAGGCTGACGGCGCCGAGCGTCCGGTTCGCAAGCCCGTAGGCGGCGCCGACGAGCGAGAGGTTCTGGAGGTCCGATTCGTCGAGCCGCAGGCCGATCCGGACGAAGGGCCGCCGCGGGTCGAGCGCACGGCTGACGAGCGTCAGCAGCGAGGCGCGGCGCTCGAGCGCCTCGAGCAGCCGCTGATAGGCGTCCAGCTCCTCGCCCCGCGCCGACTCGAGCAGGCTCGCCGCACCGCCGACGAACAAACTCTGGTCGTCGTCGACGGGAGCCGTGAAGGCGGGCCTCAACGCCGCCAGGAACTCGCGCTCCGCGGTCGGTAGCCCCGGCTCGTCGAGCCGTTGTCTGAGCTGGTGCGTTCCCGGCTGGAGGCCGGTCAGCGCGTCGTTCAGGTACTCCCCGGCCCATTTCGCGAGGCCCGGATCGACCGCGTCCTGGAAGGTGAAGACGCGCTTCGTCACGGAACCAGCGGACATGATCGCGACGACCATCACGACCTGCGGCTGGAGCAGGAGCACCTCGACGTGCCGAATCGAGGCCGATTCGACGGGCGGCGCCGAGACCAGGGCGAGCAGACGCGTCACGCTCGAGAGGATCTCCGTCGTCGCCTGGAGCGCGGCGTCGACCTCGGCCTGGGCGGCGGTCAGATCGAGCGGGAACGGACCGGGCTTCGGGTCGAGGCGGTCGAGAACGCCCTCGGCGTAGTAGCGGTACCCGGCCTCGGTCGGGACGCGGCCCGCGGAGGTGTGCGGGTGCGTGAGCAGGCCGAGCGACTCGAGCTCGGCGAGGTCGGCGCGGACCGTGGACGGCGAGACGCCGAGACGCGTCCGCTCGAGCAGGGTCTTCGACCCGACCGGCTGCCCGGTCTCGATGTACTCCTCGACGACGCCGCGCAGGATCTCGCGTTGCCGCGGCTTCAGCTCGAGCTCAGGACGATTTGCCATCTTTGCAGCGAATTTTAGGCGAGCAGGTCCGCGGTGACGGCGTCGCCGACGAGCCGCCCGCGCTGCGTCAGCGTCAGCGCCTCGCCCTGCTCCCCGGCGCGCCGAACCCGCCGGGCGAGGCCGAGCCGCTCGAGTCGCTCGAGCGCATCCGGGTCGAAAGCGTCCGCCGCCCCGTCCAGGGGCAACGGTTCGTCCAGCCGCAGTCCGAGCAGGACGCGCTCCTCGCGGAGGACTTCCGCCGGCAGCGGCTCGAGCTCGCGCGGCGGTCGCTCTGCGGCCCCAACGGCTTCGAGGTACGCGGCGAGCCGCGGCGTGTTCCGCCGGCGAAGCCCGTCGACGGTCGAGACGGCGCCGATGCCGAGGCCGAGATAGTCGCGCCCGCGCCAGTAAGCGAGGTTGTGCCTCGAGCGCAGGTCGCGTCCGCCGGCGCCTTCGGCGCGGCAGAAGTTCGCCGTCTCGTACCACCGGTAGCCGGCCGCGACGAGCGTGTCGACGACGGTGGCGAAATAGCCCTCCATCGCCTCCGCCTGGCGGGCCAGCTCCTCGCCGTGGGCGTGGGTGAACCGCGTTCCCGGCTTCGCCTCGAGCTCGTAGCAGGAGAGGTGCTCGGGCCGAAGCGCGAGCGCCTCCTCGAGGTCGGCGGCGAGGTCGGCGGGCTCCTGACCCGGGATGCCGTAGATGAGGTCGAAGGAGATGTTGTCGAAGCCGGCCTCGCGAAGATGGCCGAATGCGCGAAGGACGTCGTCCGGCCCGGCGACGCGGTCGAGCACGTCGAGCAGGCGGCGCTGGAACGACTGCACGCCGAGCGAGACGCGGGTCACGCCGCAGCGAC
>JBPYFE010000011.1:0-6428 GCA_051986525.1 Gaiellaceae bacterium
TACGCCTTCGTCGCCTCGTCCGAAGAGCCGTAGGCGGCGTTCGCGCGCTCGCCGACCCACTCGATCAGCGGCCGGAAGGTGTCGATGTCGAAGACCGAGTCGACGCCCTGGAGCAGCATCGCCGCGCGCTCCAGGCCCATTCCGGTGTCGATGTTCTGCCGCGGCAGGGGCGTCAGGGCGCCGTCCTCGGCGAGGTCGTATTCCATGAAGACGAGGTTCCAGACCTCGAGAAAGCGGTCGCACTCGCAGCCGGGGCCGCAGGTCGGCCGCCCGCAGCCGTACTCCTCGCCGCGGTCGTAGTAGATCTCCGAGCACGGCCCGCACGGGCCGGTGTCGGCGGCCTGCCAGAAGTTCTCGCTCCGCGGCAGGCCGACGATCCGCTCGCGCGGGACGTACCGCTGCCAGCTCTCGATCGCGACCTCGTCCTCGCCGAGCCCGAGCTCCGGATCGCCGGCGAAGACGCTCGGCCACAGCCGCTCGGGATCGAACTTCATGTGCTCGGTCATGAACTCCCAGGCGTAGTCGATCGCGCCGTCCTTGAAGTAGTCGCCGAAGGAGAAGTTGCCGAGCATCTCGAGGAAGCAGAGGTGCCTGTTCGTCAGGCCGACGTCGTCGAGGTCGTTCTGCTTTCCCCCTGCACGGACGCCCTTTTGCACCGTCGTCACGCGCGGCCCGACCGGCTCCTCGGCGCCGAGGAACCAGCGCTTCATCGGCTGCATCCCGGCGACGATGAAGAGGGTTGTCGGATCGTCGGCCGGCGGGATGATCGAGGCCGACCGACGGCGCACGTGGTCGCGTTCCTCGAAGAAGGCGAGGAACGCTTCGCGGAGTTCGTCGCTGGTCTTCATCCGCAAGTGATTCTAGGTACGGGCCCTGCCCGGGGAACCTCCGGTTCCCCAGACCCCTTCCCCCTGGTCCGCTTCGCGGACAGGCGCTACGCGCCTCCCCCAGAACGAGTGACCCGGCCGAGGGAACTTCCCCAGGTTTTCGCCCTGGCAGCCCGATCAATGCGCCAACGGTGGTTGCCGCCCGACCGCTGCCGCAGTAGCAAGCGACAGCCGGAACCAGCTCCGTCGGGCCGGCACACAGGGAGGACCATCGATGAAACGAGTACTCGTGCTGGTCGCCGCGGTGGGGTTGATCCTGCCCGCTGCCGCCAACGCAGGGACATTCACCGGTGTCGTCGTCGCGAAGAGCGCGAAGCGCCATGCGCTCGTGACCGCGTCGAAGAACGGCACCGTCCGCACGATCCGGACGCCCAAGGCGGCGTTCGCGAAGATCGGCCTCGGCGCCGTCGTCCGCGCGAGCGCGTCGAAGCTGCCGGACTCGACCTTCACCGCGCAGAGCATCAAGAAGATCGGCCTCGGCAAGCGCGCGAAGCTGCGCGCACTGGTCGTCAAGCGGACGAGCCGGACGCTCTACGTCTCGGCAGGCCAGAGCGTCTTCACGCTCGCGCTCCGCAAGGGCGCGGCCGGCTTCGCGACGAACGGACGGACGCTCCGTGCCGGCGACCGCATCACTGCCACGGCCACCGTCGGGAAGGCACAGGTCTTCTGCGACGACGTGACCCCGGTGGGCCACGACGACCAGATCCAGCTCGAGGGGATCTACCTCTCGACCGACGGCAGCGTGCTCAGCCTCGCGGTTCACGGCCGCGGCCTCGTCAAGGTGAACGTCCCGGACGGCTTCGCCCTCCCGGACATGAACGCCGGCGACGAGCTCTCGCTGCTCGCGACGGTGCAGCCGGACGGCACGTTCACGCTCGTCAGCCTCGACGACGAGGACGCGAGCAACGACGGCAGCGGCTCCGACGACGGCGTCGACATGGGCGACAACTGGTTCTCGGTGACGGGCGTGCTGAGCGCGATGTCGCCGACCGGCGTCGCCGTCGACGTCGAGCATCACGACCAGCCGGTCACGTGCGCCGTGCCGGAGAAGCTCGACCTCTCCGGCTTCTCCGTCGGCCAGTTCGTCGAGATGAGCTGCAAGCTCGTCGACGGCAAGGCGGTCCTCGTCGCGCTCCACTCGAAGACGGCCGACCTGCCGGGCGACGGCGGCGGCTCGCTCGACGTGAAGGGCTTCGTCACCGAGCTCGACGCCGTTCACGTGGCGATCGGCTCGACGGCGTGCGCGATCGCCCCGGGCGAGGACCTCCGCGGCTTCGCCGTCGGCGACTTCGTCGAGATGGGGTGCGAGTTCAACCGCACCGCCGGCAAGTACGTGCTGGCGTCGCTCTCCTCCGACACCGCCTCGCTCGGGTACGACGACGGCGTCCTCAAGCAGTCGTTCGAGCTCAACGGCCTCGTGACCGCCGTGAACTCGACCTACGTCGCGGTGCAGGTCGCCCATCACCCGGAGCCCGTGCAGTGCTCGGTCCCGGCCGGGATGGACCTGCGTCCGTTCACGGTCAACGACGCGGTCGACCTCGCCTGCGAGAACGACGGCGAGGGCTTCGTCGTCACGTCGATCTCGTCAGACAACTCGGACTGGCCTGCCGACGGGATCCCTCAGTTCACGCTCGACGGCGTGCTCAAGTCGATCCGCGGCGACGGGATCGGGATCCAGGTGCCGGGCTACCCGACGCTCGTCAACTGCGCGATGCCAGCGGGGACGAACCTCTCCGGCTTCGCGCTCGGCGACACCGTCGAGATGCACTGCCACTTCCACGACGGCCGCTGGAACCTGGCCACGCTCAGCTCGGACACGGCCGAGCTGACGCTCGAGCCCTAGTCCAGCCTCGAATGTGAGCCCGCGGGCCGCCCCCGCGGGTTCACCTCTACCCGTCCGCGACGTCCGGGATCTCGATCGGCCCCTCTTCGCCGTCGCCGATCTCGTCGCGGATCTTCTCGAGCGAGCGGCGGATCAGCCGCGACACGTGCATCTGCGAGATCCCGACCTGCTGCGCGATCTGCGACTGCGTCAGGCCCTTGAAGAAGCGCAGGTGCAGGATCGTCCGCTCGCGCTCGTCGAGGACGCGGAAGCCGGGCGCGAGGATCGCGCGGTCCTCGGAGACCTCGTACTCGTGCTCCTCCGTCCCGAGCGACTCGAGCGGGTCGAGGTCGCCGTCGTCGTCCTGCCCCGGGCCGGCCGAAAGCGAGAGCGAGCTGTAGGCCCGTCCGCTCTCGAGGGCTTCGAGCACCTCTTCCTCGGACACCTCGGCGGCCTTCGCGAGCTCGGCGATCGTGGGTGAGCGCCCGAGCTGCACGGTCAGCTCCTCGAGCAGCCGCGACAGCTGGATGTTCAGCTCCTGTAGCCCGCGCGGCACCCGGACCGACCAGCCGCGGTCGCGGAAGTGGCGCTTGATCTCGCCGATGATGTTCGGCGTCGCGTACGTGGTCAGCTCGACCCCGCGGTCGAGGTCGAAGCGGTCGATCGCCTTGATCAGCCCGATCGCGCCGATCTGGACGAGGTCCTCGAACTGCTCGCCGCGGTACGAGTAGCGCCGTGCGAGCGAGCGCACGAGCGACATGTACTGCTCGATCAACTGCTCGCGCGCCGCCAGGTCGCCCTGCTCGTGGTAGCGGCGCAGGAGGACCTTGTCGCTTTTGTTCGTCACCGCTCCGGCTCCGCCTTGGCGACGCGTTTCTCGAGCTCGATCCAGTGGCCGTCGTCCCGCTCGGTGACGTGGAACTCGTCGACCACCGTCTCCAGGACCCGCCGCAGGCCGAAGCCTTCGGAGGGCTGCGCGAGCTCGTGGACGACGCCGTCGCCCGAGAACGACCCGACGGTCGCGACGATCATGTCCTCGCCGACGATGAACTCGACGCTGACCTCGCTCCCCTCGGGCGCGCGCTCGAGCAGCGTGCCGAGCGCCGTGCCGAGGTCGTCGAGGCTCTCGAAGGTCAGCCCGAGCCGCGCCGCGACGCCGCCGAGGACGAGCTGGGCGACGTCGTCGAAGCCGTCGCCGCTCGGAATCGTGACGAGGATCTTGTCGCCGCTGCGCTCGGCCATCGTCCTTCGATCCTATGCGTGGGGGTCGACGATCGAGCCGGCGCCGACGACGACGCCGTCCTCGTAGAGCACGGCGGCTTGACCTGGTGCGACACCGTACGCGGGCGCGCCGAGCCGCAGCGTGAAACCGCTGTCGCGCGACTCGACCTCGCAGGGCGCCGCCGGCGAGCGGTAGCGCCACTTCACCTCTGCACGCCTCACTGGAACGTACAACCGGCCACGGGCCGAAATCGTTTCGGCGGCGAGCGCGCTGCGCGGGCCCACGACGACCGTGTTCGCCGCCGCGTCGGTGCGCAGCGCGTACAGCGGCTCCGCCGCCGAGACCCCGAGCCCCCGCCGCTGTCCCGGCGTGAACCGCCAGAAGCCTTCGTGCTCGCCGAGCTCAGCGCCCGCTTCGTCGACGATCGCGCCCGGGGTCGACTCGACGCCCCGGCGCTCGAGGAAGCGGCGATAGTCGTCGCCGCCGAGGAAGCACGCCTCCTGGCTCTCGGCGCGGCGGGCGACGGCGAGCCCGGCGGCCTCCGCCTCGGCGCGGGTCTCCTCCTTCGCCTGCCCGCCGAGCGGGAACCAGACCCGGTCGAGGAAGCTCGGGTCGAGGCCGGCGAGCATGTACGACTGGTCCTTCGCCGGGTCGGCGGCGCGCGCGACCAGCCGGCGGCCGCGGTGCTCGACGATGCGCGCGTAGTGCCCGGTCGCCAGGCGAGCGGCGCCGGCGCGTCGTGCGAAAGCGAGCAGCTCGGCGAACCGAAAGCCGCCGTTGCAGCGGATGCACGGGTTCGGAGTCTCGCCGCGCTCGTAGCCGCGGACGAACGGCGTCACGACCGCGCGGCGGAACTCCTCCCGCAGGTCGAGCGTCACGTGCGGCAGCCCGCGCGCATGGCAGGTCTCGCGTGCCGCGATCACGGCCTCGGGCGAGCAGCACGCCCGCTCGACGTCCGGCGCCTGCGGGTCGATCCAGAGCCGCAGCGTCACGCCGAGCGCGTGCTCGCCGGCACGCAGGAGCGCGACCGCGCTGTCGACGCCGCCGCTCATCGCGACGGCGACGCGGCGCCGGTCGAACGGCGCGCGGAAGACCTGGCCCAGCGCGCTCGCGAGCGCGTCGGCGGCGAGCGTCTCCCCGGGAACCGCCGCCGCCTCGAGCAGCGTCAGTCCCTCGAGCGAACGCTCCAGGCCCTCGGCGTCGGCCGCCACGATCCGCTCGCCGTCGATTGTCAGGCGAACGAGCGCGACGTCGCCGCCGCGTGACGAATCGCCAACGACTTCGATCACTCTTCGCCCCCGCTTCGAATTGAGTGCCCCACCCTGCCGATACGTTCCGCGCCCGTAGCGAACCTGGCACAGCCAGGTGGGTGCCCCGTCGGTTTCGGACTACGCCCTAGCCGAACGCAAGCTCCCTTTCACTTGGTGTTGGTTCTACTTTGAAGACGCGGTGCACGAACAGGGTCGAGCACGGATTTCAGACTAGCGTGCGTCGCTTCATCTGGCGTAGTCCCAGCTGATCCGCTCGATTCCGTGGATCCCGAGGTCTTGCGCGAGCGCCGGCGTCACGTCGAAGCGACGGCCCGGGACGACCGGACGGCGGGCGATCACCTGGGTCAGGATCCGGTCGCTGCCGCCGAAGCTGACGAACAGCTTCACGTTGCAGGGCAGTACCGAGTCGACGAGCCCGCGCGTCGACGGGCGCAGCAGCACGCCGCAGTTCGTCCGCGTGCCGTAGTGCATCGGCCCCGCGCCGGCGAAGGCCGTGTACCAGCCGCCGCCCGGGACGACCACCGGCTGGAGGTGCGCGCTGCTCTCGTCGTGCGGGCCCCGCGGCGAGGCGAGCGCGACGGCGAGCACGGCCGCGAGCAGGGCCACGCCCGCGAGCACGATCTCCCGCATGGCGAGCGCTGCGCTCAAATTCCGGCGTAGAGGAGCTCGCCGAAGGCCTCGCGCACGACCGGGTCGAAGCTCGCGGGCAGGACGCCGTCGGCGTTCGCGAACTGGCGCAGCTCGAGGAGCAGGTACGCGAGCTCCTCGTCCCGACCCGCGTCGTCGCCGTCCCGCTCGCGCGCAATCCGCTCGAGGTCCCAGACGTTCCATTCACGCGGCGGGCCGTCCCGCTGCGGCAGCTGCACGACGGCGCGTTCCTGCCGCTGCGGGGCGGCGGGCTCGGGCTCCGGCTCGGGGTCCGGGACTGCCTGCAGCTGCGGGTTCGGATCCGGCAGCGGCGTCGGCTCCGGCCGCGGCGGCGAGGGCTCGGGGGCCGGTGGAATCGGCTCCGGCGCGGGAGCCGGCTCGGGCGCAGGCTCGGGAATCGGCGCCGGCGGGTGCTCCGCCGCGGGCTGGTCCTCGAGCACGGTCACGTGCGACGGCGGCGGTTGCATCGGCTCCTCCGTTTCGGACTCTGGTTCCGTCTCCGCCCCGTGCCGGTCAGAGCTCGCCGAGCGCTCGACGAGCGTCACGAGCGCCCAGGCCCCGGCCATGGCCGGAACGAT
>JBPYFE010000012.1:0-11816 GCA_051986525.1 Gaiellaceae bacterium
TCGACGAGCTGCTCGACAACGTCGACTCGCGTTACGCGCTGGTGATCGTCGCGGCGAAGCGCGCCCGGCAGATCAACAACTACCACCACCAGCTCGGCGAGGGCACGTTCGACCAGTTCCTGCCACCGCTGATCGAGTCGCGCTCGAAGAACTACTTGACCATGTCCCTCGAGGAAGTGTCCGAGGGCAAGATCAAGTACGCCTACAAGAAGTAGGAAGCGGACGGCCTCCGGAAGGCGGCCCCTCCGCGGACGTACGTACTTCGTGACCTTGAAGTCCTGGCGCATCTGCGCTTCGTGCACGGAGCAGTAGGCGCGCCAGCTTCCCGGCTTCAGTGTCCAGACGAGCGTCTTGGTGCCCGTGGAGCCGGTCCCGGTGATGAGCTTCTCCAGGTGGGGCTTGGTCGGCTTCTCACGCTCGAGCGTGAAGTTGTGGAAGCTCGCCTTGTCGCTGATCACGATCTTGTACTTGCCCGCCTCGAGGGTCGTGACTTCTTCCCGTCCTTGGTGAGCGACACGCTGTAGCCCGGCCCGACGACGCCCTTGAGGGTCGGAGTGGAGTCGCTCCGGCTGGACGCGGCGCCCGCGAGTACGAGCGCGAGCGCGACAAGGGCCCCGCGCTGCGGTTTGGGCCGACCCGTGGGATGCGGGCACAATGAGCGGCATGGCGCGCGTGATTCTCGGCGTGAGCGGCGGAATTGCGGCCTACAAGGCGGCCGAGCTCACGCGCATGCTGGTGCGGGCCGGCCACGAGGTGACACCGGTGCTGACCGCCGAGGCGGAGACGTTCGTGACCGCGAAGACGTTCGAGGCGCTCGCGCGCCGCGAGCAGCCGCGCGAGCTCTACCCACACCTGCTGCAGGCCGACCTGCTCGTGATCGCGCCACTCTCGGCGAACACGCTCGCGAAGCTCGCCCACGGGCTCGCGGACAACGTCCTCACGCAGACCGCGCTCGCCTTCGACGGCCCCGTGCTCGCCGCGCCGGCCATGAATCCGCGGATGTGGGCGAACCGCGCGACCCGCGCGAACGTGGCGGCCCTGCGCGAGCGGGGCGTCGTCCTGGTCGGGCCCGACGAGGGAGAAATGGCCGAGGGCGAGTGGGGCGTGGGGAGGATGAGCGAGCCGGAGGAGATCTTCGCCCGCCTGGATTCCGTGCTGGCACGACGCGGCCAGCTCGCGGGAAAGCGCGTCGTCGTCAGCGCCGGCGGCACGCGGGAGCCGCTCGACGCGGTGCGCTTCGTCGGCAACCGGTCGTCGGGACGCATGGGCGCGGCGCTCGCGGAGGAGGCGCGCCTGCGCGGCGCCGAGGTGACGCTCGTGGCGGCGAGCCTCGCCGTTCCCGCGCCGGGCAAGGTCGAGGTCGTGGCGGCGCCGACCGCAGAAGCGATCGAGCGGGAGGTGCTCGCCCGCGCCGATGCCGACGTCGTCGTCATGGCGGCCGCGGTCGCCGACTACCGGCCCGCGAATCCGAGCGAGGCCAAGCGGCCGAAGGACCACGAGCCGTGGACGATCACGCTCGAGCCGACGAACGACGTCCTGCGCGAGCTCGGCGCGAAGCCGAGGCCCGGCCGCGTGCTCGTCGGTTTCGCGGCCGACCGGGGCGAGCACGGCCTCGAGCGTGCGCGCGAGAAGCTGGTTCGGAAGGGCTCGGACCTGATCGTCTTCAACGACGTCGCGCGCGACGACATCGGCTTCGACGCGTCCGAAAACGAGGTCGTGCTCGTCTCAGCAGACGGAGAGCGGCTGATCGCCAAGGCGCCGAAGGAGCAGATCGCGCGTGAGATCATCGACGAGGTCGTGAGGCTGATGGACGATGGACGAGCCCGCTAGAGCAGCGACAGGGGCCGGCGCCGCGGCCGCGGTCGGGCGCGTGGTCGACAACCTGGCCGCCGTGGTGCACGCGCCGCGCGAGACGCTCGAGCTGACCGTCCTCTGCCTGCTCGCCGAAGGACACCTGATCATCGAGGACCTCCCCGGTGTCGGGAAGACGACGCTCGCGAAGGCGCTCGCGCGTTCGGTCGACTGCTCCTTCTCGCGCCTGCAGTTCACGCCCGACCTGCTGCCGTCGGACGTCACCGGCGTCAACGTCTTCAACCAGCGCTCGAACGAGTTCGAGTTCCGGCCCGGGCCCGTGTTCGCGAACCTGTTGCTCGTCGACGAGATCAACCGCGCCTCGCCGAAGACGCAGGCGGCGCTGCTCGAGTGCATGCAGGAGAACCAGGTCACCGTCGACGGCAACACGTACGAGCTCGGCCGGCCGTTCATGGTCGCGGCGACGCAGAACCCTGTCGAGTACGAGGGCACCTACCCGTTGCCCGAGGCGCAGCTCGACCGCTTCACCATGCGGCTCTCGATCGGGTACCCGCCGCTCGCCGAAGAGGCGCGGATGCTGACCGAGCAGACGGTCGACCCGCCGCTCGAGACGCTCACATCGGTCGCGCGTGCCGACGAGGTCGTCGCGCTCGTCGACGCGGCGCGCGAGGTGTTCGTCGAGGAGAGCATCAACCGCTACGTCGTCGCGCTGCTCCGTTCCACGAGAGGCGACGAGCGCTTCTACGTCGGCGCCAGTCCGCGGGCCGGGATAGCGCTGCTGCGGGTGGCGAAGGCGCGCGCGCTCGCGGCCGGGCGCGAATTCGTCGAGCCCGACGACGTCAAGTCGGTTGCCGAGCCCGTGCTCGCGCACCGGCTCGTGCTCGCGCCCGAGGCGCGTTCGGCCGGTGGAGCGGCGGGCGAGCTCGTCCGCGAGGCGCTCGAGCGGACGCCCGTCCCGCTGTGACCCGGCGCGGCCGCGCCGTCCTCGGTCTCGGGCTGCTCACCTACGTCGTCGCACGCGCTTTCGGTGCGCTCCCGCTCTACCCGGCGGCGCTCGGCCTGCTGTTCGTGGTCTTCCTCGCCTGGCTCTGGGTACGGCTAGCGCGGGGGCCGATGCGGCTTCGCCGCGAGCTCGAAGGCGAGGAGCGGCTCGAAGGGGACGACGTCGCGGTACGGATCGAGCTCGAGCACGAGAGCAGGATCCCGCCGGCGTCGCTCGTGCTGGTGGAGGAGGTGTCCGGTCTCGGCGAGAGGCGGACGCCGCTCGAGGCGGGCCGAGGCGGCTATTCGCTTCGCTCGCTGCGCCGCGGCCGCTACTCGTTCACCGGCGTCCGGGCCGTGATCGAGGACGCGTTCGGCCTGGAGCGAGCCGAGATGCCGCTCGCGGCACCGGCGACGCTGCTCGTCTACCCGCGCCTCGTCCCGCTCGAGCGGCTGTTCTCCGAAGGCGGCACGTATGGGCAAGACGGGCGCCGCCTTCTCCTGCGCCGGCCGAGCGGCTTCGACCTCCACAGCGTCCGCGACTACGAGCAGGGCGAGTCGTTGCGGAAGGTGCACTGGCGATCGACCGCCAAGCGTGGCGAGCTGATGGTGAAGGAGCTCGAGGACGCGCCGCGCGACGAGGTGGCGGTGCTGCTCGACGCCGAGGCCGGCCCGGCGCCGGACGTCTTCGACGTCCAGGTTCGAGCCGCGGGGTCGCTGCTGCTCGCGCAGGCGCGGCGCGGCCGGCGCTCGATCCTGATCGTCAACGGCGCGCGGCGGACGATGCAGCGCGTCCACTCGTTCGAGACGGACTGGCGGCCTGCGTACGACCTGCTCGCCGCGGCCGCGCCCGACGGCAGGACGCCCGCGTCGGCGCTGCTCGGCGAGGACGCGAGCGCAGCGGCACGCGCCCGCGAGCTCACGATCGTCACCTCGTCGCTCTCGCCGAGCCTCGTCGAACGGCTGCTCCAGCGCTCGCTCGGCCAGCGCCAGGCGGCGCTCGTGTTCGTCGAGCCGAACGGCGCCGGCGAGCGGCGACCGGGGCTGCTGCGGTTGCAGACGGCCGGCGTTCCCGTCGCCGTCGTGCGGCTTGGCGACGACCTGCAGGAGAAGCTGACCGCCGCCAGCCTGCGGAAAGCCGCCCGTGCGTGACCGCGCGCAGACGCTGGCGCTTTACGCCGGGCCGGCGGCGTTACTCGCATGGTGCTGGCTCCGGCTCGAGCGCCCACCCGTCGGGGCCGGGACGGCGCTCTGGCTGATCGGCCTGGCGGTCGCACCGGTACTGCTGCCGGGGCGGCCGCTGCGCCTGGCCGCGACGCTGGTCGCGGCGACGCTCGCCTTCCATACGGCGTTCGGCGTCTGGGTCGAGCATCCGGGCCGGCTGCTCGCACGGTTTGGCGACGGCTTCCTCGAGTTCTACGACGTCAGGCTGCCCTTCCTCGCCGCGCACCACCCGCGGATGGAGGGCGTCATCCTCGTCGCGCTGTTCGTCTCGTGCGCGGTCGTCGCCTGGCTGATCGCCGAGCGCCGACCGATCGGAGCCGCGTTCGCGCTGCTCGTCGCGGCCGGCTGGCCGGCGACGCTCCTGAACGGCTCCGACGACCTGCTCCGCGGCGCGGCGCTGCTCGCGGCGATCCTCGCCCTCGTGGTCGGGCTCGGGCGCCGGCCGCAGCCGCGGCGGCTCGCCGCCGCGGCGCTCGTCGGGACGGCCGTCGTAGCCGTCGCCTTCGGCCTCTCGAACTCGAACGCCGTCGCGAGCGGCCAGATCCTGCACTGGCAGAAGTGGGACTTCTACAACCACCCCGAAAAGGCGGTCGGCGTCGAGTACGTCTGGAACTCCGACTACCGCGGGCTCAGGTTCCCGAAGAAGATCACCACCGTCCTGCGGATCAAGGCGCCGAACAAGCCGATGTACTGGCGGGCCACGACGCTCGACGAGTTCGATGGCGGCAACTGGTTCGAGAGCGCGGTCCCGATCTCCGCGAACCCGGCGGGCGGCCGTGACGTCCTCAACCTCGACGACGAGTTCCCGCCGGCCGCCGCGAACCCCTCGAAGTGGATCCGCGAGGACGTCACGGTCGGCGCCCTGCGGGACAATCACCTGATCGCCGGCAGCGTCCCGGTCGCCTACGCGAGCGGCCTCGGCGCCGTCGACTACGCGACCGGAGGCGTCGCCTATCTCCAGGAGAACCCGCTCTCGCCGGGCGTCCGGTACACGGCCTGGAGCTACCAGGCGAAGCCGAAGCCGGAGCAGCTCGCGCGCCTGAAGCCGGACTACCCGCGGCTCGTGCTCGCGAACGACCTGTACATCGAGGCGCGCACGATCGCGCCCGTCTTCGGGTCGCCGGGTCGCGAGGCGACGCTGCGGGAGCTCTTCCGCGACAACTACCGCGTTCACCAGTACCAACGCTTCTACGCGATCGCGCGCCGCGTCGTCGGCCACCCGGCGAACCCGTATGCGGCCGCGCTCGAGCTCGAGGCCTGGTTCCGGTCGAGCGCGTTCCGGTACGACGAGACGCCGCCGCGGATCGGCAACGTACCGCCGCTCGTCGCCTTCGTCACCCGCACCCGCGCCGGCTACTGCCAGCACTTCGCCGGCGCCATGGCGCTCATGCTGCGCTACCTCGGCATCCCCGCGCGCGTCGCGGCCGGGTTCACGAGCGGTGTGTACGACGACAAGAGCGGCGAGTGGACCGTCACCGACCACGACGCACACACGTGGGTCGAGGCCTGGTTCCCGCGCTACGGCTGGCTGCCGTTCGACCCGACGCCGGGCCGCGGCAACCTTCAGGGGCCGTACACCGCGTCGTCGCTGCACTTCGACCTCTCGGACGGGCTGCGCGCGGTCGGGGCGTCGCTCCGGGGTTCGACCGGCGGCTTCGACCTGCGGAAGCTGCGCAGCGTCACCGCGAACAAGCACGGCGTCCCCTCGGGCGGGCGGCTCCGGTTCCGCAGGCAGCGCCACCTGAGCGGCGGCGGCACGGGCATCGGCGCCCTGCTCAGGCTGCTCGGGCTCGTCGCGGCCGGAGCGGTCGTCCTCGTCGCGGCGCTGAAGCTCGTCCTCCGTAAACGCCGCTACCTGACGCGCGACCCGCGGCGTCGATCCGGAGCGGCCGTCCGCGAGCTCCGCGACTTTCTCGCCGACCAGGGCCTGCCGACGCGCGAGAGCGCGACCATGCTCGAGCTCGCGGCGGTGGTGCAGCGCGAGTTCGACGTGCGCGCCGAGGACTTCTTCTCCGCGGCGGCCCGCGCGCGCTACGGCCCGCCTGCGGACGCCTCCCGCGCGGCGCGCGACGCGCACCGCGAGCTGCGGCGTCTTCTACGCGCGGTGCGGCGGCGCCTGTCGCGCTCCGAGCGCGCCTTCGGCACGGTCTCACTGCGGTCGCTCGGACTGACCGGCTGACGCGTGGAGGCGATCGTCATGGCGGCAGGCGAGGGCCGCCGGCTGCGTCCATTGACGGAGCGCTGGCCCAAGCCGATCCTGCCGATCGACGGACGGCCCGTCGTGGCGAGGCTGATTCGCGACCTCGCCGAAGCGCGCTGCGATCCGGTCACCGTCGTCACCGGTCACCTGGCCGAGCAGGTCGAGGCGCTGCTCGGCGACGGAAGTGGCTTCGGGGTCGAGATTCGCTACGCGCGGCAGCCCGAGCCGCACGGCTCGGCCGACGCGGTCGCGCAAGCGCTGGCCGGCGGCGCCAGGGCGCCGACGCTCGTCTCGACCGCCGACACGGTCTTCCGCCCGGGCGACGTCGCCCGTTTCGCGGCTGCTTCTGCGCCGTCGATCGCGGTCCGGCGGGAGCCGCCCGGCGGCGCCGAGGTGACCGTCGAGAACAGCCGCGCCATCGCGATCGGCGAGGGCGACGGAACGCTCTTCCACGCCGGCCTCTGGTCGCTGTCATCAGAGCTCGTGCCGTACCTCGACGGCCTCGCGGGGCCGCCGTACGAGCTGGCCGAGGCGTTCAACCGCGCGCTCGCCGACGGTCACGAGGTTTCGGCGCTCGAAGTCGGGCGAACCCGAGATTTGACGCATCCGCTTGACTTGGTAGAGGAGAACTTTCCGTACCTGACATGAGCGACACGTACACCCTTTTCCAGCAAGGCCGCGCGCATCTCCGCGAGGGGATGGCCGCGCAGGCGACCGTGCCGCTCGAGAAGGCGAAGCGCCGCGAGCCCGACAAGGCCTCGATCCGCGAGGCGCTCGGGATCGCCTACTTCCGCATCCACCGCTACGAGGAGGCGGAGACGGAGTTCCGGCACATGCTCGAACTCGCTCCGGCCGACGACTACGCGCACTACGCCCTCGGCCGCTGCCTCGAGAAGCAGGGCAGGGAGACCGAGGCGCAGGGCCACTACAAGCTCGCGAGCTCGCTACGGCCGGCTTCGACCGACTACAGCTCGCGCATCAAAGAGCTCGACAGCTGAAAGCGGTCGTCCAGCGCGTCTCGCGCGCCTCGGTCCGCGCCGGCGGCGAGACGGTGGGCGAGATCGGAGCCGGGCTCGTCGTCCTGCTCGGCGTCGGGCGGAGCGACGACGCGGCGGCGGCCGAACGGCTCGCCGCGAAGGTGGCGAGGCTGAGGATCTTCGAAGACGAGGCGGGCAGGTTCGACCGGAGCGTCCTCGAGACCAGCGGGGGCGCGCTCGTCGTCAGCCAGTTCACGCTCCTCGCCGACACGAGCAAGGGCAACCGGCCGAGCTTCTCCGGCGCCGCGCCCCCGAACGAGGCGGAGCCGCTCTACGAGGCGTTCGTCGCCGCGGCGCGCGCGCTCGGCCCAACAGTCGTGACCGGCCGCTTCGGCGCCCGGATGGAGGTCGAGCTCGTGAACGACGGGCCGGTGACGATCGTCGTCGAGGCGTAGCGGCCGGACGCGAAACCGCGAGCTACCATGGCGTCATGCTCGTCGGGGACCGGGACCGGGATCGCGCTGCGGTCGCGCTGCGCGAGCACTACGCACGAGGACGCCTGACGGTCGACGAGCTCTCCGACCGGATCGCCGACGTCATGGGGGCGCGCTCGCAGCGTCAGCTGCGAAGCGCGATGTCCGGCTTGACGAGCGAGAGCGCCGAGCTGCTCGAGCGTGGCCGCGGCGCCGCCCAGGCGGTCGTCCGAGGTGTCGCGCTCGTGCTCTTCACCGGCGCGTACCTCGTCTTCAGCTTCTCGCTGCTGCTCGTCTTCACGCTGATGTTGGTCGTCCACGGCGCCTCGACCGCCGCCGTCGTCGCCTTCCTGCTGGCGTGGCTCGTGCCGACCTACCTGCTCGTTCGGTTCTGGCACCGGCGGCCGCCTCGTCGGCGGGCCTACTAGCCGCCTACGCCGTACAGCTCTTGCAGACGGGCGCCTGCAGCAGGCGGCCGCAACTCGGGCAGCGCCGCCGCGTCCGGGCGACGAGCAGCCCGCGGCTGAGCCCCATCCGGATCATGGCCGCGCCGACGCCCGTGGTGAGGAGGGCGACGAGGGCTGCGTGCGGGGCCAGGGCGTTCACGGCGGTACTGATCTGACGCGTCGCGTGCCGCTTTGTTGAGCGGCTTTACGAGCCGCGAACGTACGGCGGTGTCTTAGACATATGTGTTTTACCTATACTGACGCCGATGCACGGCCACCGACACCCACGACGCGTCCGGAGCCGGGAGCGCGTTCGCCCCGGCCACTGGCAGGTCCGCGCCCGCGTCGAGCGCTTCGTCGAGCCGGCGCTGCTGCTGCTTCTGCGCGAGCGTCCGCATCACGGCTACGAGCTGATCGAACGGCTGCCCGAAGTGGCCGGGGCGGAGACGCGCGTCGACGTCGGCAACCTCTACCGGCTGCTGCGAGCCCTCGAGGCCGAGGGCGTCGTCACTTCGGAGTGGAGCGCCGAGCTTCCCGGCCCGGCGAAGCGCACGTACGAGCTCACCGACGACGGACGCCGCCTGCTCGACCGCTGGGCCGCCTCGCTCCGCGACGCGCAGAACGTCGTGCAGGGATTTCTGAACCGCTACGACGAGGAGGGAGGGAGGTGAGCACAACGATGCATGGACATGGATTTCGCAGCCGCCGAGGCTGGGGGCGCGGACGGCGCTTCCCGAACGCCGAGACGCTGCTCCAGTGGCTGGAGGAGTACCAGCGCGACCTCGAGCAGGAGACCGCCGACGTCGCCGACCTGATTCGCCGCCTGAGCGAGAACAGGCCGCCCGAGACGCAGAGCGTCTAGCGGGCGGTCAGCGAACCGCGATTCGGCTCGGCGGCCAGTACGTCACGTCCGCCGGGCCGATGAAGCGGCTTCGCGCGACCGGTCCCCACTCGCGAGAGTCACACGAGCTCGCCCGGTTGTCGCCCACGACGAAGTAGAAGCCGGGACGGAGCCGCGGCCAGCTCGCGGTGCGGTGGTCCCGCCAGGACTCCGGGACGTACTGGTCGGCGAGGCGCCGGCCGTCGATGTAGACGATGCCGTCGCGCTCGGAGACGCGCTCGCCGGGAAGCCCGATCACGCGCTTGATGAAGACGCCGCCGCTCGTGCCGCACGTCGTGGCGGCCGGCGGCGCGTGGAAGACGGCGATCTCGCCGCGCTCCGGGTCGCGGAACCGGTAGACGATCCGCAGCGCGATCACTCGGTCGGAGTACTTCGACCGGCACCCCTCGCTGGGCTTTGCGCAGTGGAGCGTCGGCTCCATCGACGCGGTCGGGACGCGGTACGGCTTCGCCACCTCGGCCTGGAAGACGAGCACGAGCGCGACCGCGACGACGATCGTCACGACCCAGTCGAGCACGTGGGCGAGCGGGCCCGGCAGGCGCGGGGTGAGACGGCGCGGAAGCAGCATTGGATCGAGTTCTCTTTGCGCCGCGGCGCCTTGCTATCCTGCCCGAACCACATTTCACCGGCTTGGCGAAATGGGCGCGCGGCGCCCATTTTTTATGAGCCGGGGCGAAGCACCGGGAGGGAGATGACGGACGTCAGGACGAAGGAGCGTCAGCTCGAGCACGAGCTGACCGAGAAGGTCGAAGAGCGGGTTCCGGGCACCGAGGTGCTCGCCGTCGAGCTGCTCTCGCCCGACCGCTTCTGCGTCTACATCGACCATCCGAACGGCGTCGACCACGCGCTCTGCGAGCGGGTCACGAGCCAGCTCGACGAGTACCGGCGCGACTACACGATCGACGTCTCCTCGCCGGGCCCGGAGCGGCCGCTCCGCAAGCCCGAGCACTTCGCCGGCGCGGTCGGTCGCCGCGTCAGGCTCAAGACGGCCTCGCGCCAGAAGGTTCGCGGCGAGGTCCTTTCCGCAGACGACCGAGCCGTTCGCGTCGGAGCCGAGGGCGGCGACCCAGTCCAAATCCCGTACGAGGAGATCGTGCGGGGCAACCTGATCGACGAGGGATAGCTGATGAGCAGAGAGATCATCGAGTTCGTCCAGGAGCTCGAGCGCGACAAGGGAATCGAGAGCGAGACGCTGATCGAGGCGCTCGAGGACGCACTGCTCGCCGCGTACAAGAAGACGCCGGGCGCGTCCCGCCACGCCGTCGTCGAGCTCGACCGCGGCGAAGGCGACTTCCGCGTCTATTCGATCGAGCTGCCGCCGGACATCGAGGAGCGGTTGATGGAGGAGGCGCGCGAGCGCGTCCTGACCGAGCTCGAGCAGGCAGAGGAGGAGACCGGCGAGCGTTCGCACGTGCTCGTCACCGACGACGACCTCGAGATCGACTGGTCGGACGTCCCGGACGATCAGGTCAAGCGTGCGGACGTGACGCCCGAGAACTTCGGCCGCATCGCCGCGCAGACCGCGAAGCAGGTGATCACGCAGCGGATCCGCGAGGCGGAGCGCCAGATGATGTACGAGGAGTACATCGACCGCGTCTCCGAGGTCGTGACCGGGATCGTCCAGCAGGCCGGCGACCGCAACAACGTGCTCGTCGACCTCGGCAAGGTCGAGGCGCTGCTGCCTCGCTCCGAGCAGGTCGACGGCGAGCGCTACGAGCAGGGCTCGCGGATCAAGGCCGTCATCATCGAGGTGCGCTCGGGGACGAAGGGCCCGCAGGTGATCCTCTCGCGGCGCGACCCGGAGCTGATCAAGACGCTCTTCGAGCTCGAGGTTCCCGAGATCGCCGACGGCCTCGTCGACATCCGCGGCGTTGCCCGCGAGCCGGGTTACCGCTCGAAGATCGCGGTCGAGTCGCACGCCCAGGGCGTCGACCCGGTCGGCGCGTGCGTCGGCCCGCGCGGCTCGCGCGTCCGCATGGTCGTGTCCGAGCTCCGCGGCGAGAAGATCGACATCATCCCGTGGAACAACGAGCCCGCGCGGTTCGTCGCCAAGGCGCTCTCGCCGGCGCGCGTCCGCGAGGTGTACCTCGACGACGACGGCCGCGAGGCGACCGTGGTCGTGCCGGACGACCAGCTCGCGCTCGCAATCGGCAAGGAGGGCATGAATGCCCGCCTCGCCGCGCGCCTCACCGGCTGGAAGATCGACATCACCTCCGACACCGAGTTCGCGCAGCAGGAGGCCGAGGCGGCCTTCGGCGGCGGCGAGCCCGGCGACGAGAGCGACATCTCCGGCCGCTGCGCGGCGGTGCTCTCGAACGGCAAGCGCTGCCCGAACGCCGCGCTGCCCGGCTCCAAGTACTGCGGCGTGCCTGCCCACCAGGATCTCGCGCTGCACGAGACCGACGACGAGGACAATCCGATCGTTGCCGAGTCGGAGCCCGAGCTGGAGGAGCTGTCCGACACGGCGGCGCCCGAGCCCGTCACCGAGGACGCCGCGGCGTTCCCGGCGGGCGACCCCGAGGACGATTTCCCGGCGGGGCCGGGCGACGCGCCGGTCAACGGCGACGACGAGACGCTCGAGAGCGGTGCCGTCCAGCTGACGCGCGTCGAGGACGACCCCAACGGCGGCATCCCCGTCGAGCACGTCGCACACATCCCGAGCGAGGAGGACGAGTAACGAGCGGAGATCCGATTCGCACGTGCGCCGGCTGCGGCCGCCGCGCGCCCCAGGCAGAGCTGCAGCGCTTCCACGCGGAAGCGGGCGAGCTGGTGCCCGGTGCGGGGGCGGGTCGCGGGGTCTAC
>JBPYFE010000013.1:0-11767 GCA_051986525.1 Gaiellaceae bacterium
AGCTTCTGTTTTCCCCAAGCTGTCCACATCACCCTGTTGAGGGATTTCCACAGGGTTGTGGAGAAGCACACAGAAACCGGTAGGTTCGTCCCCCGGTTCTAGGCGATCAGGCCGCGCCTGAAGCCCACCGCTACCGCGTGGGCGCGCGACCTGGCCTGCAGCTTTGCGAGCAGGTGCCGCACGTGCGATTTCACCGTCTCCTCCGAGAGGAAGAGGCGGACGCCAATCTCGCGGTTCACGAGGCCGTCGGAGATCAGTTGCAGGACCTCGATCTCACGCGCGGTCGGCTCCTGCTCGAGCTCCTGGAGCGGGCCCGAGAACGGGATGACCTCCGCGCCGCCGCCACGCTTCTTGGCCACGGCGTCGAAACGACGGCTGTGGTCGACGTAGCGGGACAGGATCTCCTTGCGCTCAGCAGCGTCCACGGTACGAGGCGTATCGGCCTGGTCGGCGCCGCTCTTTAGGCCGAGGTCCTACCCCGTTTCAGGGATCGCCCGTGCCGGTGACCGGGTTGGCCTGCTCCTTCGCCGGCTCGCGGGGAAGCGCGGCCTCGTCGGCGGCCGCCGGCGTGTGCGCCGACGACGCCTCGACGCGCGCGAGTGTTTCCTTGTCCACGTTCAGCGGGTGGTGGCAGGCGGCGAGGTGGCCGTTCCCGTAGTCGACCAGCGGGGGCTCGATCTGGGTGCAGACGTCGGTGGCGTACCGGCAGCGCGGATGGAAGCGGCAGCCCGAAGGCGGATGGATGGGGCTCGGGACGTCGCCCTCGAGCACGATGCGCTCCCGCCGCTCCGCGAGGTCGGGGTCGGGCACCGGCACCGCGGAAAGCAGCGCCTCGGTGTACGGCATGATCGGGCGCGTGTAGAGCTCCTCGGCCGGCGAGAGCTCGACGAGCTTGCCGAGGTACATCACCGCGATCCGGTCGGACACGTGCCGCACCACGCCGAGGTCGTGCGCGATGAAGATGTACGTCAGCCGAAACTCGTCCTGCAGCTCCTCGAGCAGGTTCACCATCTGCGCCTGGATCGAGACGTCGAGCGCGGAGACCGGCTCGTCGGCGACGATCAGCTTCGGCCGCAGCGCGAGCGCGCGGGCGACGCCGATGCGCTGACGCTGGCCTCCCGAGAACTCGTGCGGGAAGCGGTTGTAGTGCTCCGGGGAGAGGCCGACGGTCTCGAGCAGCTCCTCGACCTTCTGCTTGCGCTCCCCGCGGTCGCCGATGCCGTGGATCCGCATCGGGTCGCCGATGATCGTGCCGACCCGCTTGCGCGGGTTCAGGCTCGCGTACGGATCCTGGAAGATCATCTGCATCTCGCGGCGCAGCGGCCGGAGCGCGCGTTGCTTGAGCTGACCGATCGAGCGCCCGTCGAAGACGACGTCGCCGGCGGTCGGGTTCAGCAAGCGC
The DNA here is from genome assembly GCA_051986525.1 of Gaiellaceae bacterium. GTDB lineage: Bacteria > Actinomycetota > Thermoleophilia > Gaiellales > Gaiellaceae > 13-2-20CM-68-14. The sequence goes on from JBPYFE010000013.1 coordinate 1,403, forward strand.
ACGATGCAGCGACCGAGGGTCGACTTGCCACAGCCGGACTCGCCGACGAGGCCGAGGGTCTCCCCTTCGCCGACGCTCAACGAGACGTCGTCGACCGCGTGCACGCGCTCGACCTCACGGCCGAGCACGCCTTTCCGGATCGGGAAGTACTTCTTGAGGCTCTGCACCTCGACCAGCGAGCCGTTCTGCGTGTGCGCCTCGGTCACGCCACCTGCGCCTCGCCCGCGATCGTCTGCTCCCGTCTCCCGCGCTTGTCGTCGACCGAGAGCCAGCAGCGGTCGAGGTGCCCACGCTCCTCGACTCGGCTCGTGAGCTCGGGCTCCTCCATGCACTTCTCGAACGCGTGCGGGCAGCGCGGCCGGAACTTGCACCCCTGCGGGAGGTTGATCAGCGACGGGGGCGTGCCCTCGATCGAGTGGAGCCTCTTCGGCTTCGGACGGTCGAGCCGCGGGATCGAGCCCAGCAGCCCCCACGTGTACGGGTGCTGCGGGTCGTAGAAGACGTCGCGCTTCCCGCCGCGCTCCACGATCCGCCCGGCGTACATGACGACGATCTCGTCGGCGACCTCGGCGACGACGCCCAGGTCGTGCGTGATCAGGATCACGGCCGAGTCGAAGTCGGCGCGCAGCCGGTCGAGCAGCTCGAGGATCTGCGCCTGGATGGTGACGTCGAGTGCCGTCGTCGGCTCGTCCGCGATCAGGACGTCCGGGTTGCACGACAGCGCCATCGCGATCATCGCGCGCTGGCGCATGCCGCCCGAGAACTGATGCGGGTAGTCGTCGACGCGCTGCTGCGGGTTCGGGATCCCGACCTGGCGCAGCAGCTCGACGGCGCGCCGCTTCGCCTCCGACTTCGACGCCTGCTCGTGCGTGACGATCGCCTCGATGATCTGGTCGCCGACGGTGTAGACCGGGTTCAGCGACGTCATTGGGTCTTGGAAGATCATGGCGATCTGGTTGCCGCGCACCTCCCGCAGCCGCGCTTCCGGGAGCAGGAGCAGGTTGTCGCCGCCGAACTGCACCTCGCCCTCGAAGGCGGTGTTCTTGTCGCGCGTCAGGCCGAGCAGCGTCATCGCCGTCACGCTCTTGCCGGAGCCGGACTCGCCGACGATCCCGAGCACCTTTCCGCGCTCGAGCTCGAAGCTGACGTCGTCGACCGCGCGGACGATGCCGTCCTCGGTCGTGAAGCGGACCTTCAGGCCCTTGACCTCCAGGAGCCGGTCCGCCATTACGCCGGTCGCACCCTCGGGTCGAGGTAGGCGTAGAAGAAGTCGACGACGGCGCTGAAGAAGACGATGAAGAACGCGCCGTAGAGCGTCACCCCCATGATCGGCGGCAGGTCGAGACTGCCCACCGACTGAGCCGCATACCAGCCGACGCCCTTCAGGTCGAACACCGTCTCCGTCAGGATCGCACCTCCGCCCAGGACGGCGGCGAAGTCGAGCCCGAACAACGTCACGATCGGGACCAGCGAGTTGCGCAGCACGTGCCGCTTGAGCACCGCACGCGGCGGAAGTCCCTTCGAGCGCGCCGTGCGCACGTAGTCCTCCCCCATCGCGTCGAGCATGTTCGAGCGCAGCACGCGGCCGTAGAAGCCGATGAACAGCACGGCCAGGCAGAACCACGGCAGGATCAGGTGGTACAGCCATTGCCACGGGTCGACCGTGAGCGGGACGTAGCCGCCGTCCGGGAAGATCTGGTTCCTCTCGGCGAAGAAGTAGCGCATCACGATGCCGAGCCAGAAGACCGGCATCGAGATGCCGATCAGCGCGAACGTCGTGATCAACCGGTCGGACATCCGCCCGGCGGTGACCGCGGAGAAGACGCCGACGAGCACGCCGAAGAAGAGCCAGATGATCGCGGCGCCGAAGCAGAGCGAGAACGTCGCCGGGATGCCCTTCTTGATCTCCTGCACGACGTTCTGCCTCGTGTCGAAGGAGCGAAGGATGTCGTACTCGGAGTGCTTCCCCGGCAGGATGCCGGTTCCGGCCTTCTGCATCATCCGCACGTACTGCACGTAGAAGGGCTTGTCGAAGCCCCACTTGTCGCGGATGTTCTGGATGTTCTGCGGTGTCGGGTTCTTTCCGGCCATGCGCTCGGCCGGGTCGCCGCCCGGGATGAGGATGAAGATCGCGTACACCATCAGGGTGACCGCGAACAGGACGAACACCATCCCGATCAGGCGTCTGATGATGAACGCCACCATCAGTGCTCGATCCTGACCTTCGCCCGCGGGTCGAGTGCGTCACGGAGGCCGTCGCCGAAGATGTTGAGCGACAGCACGGTCAGCACGATCGCGATCCCTGGAACGATCGAGAGCCACGGCGCCGTCTGGATCTGATCCTCGCCGCTCGCGATCAGGTTCCCCCAGGACGGGTCGGGCAGCCTCACGCCCGCGCCCAGGAACGAAAGGCCGGCCTCGGTGAGGATGTTGGCGGCGATGATCAGGGTGAAGAACACGAGCACCGTCGAGGCGACGTTCGGGAGCAGGTCGGAGAACATCACGCGCAGCGGCCCCGCGCCCGAGCCGATGGCCGCCTCGATGAACTCCTTCTCGCGCAGCGAGAGGATCTGCCCGCGGATCGGACGCCCGATGTAGGGGATCAGGACGTACGAGATCACGAGCGTCGGGATCCAGAGGCTGCCCGGCTCGATGTTGATGCCGAAATGGTGGAAGCCGTTCACCGCCAGGGCGCTCGAGATCGCGATCGCGAGCAGCAGCACCGGGAACGCCCAGATGATGTCGAAGAAGCGCGTGACGATCCAATCGAGCCAGCCGCCGAAGTAGCCGGCCAAGAGCGCGAGGACGAGCGCGCAGAAGGTGCAGATCAGCGCCGAGCCGATCCCGATCATCAGCGAGTTGCGCCCGCCGTAGAGGAGGCGGACGGCCACGTCGCGCCCGAGGTTGTCCGTCCCGAGCACGAAACGGCCGTGGGCGTGCCACCACGTCGGCCCGAGGTAGGACGGCGCCTTGACGACGAACTTGCCGGTGTTGGCGTCGTAGTAGGAGCCGCCGCCGATCACCTCTCGCAGCTTGCCGTTGACGCGGACCTTGTCGCTCGCGTGCACGTCGTTCGGCCCCGTATGGGCGACGTGGTGGGCGTAGACCGGCGCGAGCGCGCAGGCGATCACGATCAGGAAGAAGACGCCGAGCGAGAGGAGCGCGAACCAGTTGCGCCGCAGCCTCCGCCACGCGAGGTACCACGGGCTGCGCCCGACGATCGCGACCTCGTGCTCTTCCGAGGCCAGCAGCGCAGCGCTGTCGAACGTGAGATCGGTGGCGGGCTCGGCCATTCGCTCCTAGTCCTAGGGCTGGCGAGTGTAGTCAGCGAGGGCGCCCGGAGGCGCCCTCACCGACCACTGGTCCTACATGCGCGGCCTTACTTCCTGCAGAGCCGCGCGAGGTCGATTCCGTAGAGGCGCTGGATATGAATGCACCCCATCTTCTTCGTGAAGAACTCCGGGAACACGCGGTTCGACCACGGGGCCCACGGAGCCTGCTGCATGATCTGCCTCTCGACCGTCGCCCACTTCTTGTTCACTGCGGGCGTCAGGACCTGAGCCTTCTTCAGGCTCTCGATCTCCTTGTTGGTCTTGGCGTTGCTGTACCACGCGTAGTTGTTGTTGTCCGTGTTCGTGATGCGGTTGCCGTTCAGGAGGACGTCGAACCAGTCGAGCGGGTGCGGGTAGTCCTCCAGCCAGCGCGCCCATCCCGTCTGCGCGTGGGTCGCGACGTTGCCGACCGTCGAGTAGTACGTCGCCCTCGGCAGGATGTTCAGCTTCGCGTCGAGGCCGATCGTGTTCAGGACGCTCGTGTAGTACTGCGCCGCGTCGCGCGCATCGGACACGTCACGCGTCCAGACCGTGACCTTCGCGCCCTTGGCGCCGGCCTGGCTGATCAGCTGCTTCGCCTTGGAGACGTTGTGGGTGAACAGCTTGAGCTTCACGTACGACGGGTACGTCGGCGGAAGCACGTTCTGCGTCGGCTTGCCGAGGCCGCCCCACACGATCCGGTTCATGGCACCTCGGTCGATGGCGTAGTTGACCGCCTGGCGCACCTTCAGCTTGTTGAACGGCGCCTCCCGGATGTTCATCCAGAAGTAGTAGGTGTTCGCCGTGTCCCGGAGGACCAGGTGCCCCTTCTTCTTGGCGTTCAAGATGCGGTCCGGCGGGATGGCCCCGTTCGAGTAGTCGGCCTGGCCGTTGATCACCCGCTGGGTCGCCGAGTTCGCGTCGCTGACGAAGCTGACGACGACCTTGTCGGGGTTCCCGCGCGGGATGTACTTCGTCGGCTTGAAGTACTTGTTCCGCACCATCGTGAAGCCGCGGTTCGCGTCGAAGCTCGAGAAGGCGTACGGGCCCGTGCCCGGGATCTTCCCGTTCAGGATCTGCGTCGACGTGCTGCCCGGCACCGGTGCCGCGAACAGCAGCGCGAGGATCGTCAGGAAGTCGCCGCGCGGCTTCGTCAGCTTGATCGTGATCGTGCGCTTCTTGTTGTTCACGACGATGCCCGAGATGTTTCCGTTCTTCGTCGGGTGCGCCGCGAACGCCGAGGCGCCCGCGATGTCGGTGTAGAAGCCGACACCCTGTCCCGTGGCGAGGAAGCCACGCTTGATCGCCCACTTGAAGTCGGACGCCAGCAGCTTCTTGCCGTTCGAATACCTCACGCCCTTGCGCAGCGTGAACTTGTAGACGCGGCCGTTGCTGGAGATCTTCGGCATCGACTGCGCGAGGCCCGGCACCAGCGTGTAGCCGGCCGGCCCGTCCACGTGCTTGTAGGTGAGGAGCGTCTCGTAGACGTTCCACATTGCCCACCAGCTCTGGCCCGTGTACGCCTGCTGGGGATCGAGGAAGTCGATCGTGTCCAGGATGGCGCGGAGCGTCCCCACCTTCTTGTAGGTCTGCTTCGGTGCCTTGCTGGTCTTGTTCGCCGCGACGCCGTACGCCGCGACCATCATGGAGAACCCGGCTGCTAGGGCGATGACCCCCAAGAGCCAGGTCCACCGGCGCTTGCCACTCAATTCCACCTCCCGGTTTAAAGACCCCGAATTGTGCTGGGGCAATCTTCGCAAAGTGGAGACGTCGTTACTAGCGTCCGGGTTAGAGCCTGTAGTAACGGATATCTCCGTCGCCGCGCGCGTCTGCGAGCGGCTCCTCGACGACGCGGTTCACGCCCTCGCGCCCGGTCGCGTGCAGGATGCGGCCCTCGCCGAGCCAGAACGCCACGTGGTCGGCGCGCTCGGCAGGGCCGAAGAGCACGAGATCGCCCGTCCGTAGCTGGGGCTCCTCGAGCGGTTCCGCCGCCGCCTCCTGCTCGTGGGCGTCGCGCGGCACGAGCCGGCCCAGCCGCCGGTAGGCCATGTGCACGAGCCCGGAGCAGTCGATCCCGCGCTCCGTCAGCCCGCCCCACTCGTACGGCGCGCCCAGGTACGCCCGCGCCTCCCCGACGGGGTTTCCGGCGCGCGGCAGCCCCGGCCACTCGCCATCGGCCTCGCCGCCGAGCGCGTCGACGCGGATCCAGCCGGGGTAGCCGTACGCCGTCCTGATCCGCGCCCAGTCGCCGTCGAGCTCCTCGACCGCGAGCGGCTCGCCGACGAGCGCCTGCGTGACCTGCTCGGCCGCGTCGTCGGGCTCTGCGCGGACGGCCGCCACGTCCGCCGCGCACGCCCGCACCTCGGTCATGTGGGCCGGATCCGCGGGTCGAGCCGGGCGTAGACGATGTCGATGATCGCGCTCATGATCGTGATGAAGAACGCGCCGTAGATCACCGTCGCCATGATCACGGGCAGGTCGAGCGACGTGAGGGCGCTGTAGGTCAGTCGCCCGACGCCCGGCAGGCCGAAGACGACCTCGGTCAGAAGCGCGCCGCCGCCGATCAACACACCGAGGTCGAGCCCGGCGAGCGACACGAACGTGATCAGCGAGTTCCGCAGCATGTGCTTCATCAGCACCCGCTTCGGGGCCAGGCCCTTGGCCCGAGCCGTGCGCACGTAGTCCGCGCTCTCGTTCTCGAGCAGGTCGGCGCGCAGCACGCGCGCGTAGAAGCCGATGTAGAGGATCGAGAGCGTGATCCAGGGGAAGATCAGGTGGAGGAACCACTGCCACGGGTCCTGGGTCAGCGGCGTGTAGCCGAGCGGCGGGACCCAGCTGAAGAGGAAGGTGTCGTGCAGCCGGTCCTGCGTGATCAGGTTCACCACCTCGCCGAGCCAGAAGACGGGCATGGAGATCCCGATCAGGGCGAGGATCATGATGATCGGGTCGACCACGGTGCCCTTAAAGGTCACCGCCACCAGTCCTAAGATGATGCTGAAGACGAACCAGAGCACCGCTGCTCCGATCACGAGCGAGAAGGTCACGGGCGCTGCGGCCCAGATCGCCGGGACGACCTCGAGCGCCTGGTTTCCGTACGAGACGAGGTCGCGGGAGATGAAGAGGCGCTTCATCATCAGCGCGTAGCGGATCGGGAGCGGGCGGTCGAGCCCGAACTCGTGCTTCACCGCGGCGACCGTCTCGGGCGACGGGTTGCGTCCGGCGAGGCGGGCGCTCGGGTCGATCCCCGGGGTCGCGAAGAAAATCAGGAACACGAGCACCGTGATCGCGAAGAGCACGACCACGAGGCCGATCAGCCTCCGGATGATGAACGCGAGCATTACTCCCGCACCTGCACCTTCGCGCGGGGATCGAGCGCGTCGCGGACGCCGTCGCCGAGGACGTTCAGCGAGAGCACGGTGAGCACGATCATGATCCCCGGCGCGATCGCGACCCACGGGCGCGTGTAGAGCAGATCCTGGCCGTCCCCGATGATCGTCCCCCAGCTGGCGTTGGGCGGCTGGACGCCGATCGAGAGGAACGAGAGCGCGGCCTCGGTCAGCACGGTCGTCGCGATCATCAGGGGCAGCAGCACGATCGCCGTCGAGACGACGTTCGGGAGGATGTCGCTCAGCATCAGCCGCAGGTTCGACGCGCCCTGGGAGACGCCGGCCTCGACGTACTCCTTCTCGCGCACCGACAGCACCTGCCCGCGGATCGGGCGGAAGACGTAGGGGATGTAGATCAGCGCGATGATCAGCGTCGGCATCCAGAGGCTCGACGGATCGAGCGTGATCGGGCCGAGCTTGACGCCGTTCGGCGTCGTCAGCAGCACCGTCGAGAGCGAGATCGCGAGCAGGTAGACCGGAAACGCCCAGATGAGGTCCATGATCCGCGAGAGGACGCCGTCGGTCCAGCCACGGAAGAAGCCCGCCATCAGCGCGAGGAGGAGCGCCGCGACCGAGCAGATGACCGCCGACCCGACGCCGACGAGGAGCGAGGCGCGCCCGCCGTAGAGGAGCCGCGCCATCACGTCGCGGCCCTGGTTGTCGGCTCCGAGGAAGTAGTTCGACCGCCAGGTCGGCCCGATCGGCGTCTCCCCGAGCCCCAGGCCGCCGGCGCTCGGCTGGAGCACCTGCACCTGCTTGCCGTTGATGGTCGTCGTCGCCGAGATGTGCGGCGTGTTGGGGTCGGTGTGGGCGACGTGGTGTGCGTAGACCGGCGCGAGGAAGCTGAGCACGACGATCAGCACGAACAGGCCGAGCGAGGCCATCGCGAGCCGGTTGCGGACGAGACGGCGCCCGGCGATCGCCCAGGGGCTCCTTCCAGAGATCTCCCTGAAGCTCTCGCCGGGCGCGAGGTTGAGTTCGGGCTCCGGCTCGTACGCGAACTCAGCCACTGTGCGTTACCGCGTCTCCGCTACTTCACCGACGCCTGTGAGAGCAGGAAGTACCACTGCGGGCTGAACTGGTAGCCCTTGACGCGGCTCGAGAGCACGTCGATGTACTTCGGGTTGAACATCGCCACCCACGGCGCCTGGTCGACCATTCCGTGGTCGACGCTGGCCCACAGCTTGTTGGCCGCCGCGGGGTCGGTGATGCCCGTCGCTCCGGCCTGATCCATCTTCGCCTGCAGGTTCTTGTTGCAGAACTCGGCGATGTTCGGGCTCGAGTTGCTGTTCGGGTGGAACGAGCCGCAGCCGAGCAGGATGTTCAGGAAGTCCGACGCCGCCGGGTAGTCCTGGTACCAGCTCGAGAACGCGAACTGCGGGTTGTTGCTCGAGTTCTGTGCGTACGGGTACTGGATGTCCGGCGAGAGCGCCTGCAGCGTCGCCTTGTAGCCGAGGCTCTTCAGCAGGCCGACGAAGTAGAGCCCGAGGTTCTTGTCGACGGTGTTCGTGTCGGTGTTGACCTTCACGGCCGCGCCCTTCGTGCCCGACTCGTTGATCAGCTGCTTGGCCTTCTGCAGGTCCGGGGCCGTCCACTTGCCGCTTCCCGGGTTCTTCGTGTACGGGCAGTAGGGCACGTAGCCCGGGAAGTTCGGCGGCAGGATCTGGCACGTGGCCACCGCGAGCTTCGGGCCGCCGTAGATCTTCACCAGTGAGCTGCGGTCGGTCGCGTAGTTCACGGCCTGCCGCGCCTTGACGTTGTTGAACGGCGGGATGCGGGTGTTGAAGGCGAAGTACCAGACCGCCGTCAGCGGGTTGACGTGTACCCGGTCGGCGTACTTCGTGCTGAGCTCACCGAGCCGGTCCGCAGGCGGCTGGTCGAACATCCAGTCGGCCTGGTTGTTCTCGACCGCGGTGACCTGCGCCTCCGGCTGGAGACCGAACTTCTGCACGATCTCGTCCGGGTTCCCCTCCGGCTGTGCGTCCTTCGACCACTCCTTGAAGAAGGAGTTGCGCACGACCTTCATCTGCTTGGTCGGCGAGTACTGGACCCACTTGTAGGGGCCGGTGCCCGGCGGCGGGATGTTCACGTTCGTGTCCGGCGTGGTCTTCGGGAGGATGAACGCGAACGGCACCGCGAGCTTGTCCAGCCATTCGGGGTCGGCCGTCGTCAGGTGGAAGGTGACCTTGTTGCCGTTGACCACGACGCCCTTCGAGAGGCTGCAGGTCTTCGGCGTCTTGATGCACGCGTCGGCGCCCTGGATGACGTTGTACCAGGTGCCCGCGTTCGGGCTGTTCCCGATCTTGAACAGCCGCTCGAAGGTCGCCTTCACGTCGGCGCCGGTCAGCGTCTGGCCGTTGGAGAACTTGATCCCCTTCCGCAGCGTGAACGTCCAGGTCTTGCCGCCGTTCGTGGGCTTCGGAATCGACGTCACGAGGTCGGGCACCTTCTGCGTGCCGGCCGCGCCGCCCGTGCGCTTGAAGGCGATCAGGCCGTCATGCGTGAAGATCAGCCACTGCCACTCCTGCAGCGTGTAGTTGACCTGCGGGTCCGGTGACCCGGAGGGTGCGGCAGCGGCGACGGTCTCGAGGATTCCTCCCTTCGCGCCACCGCTAGAGGTTCCAGTCGTGGTGGACTTCTTGCTGGAGCTGCCACCGCACCCCGCCGCAACGAGTGCAAGAGCAAGCAGCGCCAAGGAGAAACCGACGAACCATCGCTTCACCAGGATCATCTCCTCCCGGTCGGGGGTCCCTGCCCGTCAATACGGACGCTGAGCGAGGCCCGGATGTTAGTGCGTTGCCCGAACGGAGACCGGAAGTGCCGTCAGGCGGCGACGGTCTGCAGCTCGCGCAGCGCGGCCAGCCGGGCCAGCGCCTGGCCCTCGAGCTGCCGCACGCGCTCGCGTGTCAGGTCGAGCTCGTGGCCGATCGCCTCGAGCGTCCACGGCTCGCCCTCGAAGCCGAAGCGCAGCTCGAGGATGCGCCGCTCACGTTCCGGAAGCGCGTCGAGCGCGCGCCGCACGCCCTGGCGGCGAAGCGACTCCTCGGCCTCCTCGAACGGGTCGGCGGCCTCGCGGTCGGCGAAGAGATCGCCGAGCTCGCCCTCGTCGTCTGCGCCGACGGTCTGGTTCAGGGAGACGGACGCCTGCGCGGCGCCGAGCGCCTCGTCGACGTGCTGGATCGGGAGGCCGGTCGCCTCCGCGAGCTCTTCCTTGGTCGCCTCGCGGCCGAGCTCGACCTCGAGCCGGCGCGCCGCACGTCCGAGCTTCTGTTGCCGCTCGACCACGTGGACGGGCACGCGGATCGTGCGCGCGTGGTTCGCGACCGCGCGCTGCACCGACTGGCGGATCCACCAGGTCGCGTACGTCGAGAACTTGTAGCCGCGCCGCCAGTCGAACTTCTCGACCGCGCGGTTGAGGCCGAGCGTGCCCTCCTGGATGAGGTCCAGGAACGGGACGCCGAGGCCCCGGTAGCCCTTCGCGATCGAGACCACGAGGCGGAGGTTCGACTCGATCATCCGGCGCTTGGCGGTGACGTCGCCACGCTCGATCGCCTTCGCGAGCATGACCTCCTCGGCCGCGGTCAGCAGCTTGTGTCGGCCGATGTCGGCGAGGAAGAGCTGCAGGCTGTCGGCCGCGCCCACGAGCGGCTGCGCGGCGGCCTGCTGCG
>JBPYFE010000014.1:0-12344 GCA_051986525.1 Gaiellaceae bacterium
GGGTCGGTTTCCGTCCTGGCCGCCCTGGCCGGCTCACCTGCGGCCGGCGCCGGGATCTGGACGCTCGCCGGGACGTTCGGCGCGGCTCTCGGGCCCGCGCTCGGCGGCGTGCTGACGCAGCTCTTCGACTGGCGCGCGATCTTCGCGTTCCAGGCGCCGGTGGCGGCGCTCGGCCTCGTCGCGGCGCTGCGGTCGCACGCCGATCCCGTGGTGGACGAGGGGCTGCGGCCGCGGCTGAGACGGTCGCTGCCGGCGAACGTCTGCCTCGGGCTCGTGTTCGGCGCGCTCGTCGGGGTGCTCTTCCTCTCGGTCCTGCTCGTGATCACGGTCTGGGGCCATTCCGCGATCGGCGGAGCCGCGATCGTCAGCGTCCTGCCCGCGGCGACGCTGGCCGTCCGGCCGCTCGGCCGGCGGCTCGCCGGCGCGACGGCCGTGATCGGGGGCGCGGCGCTCCTCGCCGGCGGGCTCGTCGGCCTCGCGTTCCTCCCGTCGACGAACGTCGGCTTCCTGATCTGGGCGCTCGCCCTCTGCGGCGCCGGCCTCGGCCTGGCCGTGCCGGTCCTGTCGACGGCCGCGCTCGATCTCGGAGCCGGCCTGACGCGCAGTGGAACGCTGACGATCGGGATCCGCCACCTCGGCCTCGTGCTCGCGCTCGCGACGATCGCGCCGCTGCTCGCGTCGGCGATTCCGGCCGCCGGCGACCGCGCGCTCTACCGCGCGACGGCCGTGATGCTCGACGCGCCGGTCGGCCTGACCAAGAAGATCCCGGTCGCGATCGACCTGCGGGGCGCGATCGACGAGGCCCGCAAGGGGCGGCGGCCCGACCTGCGTCGTCCGTTCGACGCGCACGGCGCCCGCTCGGACCCGAAGCTCGCTGCGGCGCGGGACGACGTGATCGGCGCGATCGAGGGCACGATCACGCGCGCCTTCAGGCCCGCCTTCCTGCTCTCCGCGGGCTTCGCCGGGCTCGCGCTCCTGGTCGCCTTCGTAGTCCGGAGGAGGCTTCCGCAGTGACGAGGCGCCGCCGGGCGACGTGGGGACTGGTCGCGCTCCTGCTCGCCGCGGTCGTCCTGCTCGCCGTCGAGCTCGGTCTCGGCGCCGCGAGCTACGGCAGCCAGGGCGTGGCGAACCCGTGCCACCCACGGAGCTTCGCCGGCAGCGGCTTCGACGCGACGGTGCAGCGGGTCGTCCTCGACGGCCTCGACGGCGCCGCGTGCCGGCTGGGGATCTCGCGCGAGGCGCTCGTGCTCTCGCTCGGGAACGGCGGCAACGGCTTCCCACACACGAAATGGGATCGGCCGACGATCGAGCGGGCGTTGCGGGCCGGGCTGCTCGAGTCGGTCGACCGCGCGGAGCAGCGCGGCGAGATCCCGAGCTTCCTCGCGCCGCTGCTTCGGCAGACGATCCGCTCCGCGCCGCTCGACCAGCTGATCCGCGGCGTCGGGGCGCTCGGCGGCTGACCGGCTAGAAGAGGCGGTCGGCCTCGGCGGCGCGACCGGCGCCCACGTGCCTCCGCCCCAGCTTCGTGATCGTGCGCCCGCGCGGCGTGCGCTGGATGAAGCCGAGCTGGAGCAGGTACGGCTCGTACACGTCCTCGATCGTGTCCGGCTCCTCGCCGAGCGCGACGGCAAGCGTCGAGAGGCCGACCGGGCCGCCGTCGAACTTGTCCGCGATCGCGCTCAGCAGCGCGCGGTCGGCGCGCTCGAGCCCTTCGTCGTCGACCTCCATCAGCGAGAGAGCCTCGCGCGCGATCTCGATCGTGATCTTGCCTTCATGCCGGACCTGGGCGACGTCGCGGACGCGGCGCAGGATCCGATTCGCAATCCGCGGCGTACCGCGCGACCGGGCCGCGATCTCGGCTGCTGCCTCGTTCGTGATCTCGACGCCGAGAATCCGCGCCGAGCGCGAGACGATCGCCGCCAGCTCGGGAGGCTCGTAGTGCTCGAGCCGGAAGGTCATCCCGAAGCGGTCGCGGAGCGGCGTCGTCAGCAGTCCCGTCCGGGTCGTCGCGCCGATCAGCGTGAACGGCGGCAGGTCGAGGGTCAGCGTGCGGGCGGCGGGGCCCTGGCCGACGACGATGTCGAGCCGGAAGTCCTCGAGCGCCGGGTAGAGGATCTCCTCCACGGCACGGGAGAGCCGGTGGATCTCGTCGACGAAGAGGACGTCGCGCTCGTCGAGGCCGGTCAGGATCGCGGCGACGTCTCCCTTACGCTCGAGCGCCGGGCCGGCGACCGTCCGCAGGCCGACGTTCAGCTCCTCGCGGACGATGTAGGCGAGGCTCGTCTTGCCGAGCCCCGGCGGGCCGATCAGGAGCAGGTGGTCGAGCGCCTCCTGCCGCGCCTTCGCGGCTTCGAGCGCGATCCCGAGCTGCTCCTTCACACGCTCCTGGCCGACGAACTCGTCGAAGCTCCGGGGCCGCAGCGAGCGCTCGAGCTCGTCCTCCTCCGGGCGAAGCGCCGGTGCGAGGAACTGCGGCTCTTCGGCAGCCGCGGCGGCGGCGGTCGAGGCTCTGCTCATGCCGCCTTCTTCAACGCCTCGCGCACCCGCTCCTCCGGCGGCGCCTCCGGATCCGTGCCGGCGAGCGCCTCCTCGGCCTCGGCGAGCGAGTAGCCGAGCTCGACGAGCGCGTCGCGCGCGACGAGGTGCGTCTTCGGCGCGAGCGGCGTCGGCCCCTCGGCTTCGCCGACGGCGCCGAGCTTCTCCTTCAGCTCCATCACGACTCGTTGCGCGGTCTTCTTGCCGATCCCCGGGATCGCCAGGAATCGATCCGTGTCCTCGAGCGCGATCGCGCGGCGAAGCTCGGACGGCGACGAGCCGGATACGATCGCGAGCGCCACCTTCGGGCCCACTCCCTGGACGGACAGGAGCAGCTCGAACAGCTCTCGCTCGGCCGGCTCGGCGAAGGCGAAGAGCTGGAGCACGTCCTCGCGGACGTGCAGGTACGTCTCGAGCACGACCTCGCCCCCGGGCTCGGCCTTGCTGCGCGCGCTCGCCGTGGGGTTGACGAAGTAGCCCACGCCGCCGACGTCGAGCACGACGCCGGCCGCGGAACGCGAGACGACCTCCCCGCGCAGGCGCGAGATCATGCGATCTTGAGGAGCGGCGGCGCGAGCGCGTGGCAGATCGCGACGGCGAGCGCGTCGGCAGCGTGGTGCGGCGTCGGCGTCTGCTTGAGGCCGAGGATCGCCATCACCATCCGCTGCACCTGCGCCTTCTCGGCCCGGCCGTAGCCGCAGACCGTCTGCTTCACCCGGGCCGGCGCGTACTCAGCGCACTCGACGCCCATGTCGGCGGCGGCGACCATGACGGCACCCCGCGCCTGCCCGACGGAGAGCGCGGTGCGGGCGTCGGCGCCGACGAAGGATTCCTCGAGCACGACGGCGTCCGGCGCAAACTCCTCCACGAGCTCCTGCACGCCGTCGAAGATCGTCTTCAGGCGCAGCTCGGGGCGGCGACCCGCCGGCGTTCGCCAGCAGTCCCACTCCACCGCCCGGAGGCGGCCGCCTTTTTCGTGGACGATTCCCCATCCGCATGCAGCAGTGCCCGGATCGATACCGAGAACTCTCACGGTGCGAGGTTAGGGACCGGGTCGGACGTTCCTGCCCGGAAAACCGAGTTCGTGCCGATTGCCGTACTTTCCTTCCGAGTTGAGGGCCGCAGGCGCATTGGTCGCGATCGCGCTGCTCGGCGCCGTGACGGCGTTCGCGCTCCCGCACGCCGGCCGGGCCGCGAACCCGACGCTGACGGCCACGGTCGACGACGATTACACGATCACGCTCCAGGACGCCGACGGCCATACGGTCACGAACCTCGCGCCGGGGCTGTACGACATCGTCGTCCACGACAACTCGGCGCTCCACAACTTCCACCTGTCCGGGCCGGGCGTGGACGAGGCGACGACGGTGCCGGAGACGACGACGGTCACGTGGACGGTGAGCCTGGCCGCGGGCTCGTACCACTTCCAGTGCGACCAGCACCCGTTCAGCATGTACGGCGACTTTGTCGTCTCGGCCGGGACGACGAGCACGTCGTCCTCGACGGCCACGTCCCCGACGACGACCGCGCCGGCGACGACCACCGCGCCCACGACGACGTCGGCGCCCGCCCCGGCGGAGCCGTGCGTCGTGCCGAAGCTCGTCGGGACGACGCTGCCGGTCGCGCGGCGGCGCCTGGCCCGAACCTCGTGCCGGCTCGGCCGGATCGGCCATGCGTACTCACGAAAGGTCCGACCCGGGCGGATCGTCTCCCAGCGCCCGTGGGCGAGCCGACGAGTCGGCTACGGCACGGCGGTCGCCGTCGTCGTCAGCCGCGGCCGGAAGCGCTAGGCCTCGACCGTCTCGAGCAGACGCTCGGGAATGTCGAAGTTCGAGTAGACGTCGCTGACGTCGTCGAGGTCGTCGAGCGCGTCGACCAGCCGGAGCGTCTTCCGCACGGCGGCCTCGTCGTCGAGCTCGACCGTCGTCTTCGCGACCATCGTCGTCTCCGCGGAGTCGACTTCCACCCCGGCCTGCTCGAGCGCTTCGCGAACCGCAGTCAGCGCCTCGGGCGAGGTCGTGACCTGGAGCGTCGAACCGTCCCGTTCGACGTCGTCCGCGCCGCCGTCCGCGGCAGCGAGCGTCACCTCGTCCTCGTCGAAGCGGTCGCCATCGACGAGGATGACCCCGCGCCGCTCGAACAGCCAGGCGACGGCGCCCGACGTGCCGAGGTTGCCGTCGTTCTTCGCGAACACGTGCCGCACCTCCGAGGCGGTCCGGTTGCGGTTGTCGGTCAGCGCCTCGACGATGATCGCGACGCCGCTCGGGCCGTAGCCCTCGTACGTGATGTGCTCGAAGGCCTCGGAGTCGGCGCTCGTGCCGGCGCCGCGGGCGATCGCCCGTTCGATGTTGTCCTTCGGCATCGAGTAGGAGCGCGCCTTCTCGATCGCGTTCTGGAGCGCGAGGTTCGCAGACGGGTCGGGGCCGCCCTCGCGCGCCGCGACGATGATCGCGCGCGCGAGCTTCGAGAAGAGCTTGCCGCGCTTCGCGTCGGCCGCGCCTTTCTTGTGCTTGATCGAGCTCCACTTGCTATGCCCGGACATTCGCCTCCTCTTCGACGAGTTGCAGAAACCGTCGGTGCACACGCGTGTCGTCGGTCAGCTCGGGATGGAACGAGGCGACGATGAAGCGGCCGTCGCGGACGAGAACGGGCTCGCCGTCCAGCTCCGCGAGCACCTCGACCTCGTCGCCGAGCTCGCGCACGCGCGGCGCGCGGATGAACACCCCGCGCAGCGGCTCGGCCTCCCCGGCGAGCGCGAGGTCGGCCTCGAAGCTCGCCACCTGGCGGCCGTAGGCGTTCCGATCGACCTCGAGGTCGATCGCGCCGAGGTGGTTCCGGTCGAGCACGATCATCCCCGCGCACGTCCCGAGGACCGGGCCCGCGAACGCGCGCACCGCCTCGTCGAGGCCGTAGAGCCGCATCAGGCGCATGAACGTCGTCGACTCGCCGCCCGGGATGACGAGCCCGTCGAGCCGCTCGAGCTCCTCGGGCTTGCGCACCTCGACGACGTCGGCGCCGAGCCGGCGCAGCATCGCTGCGTGCTCGCGGAAATTTCCCTGCACGGCGAGAACTCCGACGCGTGGGCTCATGCAGCCAATTCTACGAGCCAGACCCTTGTAACACTCGGCTCGATCTGGGAAGAATTCGACCGTGTTCCGCGGCGCGCTTCTCGTCACCGTGCTCGCCGCCGTCGCCACCGGCGTCGCCACGGCCGGCGGGGCGCGGCCGCAAGGCGCCGCCGCGCCGAGGTTCGTCGCCTCCTACGACGTCGTCCTCACCGGCGGCGTCGACCGCTCGAAGCACTCGGACAACCAGGCGAGCGATCCGAAGAACCACGTCTGGTCGCAATCCGACGACGCGTACCGCGGCCGCGGGATCCTGACGCTGAAGGAGGAGGCGAACGGCCGCCTCGTGCCCTCGTCGAACTCGTTCCACTACCTGAGCGCGACCTGGCACCTGACCGGCGTCAACGGCAGCAACGGCAGCTTCTCCTGCGACCCGCCGGTCGACACGACCGACGGGACCGTCAACGCGGGCGGCTGGGTCGCCGGCGGCGTTCCCTACGTCCGTTTCCTGCTCAACGGGACGCACGAGCACAACGACGACTACGACTGCGGGGCCAAGTTCACGGGCTTTGCGAGCAACACGGCCTACGAGGCGGACTCGCTGCTCCAGGTCGAGGACGCGATTCCCGGCCGCTGGGTGACGGGGACCGGCGGCACGTTCTCGGACACGGAGGACACCGGGACGTCGCCGAACACGCGCCACGTCGCCGCCCGGTGGACGTTCACGATCACGAAGCGCTCAGGCGGCGACAGCGGCGGCCCAGGGCCGGCGACCGCGCCCAGGCCGACGTCCCGGACGCGTCATGTGTGCACGATCAACGGGACGCCCGGCAACGACGTGCTCACGGGGACCTCCGGCGACGACGTCATCTGCGGCTACGGCGGCAACGACCGGATCGACGGCCGCGCGGGCGCCGACCTGATCTTCGGCGGGCCCGGCAAGGACCGGATCAACGCGCGCGACCACGAGCTCGACCGCGTCGACGGCGGTCCCGGCAAGGACTCGGGCACCTTCGACCGGTCGCCGCGCGACCGCGTCGCGCGGGTCGAGCACGCGTCGTACGGCTAGCGACTCTCTTCCTCCGGCGTCCCGCTCGTTTTAGGGTTGCACCGTGAACGCCCAGGCCTCGTCTACGGTGGAGACGCTCGCGCAGCTCAGCCTCTTCGCCGACCTGACCTCCCCCCAGCTGGAGGAGATCGCGCACTCGGTGGGCGAGGAGGTGTTCAGCGAAGGGCAGCGCGTGCTGCGGCAGGGGATCTCCGGCAGCCACTTCTACGTCATCCTCGAAGGGGAGGCGCGCATCCTCATCGACGGCGAGGAGCGGGCACGGCTCGGGCGCGGCGAGGTCTTCGGCGAGATCGCGGCGCTCACGGGCGAGGTGCCGACCGCCGACGTCGTCGCGGCGTCGCTGCTGCGGTGCCTGACCGTGCCCGGCGTCGAGCTCGAGACGTTCCTGCTCGAGCACCCGCGCGTCATGTTCCGGATGCTCCAGGCCGAGGCGCGGCGGCTGCGCGCGGCTAACGAGTGGCAGCGGTAGAGAAGCCGTACCCGCCCGGCGAATACGACGTCGTCGTCGTCGGGAGCGGGCCGGCGGGGCTGCAGACGGCGTACTGCCTGGCCCGCTCGGGCGTGCCGCGAATCGCCGTCGTCTCGCGAGACGACTCTCCGGGCGGCATGTTCCGCAGCTTCCCCGTCTTCCAGCGGCTGATCAGCTGGACGAAGCCGCAGGCGCCCGTCGAGCCGGGCTCGCGGGAGTACGAGTGGTACGACCACAACTCGCTGCTCGTCGAGGAACCGTCACACCGCGCGCTGATCCGCGACTTCATGGATCGGAGCTTCGACGTTCCGTCGCGCGAGGAGATGGAGGCGACGCTGCAGGCGTTCGTCTCGCGCTCCGGCGTCCAGGTTCGCTATGGGACGACGGTCGAGCGGGTGCGCCGGAACAGCGAGGGGCTGGTATTCGAGACCTCCGACGGCGAGTACCGCTGCCGCGCCGCGGTCTTCGCGCTCGGCGTGACCGAGCCCTGGCTGCCTCCGATTCCCGGCGCGGAGACGGCCCGGCACTACGTCGACACGGGGCGGCCGTCGGACTACGACGGCAAGCGCGTCGTCATCATCGGCAAGCGCAACTCGGGCTTCGAGATCGCTCAGGGCCTGCTGCCGTGGGCCCGCGAGCTGACGCTCGTCTCGCCGCGGCCGGTGCAGACGGCGGTTCTGGCCCTGTCGGCGTTGCGGGTGCGCTACCTGCAGCCCTACGACGAGTACGTTCGTGGCGGGTCCGGAACGGCGGTGGTCGACGCGTCGGTCGAGCGGATCGAGCGGGCCGGCGACGGATTTCGCGTGCGCGTCCACGGGACGACGTGGGCGGGGACGCTCGACTTCGACGCGGACGAGGTGATCGTCGCGACCGGGTTCCGGACGCCGCTCGAACCGCTCGCAGAGCTCGACGTCGCGACCGTCGCGGACGGCAGGATCCCGGCGCAGACGCCGTTCTGGGAGAGCGTCTCCGCGCCGGGCGTCTACTTCGCGGGGAACGCGACGCAGGGATCGCCCGGGATGGCGAAGCACGGCGCTGCCGCGAGCTCGACCTCGGTCAACGGCTTCCGCTACAACGCGCGCGTCCTCGTGCGGCATCTCGCCGAGCGGCATTTCGGGATCGAGCCGCCGCGTCCGGCGCTCGCGGCCGACGAGGTCGTCCCGTTCCTGCTCGCCGAGCTCGCGACGGCGCCGGAGCTGTGGATCCAGAAGGGCTATCTCGCCCGCGCGGTGACGTTCGACGGGGCCGAGGGCGTTCGCGACGAAGGGATCCTCCCGCTTGCGCATTTCGTCGACGCAGCCGGCCCGGACGCGGCCGCGGTCTCGGTCGAGGTCGACGGCGAGGGCAAGATCGTGCCGGTGCTCTACGTCCGGCGGAGCGGACGCGTCCAGGAGCACCTGCTCGAACCGCACCCGCTCCACGACTTCGACGGCCTCGTGCATCGGAACGAGCTGGAGGCGCGCCTGCGGCCTCTCGTGGGTCGCTAGCGGGCCGGGCGACGCCGCAAGTCCCCACCCTCGGGTGGGGAGGAAAGGTCCACCCGCCACCCGCGATGAGCGTATCGCCGAACCGGCTACGTGTCCGTTGCGAGAGAGCGCCGGAACGGTGTCAAGGACGCGCCACGAACTGCACGGAGCCCGGGCCGCGCGCCGCCTGCGCTACCAGCCGCGCGTCTCGAGCAGCTCTTCCGGCGCGAGCGCGGCGGCCGACAGGCCGCTCATCGCGTCGCCGAGGCCCTGGGACACGCGCGCGAGGACGTCGGCGTCGCGGAAGTGCGTCGTCGCCTCGACGATCGCCTTGGCCCGCTCCGACGGGTTGCCGGACTTGAAGATCCCGGAGCCGACGAAGACGCCGTCCGCGCCGAGCTGCATGCAGAGCGCGGCGTCTGCCGGCGTCGCGATCCCACCGGCCGTGAACGTCACGACCGGAAGCCGCCCGTTCTCGGCCACCCAGCGCACGAGCTCGCCCGGGGCCTGCAGCGTCTTCGCCTCGCTGTACAGCTCGTCCTCGGACAGCGAGCCCAGCCGCCGGATCCCGCCGAAGACGGCGCGCATGTGCGTGACCGCATTGACGATGTCGCCGGTGCCGGCCTCGCCCTTCGTCCGGATCATCGCCGCGCCTTCCGAGATTCGGCGAAGCGCCTCGCCGAGATTCGTCGCGCCGCAGACGAACGGAACGGTGAACTTCCACTTGTCGATGTGGTTGGCCGTGTCCGCCGGGGTCAGGACTTCGCTCTCGTCGATGTAGTCGACCTGGAGCGCCTCGAGGATCTGGGCCTCGACGAAGTGTCCGATCCGGGCCTTCGCCATCACCGGAATCGAGACCGACTCCTGGATCTCGCGAATCTTGTCCGGATCGGCCATGCGCGCGACGCCGCCCTCGGCCCGGATGTCGGCAGGCACGCGCTCGAGCGCCATCACGGCGACCGCGCCGGCCTCCTCGGCGATCACGGCCTG
The DNA here is from genome assembly GCA_051986525.1 of Gaiellaceae bacterium. Taxonomy (GTDB): domain Bacteria; phylum Actinomycetota; class Thermoleophilia; order Gaiellales; family Gaiellaceae; genus 13-2-20CM-68-14. The sequence goes on from JBPYFE010000014.1 coordinate 9,595, forward strand.
GTCGGCGGTCGTGACGTCCATGATCACGCCGCCCTTGAGCATCTCGGCGAGCCCGCTCTTGACGCGCATCGTCCCCATCTCGGCCATGGCGACAGTCTAGCCCGGCGTTCGAGCCCGGTTCCCGTCCGGTCGAGCTACGCCGAGGTCGCCGCGACGTCGAGCGTCTCGGCAAGCTCGGCACGCGAGGCGACGCCGAGCTTCCGGTAGACGCTCGCGAGCTGGTCCTCGACGCTCTTGGTCGAGACGAAGAGCGCCTGGGCGATGTCCTTGTCGGTCAAGGCTCCGACGGCGAGCTCAGCCACCTGGCGCTCGCTCGGCGTCAGCGACTCGACCCCGGTCAGGACTGGCTTGTCCGACTTCGCGCCCGTCGCCGCGAGCTCGCGCTGGGCCTGGTCGACGAGCGGCTGGGAGCCGCTGCGAACGGCGAGATCGAGGCCGCGCCTGAGCACCTCACGCGCCTGCTTCCGCTCGTTCTCGCGCCGGAGCGCCGATCCCAGCTCCACGAGCGTCCGCGCCCGCTCCAGCTTCGCCGACGACGCCTCCAGAACGGACAGCGACTCCTGCAGCGTCCCGATCCCCGTCTCGCCTCCCTCGGCCATGCCGAGCACCCGGAGCGCGACGCCGACCGAGCGCGGCGCGCCCCACTCCCGCGCGAGCTCGACCTCGGCCCGCGCGAGCTCCGCGGCCTCCTCGTCGCGCTCGAGCGCGAGCAGCGCGAGCGCCAGGTGCGAGCGCCAGGCGAGCAGCGCAGGGTTCCGCATCCGGAATGCTTCCATGTAGCGGCCGAGGCGGTCGAAGTCGGCGCGCGCGGCCTCGGCCTCGCCGCGGGCGAGCCGCACCCAGCCGCGGGCGCCCAGGAAATAGACCATGTGCCCGCTCTCCGGAACGTCCTCCGGGATCCCCAGCTGCGCCAGCGTCTCCTCGGCGTCGTCGAGCTCGCCCCGGTTCGTGAGCACGTCGGCGAGATACGAGTGGAAGTAGATCGCGCCCTGCTGCGTCGGCAGGTAGGAGACGAGGTCGGCCGACTCGCGCAGGTCGTGGATCGCCGCCTCGAGGTCGCCGCGCTGCGCGACCGTCAGACCGCGGAAGCAGAGCATGTTCGAGAGGGTCACGAGCTCGCCGCGCTCCTTCGACGAGCGCAGCATCAGGTCGAAGAAGCGGTCGGTCTCGCGATCGTGCTCGGCGATCATCAGCGCCGTCGCGGCGCACGAGATCGCGACCGACGGCGTGCTCTCGATCAGGGCGTCGATGAAGGCCGGATCGCCGAGCTCCCGGACCGCCTCGCGATTCGTGCCGTGGCGCGCGTCGAAGTAGCGCAGCGTCGCGACCATGACCGCACGGCCGGCGCCGCGGCCGAGCGACGACTCGTCGACCTGGGCGATCCGCTCCTCCGCGATCTCGCTCACCTCGCGGTCGAAGCCGGCCGCGTTGATCAGTTCGGCCTCGAGCATGTTCCGGAGCTCGGGTCCGTCCTCGCCGAGGCCGACGAGCGCGTCGTCGAGCACGTGAACGGCTTCGGGCCCTCGGTTCAGCCGGAAGAGCGAGCGGCCGAGCTCGAGCCCGAGCGTTGCGCGCTCGAGCGGGTCGTCGAGCTCGACCAGCGCCTGCTCGAGATGCGCCGCGCCGGCCGGGACGTCCACGCGGCGCTCGGCGAGCCCGAGCTCGATCAGCGTCTCGACGCGGGCACCTCCTGCCGGCGGCTCCTCGAGCGAGCGCCGCAGGTACGTCACCGCGGCGTCGGGCGCGCCGCGCGCGAGCGACCGCGAGGCGGCGTCGCGCAGCGTCCTGACGACGAACGCGTCTCCCCGCGGCGGGACGAGCTCGAGATGCCCGGCCGCCCGCTCCGGCGCGCCGCCCGCAGCGACGATCTGCTCCGCGGCCCGCCGGTGCAGCGAGATCCGGTCGGACGGGTCGATCGTCTCGTAGACGGCCGCGCGCACCACCGGGTGGGCGAACTCGACTTCGGGCGTCCGCAGGTGAAGCAGATCGGCCCGCACCAGCGCGGTCGCCGCGTAGGACGCAATCTCGGGCTCGAGGTCGGCGAGCTCGGCCGCGTAGCGCGATTGGGTGCCGTCGCCGAGGACTGCGACCGCCCGCGCGAACGCGTTCGCCTCCGCCGGCATCCGCGCAAGCCGGACGGCAACCGCGCGGCTGACCGATTCCGGTCCGATCTCGAGCACGCGGCTCGCGTTCGCGGCGACAGGCTCGAGGCCCTCGCCGCGGATCGTCAGCAGCAGCGCGTGGACGAACAGCGGGTTGCCGCCGGTCGCGCCGAGGCAGGCCTCGGCGAACGGGCGGTCCGGCTCGCGCCCGAAATGCTCGACGCCGAGCTGGATCACGGAGTCCACGCCCAGCGTGTCCGGGCGAAGCAGGATCGTCGCCGGATCGGCGACGAGCTCCATCAGGAGCTGCTGCTGCTGGCTCTGCTCGGGCGGGCGCAGGCCGACGACGACGGCGAGCGGCAGTCCCTCGAGCCGGTGCGAGAGGTACGTCAGCCAGCGCAGCGACGGGCCGTCCGTCCAGTGCAGGTCGTCGATCGCGATCAGCGTCGCCCTGCGCTGCGCGACGTTCGCGGCGAGCCAGTAGAGCCCGTGGAGCATCCCGAAGGAGACGTCGTCGCCCGCCTCGCCGAGCTGGGTGTCGTCGAACAGGCGCTCGACCATCGCCGCCGCGCCCGAGAACAGCTCTGCGCGCTCGGAAGGCGCGAGCGAGGCGAGCAACGGCTCGAACAGCTGGCGCAGCACGCAGTA
>JBPYFE010000015.1:0-13814 GCA_051986525.1 Gaiellaceae bacterium
CGAGGACGCCCGGGTGCTCTCCTGGGTACGCGCGAGCCGCGCGGAGCTCGACGTCCCGCTCTGGCAGGCCGTGAGCGAGTGGCTAGCTGCGGACTGGCCTTTCGGCAGCGTCGATTACGCCGCCAGAATCCGCCGGTGATCGTCCGGCGGCAACGGGCCGACGACTACGAGGCGATTCGGGGCATCTACGCCGCGGCGTTTGCGCGGCCCGAGAGCCGCGAGTCCGTTCCGCCGGAGGTCGGTCTGTTCGAGGCGCTGTGGGAGGCGGGCGACGTCGTTCCGGACTTGTCGTTCACGGCGCTGAACGACGCCGGGGCCATCGGCCATGTGACGGCGAGCCGGGCGACCGTCGCCGCCGATCCGGTCGTCGCCGTCGGGCCGATCGGCGTTCTGCCCGAACATCAGGGGCTCGGCAGCGGGAGCGCCCTGATGGACGCCGTTATCACCGCCGCCGATGCCGGGGACGTGCCGATGATCGTCCTGCTGGGCTCGCCGCAGTACTACGGCCGCTTCGGGTTCCGTCCGGCCGGGGAGCTCGGCGTGATCCCGTCGGAGCCGAGCTGGGGAGACGCGTTTCAGGCTCGGGTTCTGACGGCGTACAGTCCGGCCGTCGCGGGGCGGTTCGAGTACGCGCCCGCGTTCTCCTAGGCAGGCCGGTGTCAGGCGAGCGCGCGCTCGAGCGAGGCTCGACCCGTCGGCCCGCCGTGCGTCGCGAGCACGACCTCGACCGGCAGTTCGAGCAGCGGACGCAAATGCTCCGCGACCTGCTCACTCGTCACGCCGTCAGGCAACCATTCGACCGGTATCTCGAGGCCGTGGCCGAAATCGGCGAGCGTGTCGCCGGCGATGACGGCACGGGAGCTCTCGATCCAGAGGACGAGGTCGTTGGGCAGCCTTCCTGGGAACGCCTCGACTCCGAGCGGCAGCCGATCGCCCGCCGCGTACAGACGCGCGTCGCTCCCGTTGGCCCCCAAGAGCCACGCCACGTCGGGAGAACCCTCGTCCGGCGCGGGAGTGAACACCGGCGCGCCGAGCCGGTCGACGAGAGCCTGCGCGTCGCGCTCGTGCCATGGGCAGGTCAGGACGACGACCGGCTCGCGGTCGGCGGCGAGCTCCTCGATCTCGGACGGCACGCCCAGCGGATCGAAGAGCAGCAAGCGCTCTCCGTCGTCGACCGCGTACGAGGAGACCACTCCGCGCGCCGCCTCGTTCTCCGTCTCCGAGCTCGTCGCGAGGCGCTTGCGAAGCGCCTCGTTCTCGGGCCCCGACCACTCCGGATGCGGCGCCTCCCAGTGCCACATGCCGTTCCCGACCTCGCGCATGGGTCGTTGCTAGGAGCTCACCAGAGATCGCCGCCGGTCAGGACGTAGATGAACGGCACGATCGGGATCAGCAGGAAGACGCCCCAGGCGAGCTTCTGGCCGCCGCTCAGGTCGTCCCGGCCGGCGAGGTTGATCCACGCGAGCACGACGGCGACGGGGTGGAGGAAGCAGACGAGGATCTCGAGCAGCTTCTTCATAGGCGCTGCACGCTAGCCGCTCTCGGCTAGCCGGCCCACCAGTCGCGCTGCCCTTCGACGTCGTCGCGCGGGTTCTCGCCGAGGTTGGGCGCGCCGACGACGAGGAGCTCGAGCCCCTCTGGCCCGGCCTCGTAGCCCCGCCACGTCCCGGGCGGGACGCGGACCGCGTCCCATTCCTCGAGCTCGACGACCTCGTCGTCGAGCTTCATCCGCCCGCTCCCGCGCACGACGACGTACACCTCCTCCTGCGTCTCGTGCGTGTGGCCGTAGGGAAAGCGGTAGCCCGGCGGGACGCGCTGGTAGCTCAACGCGGAGCTCTCGAGCGCGAGCGCCTTCGTCGCGGCGCGGAACTCCAGCTCCGGATCGCCGTCGAACCTGGAGCCGAGGTCCTCGAGGTCGCGCTTGATGTTCTTCCGCGTGAACGGCAAGACGCCATCGTATGGACGAGAGTGAGATAGTTGGCCGCGGGCGGGCAACGGGTCTTCAGAAAGGAGCTCCAGATGGCGTACGGCGTTGTTCATCGGTTCCCGGGCGGGACGCAGGAGCAATACGAGGCTTCGATCGCAGCGGTGCATCCCAGCGACGGGAGCCTTCCGGAAGGTCAGATCTTCCACGCCGCCGGACCGTCGGCCGACGGCTGGACGGTGGTCGCGATCCACGACTCGCAGGAGAGCTGGGAGCGCTTCCGCAACGACGAGCTGATGCCGAAGATGTCCTCAGGTATCGACGGTGGCTTTACGACACCGCCTCAGGAGACGACCTTCCCGGTCCAGAACCAGCAGACCGGCTAGGCGCCGGACGATCGTCGGATGCCCGACGCGAAAGCTCGGGTCGAAAGCTTCGCGCGCAGCTATGCGGACGCGTGGTCCAGCCACGATCCCGCGCGCGTCGCCGCCTACTACGTCCCGGGCGGGACGATCGCCATCAACGGCGGCGAGCGCACGGAGATAACCGAGGCGGCGCGCGGGTTCATCGACGCCTTCCCCGACATCGCGGTGACGATGGACGAGCTCGTCTTCAAGGACGCGACGGTCGAGTTCCACTGGACGTTCACCGGAACCAACACGGGACCGGGCGGCACCGGGAAGTCGGTGCGGATCTCGGGCTTCGAGGAGTGGGTGCTCGGAGACGACGGCCGCGTCGTCGAATCGACCGGGCACTACGACGCCGACGAGTACGACCGGCAGCTCCGGCACGGCGCGCCGCCCAGCACGTAGCGAGGGCATTTCCCCGCGCGACCCTGGAGTGAGAGACTCGCCCGGTGCTCCCGCTTTCCGATGGGATCCCGACGCGGCGCGTCCCGGTCGTCAACCTCTCGATCATCGCGGCGAACTTCGCGGTCTGGCTCTTCTACGAGCTCCCGCACCTGCAGCGCTCGGTCATCCACGCCTCGTTCTACCCCTGCTCCGTCAACAACTCGTGCCATGCGCCCGAGTCGTGGGGCGTCAGCTGGATCACCTCGATGTTCCTGCACGGGAGCTGGGACCACATCCTCGGGAACATGCTCTTCCTCGCGGTCTTCGGGAAGAACGTCGAGGACGCGTTCGGGCACGTCCGCTACCTCGTCTTCTATTTCGCGGGCGGGTTCGTCGCGACGCTGACGCAGACGGCGGTGACGCTGCTCTTCGGCACGACCGCCGAGGCGCACGTGCCCAACCTCGGGGCGAGCGGCGCAATCGCGGCCGTGCTCGGGGCCTACTTCATCCTCTATCCGAACTCGACCGTCCGCGGGCTCGTCGTCATCTTCCCGGTGCAGCTGTCCGCGTGGTTCTTCCTCGGCGCCTGGTTCGTCTACCAGCTGATCGAGGCGAACTTCGGGCTGTGGGGAGCGTCGGCGAACGGCGGCGGCGTCGCCTTCTTCGCCCACGTCGGCGGCTTCGTCTTCGGCGTGATCGTGGCGCGGGCGCTCATGGGCGCGGGGCAGATCGCGCCCCAGGACTTCCGTCCGCCGCCGCTACGCGTTCCTGTGTGACGCCTCGGCGTCGGGCGCCGGCCGCTTCCTCCGCTTGACCATCTCGTAGTCGAGGAGGTCGACGACGGCGTAGAGAAGCGCCGCCGCGACGACGAGCATGATCAGGATGTAGGCGACGCGGCCGGTCGAGGCGACCCACGCCGCGAGGAACGTCAGCCCGGCCAGCGCGGCGAACTTCATCAGGTTCATGGCCACGTGACGACGATACAACGCCGCGCTCAGATGAACGCCTTCTTCTCGAGCCACCGCATCGAGACGTAGCCCCAGATCGGCGGCAGGTAGTAGGTGCAGAGCCGGTGCGTGAAGGCGATCGCGAAGGCCGTCGCGTTGTCGACGCCCATCGCGACGAGCACGGCGGTCAGGCTCGCCTCCGCCGCGCCGACACCGCCGGGCGTGGGGATGAGGCTCGAGAACGCCGACGCCGCGGTGTTCGCGAGCAGGAGCTGCGCGAAGCTGAGATGCACGCCGTAGGCGAGCGCGGCCGCGCCGAGCGTCAGCGCGAACAGGATCTCGACGCCGAGCTGGCCGCCGAACAGCTGCAGGCGCTTGTGCCGGTCGCGCGCCAGGGCCCACAGGGTCGAGACCGCCACATGCAGCCCGGGCAGCACCTTCGCCCGGACCGAAGGGGCGAGCAGCACTGCGGCCACGATCAAGGCCAGGACGATCAGGACGGCGCCGATCAGACGGCCGGACGGGACGCCGACGTGCAGGTCGCTCCGCTTGACCGCGATGTGGACGAACGGGAGCGTCAGCAGCACGAGCGCGGTCTCGACGATCCGGTCGGAGAGCGCGTCGACCGCGCCCGCCGTGAACGCCTCGGCCTTCGCCACGCCCATCCGCTGGAGGAAGCGGACGTTGATCGCGATCCGCCCGGCGGAGCTGGGGACGGTCAGGTTGATGAACTTGACCGCGGACTGGAGGACGGTGCACGGCAGCAGCGGCAGCGGAGCCCGCACCGCTCCACGGAAGGACTCGGCGCCGGGGACGTAGGTCAGCGCCGCGGTGATCAGCCCGACGACGATCCAGGCGATCTGGGCGTGCCGGAGCTCGTCGGCGATCGTGCCGAAGCCGATCTTCGCGAGCTTGCTGATCAGCAGGTACGCGCCGAGCGCGACCAGCGCCGTGCCGACGAGGTCGCGCAGGCGCAGCCGCCGCAGCGGTACGAGCTCGGGCACCTCCTGGCCGGTCGCGGCGGCCGCGTCCTGGCGAAGCTCCTTCAGCGCGACGTCGTGCGAGCGTGCGAGGTCGCGCAGGTGAGGCGTCAGCGCGGCGGGCTGCAGATACGGCAGGACGCGGCCGATCGTGTCGCCCCAGCCCGCGTCGACGGCGAGGCGCAGGGCTCGCTCGTGGCCGATCAGGATCGTGCAGGCGACGATCAGCTCGGCCACGTCCATGTCGAGCGACGACTGCGGCGCGCCGAGCGTCGCGGCCGAGAGGTCGACGAGCAGCGGGCCCTCCTCGACGAGGAGGATGTTCGACGCGTTCAGACGCCCGTGCGCGATGCCGGCGCCGTGGAGCCTCGCCACCTGCTGGATCAGGTCGCGGAGCGTCTCGTCGCTCACCTCGTCGTCCGCCAGTGACTCGAGCGGCGGGATGTCGGGCTCGCCCGTGACGACGAGCGCGTCCCCGTCCGGCCCGAGCGCCGCGGTCACGACCTCCGGCACCCGGACGCCCGCCTGCGCCGCCATCAGCGTCGCGAGCGCCTGGTGCTCGACCTGCTCCAGCCGTCCGGTCGGCGCGCTGCGCGGCGGATCCTTGTACCAGAGCAGCCGCCACTGGCGGGCCATCCGCTGCGTGTCCTGGGCGTCTCGCCCGAGCACGCGGACCTTGAGCGGTCGCCCTTTCTCGTCGCGGCCGACGTATTCGGCGAAGCCGACGCGCTGGACGCTCGCCGGCCGTAGCTCGCCGACGTCGACTCCCAGGGAGGCGAGGGCCGCGCGCACCTGGGCCGTCGGCGGCACTCCGGCGGCGGTGCCGAAGAGCAGCCGCGTCAGCGCCGCTGCGCTGACGCCGAGCGCGACGCCGGCGAGGCTGTCTGACGGCCGCGCCGCGCCGAGGACGACCACGCCCAGGGCTGCGAGGGGAATCAGGCAAGCGGCGAGCACGCGCACCGAGCGCACCGCCTCCGGGCCGACGACGACGATGACGGCGATCGCGGCGGCGAGCCTCAGCTCCGGGTAGCCCCAGCGGGCGAGCAGGTGCAGCTTGAGCGGGAGCCAGTCGGACTCGACGAGGCCGCTCAGCAGGAAGGCGGCGCCGCCGACTCCCACGAGGGCGACGACGAGGTCGCGGACGAGATCCCACCGCCGGCGCAGGAGCACGGCGACGACGAGTGCGAGCGCGAGCGCCAGGACACCAAAGAAGGCCGCCCGCCAGAGCGCGCCGGCCCAGCCGAAGACCGTGACGAGCGCCCGGGCGACGTCGCGGTCCTGCGTCTCGGCCGAGGACGCGATCGCCGCCGACAGCCCGATGAAAACCGCCGCGAAGAGCAGCAGGATCGAGTCGATCGTGCGCCGGTTGCGCCGCCCCGGCTCCGTCTCGGCCAGCAGCTGGACGCGCCAGGAGCGGTCCGCGACCGGCTCGCCGCCTACGCCCGTCGCGGAGGTCGTGCCGGCCACCGCCGGCTAGTCGAACCCGAGCGCCTGCGCGGCCGCGGTGACGCAGGCCTCGTCGTCGGACGGCGCGCCGCCGCTCGCCCCGAGGCCGCCGACGAGCTCGCCGTCCGCCAGCAGCGGGATCCCTCCCGCGTAGACGACGATGCGCGAGTCGGTCGTGTTCCAGGCCCAGTCGTCGCCTCCGGGCTGCGTGCTCTGCGTGAACGCGCCGGTCGGCGCCGCCCACGAGGCGGCGGTGAACGCCTTGCCGACCGCGAGCCGCATCGCGCCGAGCGCCGCGCCGTCCATGCGCTGGCTCGCGAGGACGTGGCCGGAAGCGTCGACCACCGCGGCCGCGAGCGCGAGCTCCCGCGACTGCGCCTCCGTGCGGACGCGTTCGAGCAGCGCCAGGGCGAGCTCGAGCGAGAGATGCCGCCCCGTGATCAGGCCGTCCACCGGCCGATCCTACGCCGAGGCGTTACCGGCGGCATCGAGCACGTCGGCCAGGCCCATGAAGCCGATCAGCTCGACGAGCTCGGTCGAGGCGCCGCGGAGCCGCAGCGAGAGCCCGTGACGGCGGGCTGTAAGCTGGAGTCGAGCGAGGGCGTCGACGGTCACCGCGCTCGGCTCGAGGCCGCCGACGTCGCAGACGACAGTGCCGCGCGTGTCCGGCGCCGGAGCGTCCATCTGAAGATAGACGCCGTAGGCAGGACGAACTCATCGCCGGGCGAGCGATGAATTCGACGGGCGCGCGGGGTCTATCCGGGCGAAACGAAGACCGACGGAAAGGACACAATCCGAGATGACGATGGACAGCCGCACCCGCTGGTTCGCCCTCTACACGCTCTGTCTCGCGAGCCTGATGATCGTGCTCGACGCGACGATCGTGAACGTCGCGCTGCCGTCGATCAAGAAGGACCTCGGCTTCACCGACACCTCGCTCGCCTGGGTCGTGAACGCGTACCTGCTGACGTACGGCGGCCTGCTGCTGCTCGGCGGGCGCCTCGGGGATCTCTTCGGGCCGCGGCGCCTCTTCCTGATCGGGATCTCGCTCTTCACGCTCGCCTCGCTGCTCTGCGGGCTCTCGACCTCGCAGGGGATGCTGATCGGCGCCCGCGCGCTCCAGGGCGTCGGCGGCGCGATCGCCTCGGCCGTCTCGCTCGGCCTGACGATGACGATCTTCACGGAGCAGGGCGACCGCGCGAAGGCGATGGGCGTCTTCGGGTTCGTCTCCGCCGGCGGCGGCAGCCTCGGCGTCCTCCTCGGCGGCGTGCTCACCGACCTCTTCAGCTGGCACTGGATCTTCCTCGTCAACTTCCCGATCGGCGTGCTCGTCGTCGTGCTCGCGCGGCGGCTGCTGCCGGTGATCCCGGGCCACGCGACCGGCCGGCTCGACGTCGGCGGCGCGGTGACCGTCACCGGCGCGCTGATGCTCGCCGTCTACGCGATCGTCAACGGCAACCAGAACGGCTGGACGTCGGCGGAGACGCTCGGCCTCCTCGGCGCCGCGGCCGCACTCTTCGTCACCTTCCTCGTGCTCGAGACCCGCGTCGCCGCTCCGCTCGTGCCGCTGCGGCTCTTCAAGCTGCGGAACCTCTCGGTCGCGAACTCGGTCGGCGTCCTCTGGGCGGCGGCGATGTTCGCGTGGTTCTTCCTGGCGGCGCTCTATCTCCAGCTCGTGCTCGGCTACTCGCCGCTGCAGGTCGGGCTCGCCTTCCTGCCCGCGAACCTGATCATGGGCGCGTTCGCGCTCGGGTTGTCGGCGAAGATCGTGATGCGCTTCGGGCTGCGGCTGCCGGTCGGCGTCGGGCTGACGCTCGCGGCGATCGGGCTCGGGCTGTTCGTCCGCGCGCCGGTCGACGGGAACTTCCTCACCGACGTGCTGCCGAGCATGGTCCTGCTCGGGTTCGGCGCCGGAATGGCCTTCAACCCGGTGCTGCTCGCGGCGATGAGCGACGTCGCGCCGACCGAGGCCGGGCTCGCGTCCGGGATCGCGAACACGGCGTTCATGATGGGCGGCGCGCTCGGGCTTGCGATCCTCGCGAGCGTCGCCGAGTCGCGGACGTCGCATCTGCTCGCGGCGGGACAGAGCCAGCTCGACGCCCTCACCGGCGGCTACCACCTCGCGTTCGCGATCAGCGCCGTCTTCGCGCTCGCCGCGGCCGTGCTCGGCGCCGTCCTCCTGCGCGACCGCGCGCCTGCGGCGCACATGGCGCCGGCCCCTGCGGAAGGGTGATCGAGACCGAACACGCGATCAGCCTGCGCGGAGTCGTCAAGCGCTACGGCCCGATCACGGCCGTGGCCGGGCTGGACCTCGAGGTGCCGATGGCGACCTGCGTCGGCCTGCTCGGGCCGAACGGCGCCGGCAAGTCGACGACGATGAGGCTGCTGACGGCGCAGTCGATCGCGGACGAGGGGGAGCTCGAGGTGCTCGGCTACCGGCTTCCGGGCGACTCGAAGATGGCGCGGGCCGAGTGCGGCGTCGTGCCGCAGCTCGACAACCTCGACACGACGCTGACCGTCGAGCAGAACCTGCTCGTCTTCGCGCACCTCTACCGGATCCAGCGCGCGGAGCGGAAGGAGGCGATCGAGCGGGCGCTGGTGATGGCGAAGCTGACCGACCGCCGCGACACGCGGGTCGACAAGCTCTCGGGCGGCATGCGTCGGCGGCTGCTGATCGCGCGCGGGCTCGTCCATCGGCCGCGGCTCGTGCTCCTGGACGAGCCGACCGTCGGCCTCGACCCCCAGGTGCGGCAGGAGATCTGGGCGCTGATCGACGCGCTTCGCGTCGAGGGCACGACGATCCTGATGTCGACGCACTACATCGAGGAGGCGCAGCGTCTCTGCGACACCGTCCTGATCATGTCGCACGGCAAGGCGGTCGCGGCCGGACGGCCGAGCGACCTCGTGCTCGAGCACGCCGGCGGCGAGGCGATCGAGGTCTACGGACCGCCGGCGCGGCTCGCCGAGGTCGAAGCGGAGGCCGGCGCCGCGGGCCTCCGCACGCGCCGGACCGGGACGAGCATCTCGATCCTCGGCGCCGAGCGGACGAACGGCTTCGCCGCCCAGGGCGAGCGTCGTCCCGCGAACCTCGAGGACGTATTCGTGCTGCTGACGGGCGAGGAGATCGGGTGAGCGTCGTCGACTCGACCCGGCGGCTGGGCCGGCTCGAGCGTCCCGCGCTGACGGGCGTGCTCGTGCGGGAGGTCGTCAACTACTCGTCCTACTGGAAGTCGAGCACCTTCTCCTCGACGGTCGAGCCGACGATCTACCTGCTCGCCTTCGGCTTCGGCTTCGGCTCGATCGTCAGCCAGGTCGGCGGGCTCGACTACGTCCAGTTCGTCGGCTCGGGAACGGTCGCGACGGCTGTCCTCTTCTCGAGCGCCTTCCCGGCCATGTTCGGGACGTTCGTCAAGTACCAGTTCCAGCGCACGTACGACGCGATCCTCGCGGCGCCGGTCGACACGGAGGAGCTCGTCACCGGCGAGGCCCTCTGGATCGCGACGCGCGCCGCGGTCTACGGCTGCGTGCCGATGCTCGTCGCGATCGCGTTCGGCCTGAACCCGGCCTGGGGGATGCTCGCCGTCCCGTTCATCAACTGGATCTCAGGCTACGGCTGGGCGAACTTCGGGATCGCCACCGCCGGCTACGCGAAGTCCATCGAGAACTTCAACTACATCGTCAGCGCCGTCCTGACGCCGCTCTTCCTGCTCGCGGGCTCGTTCTTCCCGATCGACCAGTTTCCGGGCTGGGCGAAGGTGCTCGCGAACCTGAACCCGCTCCACCAGTGCGTCGTGCTCGTCCGCAACGCAGTCGTGTACGGCTGGGACGGCTGGGTCGACGTCGCGCGGCTCGGCTACATGGCCTTCTTCGGGATCCTGATGTGGCGGATCGCGATCCACGCGATGACCCGAAAATTGATCGACTGAAGAAGTTTCCGCTCTTTGCGGTGATTTGCTTCGCGGGGCTATTGCGGCCCTGACCCTTGCCGTCTAGTTTCCCGTCCGCACCGAGCACGGGACGCGAGTAGGTCGAAGCCGTCACCGCAGGTCGTACGCGAAAGGCCGCAAGGCCCGGGCGGAAAGTCAGCGGAGACGGGGGACGAAAGCGCACCCGGCTCGGTGAACTTTTTTCCCGAGCCTTTTCACCGCCTCTCAGCGACTTCTTAAGTTCCTTTCACGGCGCTCTCAGGCCGCGGTGGTTCCGTTGGAGACATCACTCCAAACGGAAGGGAGCGGACGATGAAGAAGCGCGTACTCGCAGGAGCAGTCGCCGGCATAGCGGTGGCCGGCGCGGGCGCCGCGGTGGCGGCGAACCAGCTCGGCTCGCCGCAGCAGCGAAGCCAGGCGATCGTCAACGACGCCGCGAAGCAGCTCGGCGTGACGCCGAGCGCGCTCTCGGGCGCGCTGAAGAAGGCGCTCGAGAACCAGGTCGACGCGGCGGTCGCCGCGGGACGGCTGACCAAGGCGCAGGGCGACGAGCTCAAGCAGCACATCGAGTCCGGCGACTTCCCGATCTTCGGCGGCCCCGGCCGTGACGGCGACGGGCCCGGCTTTCACCATGGCTTCGGCGGCCTCGACGCCGCCGCCTCGTACCTCGGGCTCACGCAAGCGGAGCTGAGGACGCGGCTCGAGAACGGGAACACGCTCGCGGCGATCGCGAAGGCGCAGGGCAAGAGCGTCTCCGGGCTCGTGGACGCGATGTACTCCGCGGCGAAGACGCACCTCGACGCCGACGTCAAGGCAGGCCGGCTCAGCGCGAGCGACGAGACGCGGATGCTCTCCGGACTGAAGGACCGGCTGACGGGCTTCGTCAACGGCGCTCGGCCGGCGTTCGACCACGACGGCGACGGACCGCCTCCGGGCGCGCCGCCCGCGGGTGCGCGGTTCGCGCCCGTTCCGGCCCAGCCGGGGATCTGAGATGGCGCCGCGTTCGCGCATCGAGGCCGCCCGCGGACGCGCCGGCGCGCTGAAGCGCGGCCTCGCAGCAGCCGCGGCGGTCGGGTTCGTCGGCGTCGCCCTGCTCGCCAGGGCGACGCACGGCGGCCACGCCACCACCGCGTCCAGCCGCAGCTCGGGCTCGAGCAGCAGCTCCAGCTCGAGCTCCGGCTCGACGAGCGTCACGCGCTCGACGGACGACGGGAGCAGCCAGAGCAGCAGCGGCTTCTCGATCGCGCCGTCGACCTCGCAACCGCAGGCGCAGACCGGTGTCTCGTAGGACGTTTCCGGCCATGGGGACGGAGGTCGTCGTCTCCGGCGCAACGCCGCCCGAGCTCGCCGAGATCGAGAGCCTCCTCGACCGCGCAGAGCGGACGTTCAGCCGCTTCCGCGCGGACAGCGAGCTCAACCGCGTCAACGCAGCCGAGCATCCGTTCGCCGCCGTCAGCCCGCTCTTCGCGCAAGGTCTCTCGACGGCGCTGATCGCCGCGGCGCGAACGAACGGGCTCGTCGATCCGACGCTGGGGGGCTCGATCGAGGCCGCGGGCTACGACCGCGACTTCGCCGAGCTAGCCGACGACCCCCGGCCCACCGGCGAGAGCCGTCCCGGGTCCTGGCGCTCGCTGCGCCTGCTCGGGACGCTCGTCTTCCGCCTGCCGGGGACGACGCTCGACCTGAACGGCGTCGTCAAGGCCATGACCGTCGACGACGCGCTCGCGCTGATCGGCGGCCCGGGCTTCGTCTCGGCCGGCGGCGACATCGCGGTCCGCGGCGGCGCCGTCGTCGGCCTGCCGGACGGCTCGGCGCTGGAGCTACGGAACGGCGGCATGGCGACGAGCGGGACGACGCGGCGTCACTGGCGCCGCGGCGGCGAGCTCCAGCACCACCTGCTCGACCCGCGCAGCGGCCTCCCCGCCCGGTCGCGCTGGCAGGAGGTGACGGCCGTCGGCCCGACCTGCGTCCACGCCGACGTGGCTGCGAAGGCCGGTTTCCTGCTCTCGGATGACGGGCCCGACTGGCTCGACCAGCGCGGGATCCCGGCTCTCTTCCGCGCCGAGCTGGAGACCGTCGCGAACGCGCGCTGGCGCGAGTCGATGGAGTCGCCGAAGGTGGCCGCGTGACGCTCGTCGAGTGGTACGTCGCGCGCGCGGGCGGGATGCTCGGCTTCGCGCTGCTGACCCTCGCGGTCGTCGCCGGGCTGACGCTCTCCGGCCGCGCGCGCCTTCGCTACTGGCCGCGCTTCGCCGTCGAGGACGTCCACCGCTTCCTCGGGATGCTGACCGGGATCTTCGTCTGGATCCACGTGCTCGCGCTGTTCGCCGACGCCTACCTGCCGTTCTCGCTGACGCAGCTCGTCGTCCCGGGCGCCTCGACGTACCGGCCCTTCGCGACCGCCGTCGGCGTCGTCTCGGCGGAGCTCCTGCTCGCGCTCGCGTTGACGAACCGCTACCGCACGCGGCTCTCGTACCGCTTCTGGCGCCGCGCCCACTACGTGAACTTCGCCGTCTGGGGGCTCGCGCTCCTCCACGGCCTGCTCGGCGGCACCGACTCCGGAGCGCTCTGGGCCGACGCGCTCTACATCTGCTCGGTCTCGGCCGTCGCCGGGATGCTCGTCTGGCGCCTGCTCAACCCGCAGGCGCCAGTGACGAGCGCAACCTCGGCTACCTGACGCGCAACGTCGCGCCGGCGGTCTGGAAGCCGGACTTCTTCGCGGTCACGAGTACGCGGCCGCGCCGGGAGGGCTTGACCGTGAAGCGCACCTGGCCCCACATGTTCGTGCTGCGCGTCCGCGCCTTGACGCCGGCGCCGATGATCCTGACGCTGACGCCCTTCATGGACGAGCCGGTCGCGTTCGTGACCGTCACGCTGACGGCGGCGCGGCGGCTCTTGCGCAGCGAGCCCGTGACCTTCAGCTTCAGGTGCGCGAGCAGGCTCAGCGGCTGCGCGGGCGAGAAGTCGCCGACGTTGCCGTCGTTGTCGACTCCCGCGACGCGCCAGTAGAGCTGGTTGCCGCTCAGGTAGGCGACGTCCATCAGCTTCGGCGCGTACGAGGTGTTGTCGGTGTCGACGCTCTCGACCGTGGTCGAGAAGTCGGGCCGGCCGGAGACCTCGACCCGGTACTGCTTGACCCCGAACTTCGGGTTCCACGAGAAGAGCACGTGATCCGGCGCGGCGTCGGTCTTCAGGCCGCCCGGCTCGCCGATCTCCCGCGTGAACGCGCCGGTCGCCGACCACGGCCCCGGCGTGGTGCCGAAGTTCTGGTTCGGGAACTCGGCCCGGACGCGCCAGTGGAAGATGCCGGTGCCGGTCAGGGTCTTGAACGAGCCGGCCGGCGTCTGGTAGCCGGTGAACGTCTGGCTGTCGCCGTTCGGCTTGTCGAGCTGGATGTCGTACGACGCCGCGCCGTCGACCGGCGACCACTGCCAGACCGGCAGGAACTCGCCGGCGGTCGGGTTGGACGCGCTCAGGGCCGGCGCGGCGAGCTTCTTCTGGAAGGTGCCGGTCGTCGACCAGGTCAGCCCGACGCCGTTCTCGTCGTCGGCGCGGACGCGCCAATACAGGACGGTGTCGGCCGGATAGGTGGTGTTCGTCGTGTACGCCGTCGAGTCCGTCGTGACGTCGTCGATCGGGGTCGCGAAGCTCGGGTCCTGCGCGACCTGGAAGCGGTAGCGGCGCGCCCCTTCGGTCGGCGTCCAGCGGAAGGTCGGCTGGTTGTAGAACTGCGTCCCGTCGGCCGGCGAGAGCCGGGTCGGCGGCGTCGACTGCTTCTGGAAGCTCTGCGCGGCGGCGAG
>JBPYFE010000016.1:0-10877 GCA_051986525.1 Gaiellaceae bacterium
AAGGTGCTCGACATCGACCGCGAGCGCCAGCGGATCTCGCTCGGTCTCAAGCAGACGCAGTCCGACCCGTGGCAGCAGGTGCTCGAGACCTACCACGAGGGCGACGAGGTCGACGGCAAGGTGACGAAGGTCGTCACGTTCGGCGCCTTCGTCGAGATCCTGCCCGGCGTCGAGGGGCTCGTTCACATCTCCGAGCTAGCGCAGCACCACGTCGAGAACCCGCGCGAGGTCGTCTCGCAGGGCGACGAGGTGAAGGCGAAGATCATCGAGGTCGACGCCGAGCGCCGGCGATTGTCGCTCTCGCTCAAGCGCGTCGAGGGCGGCGGGGTGGTCGCGCGCGCCGACGACGCGGAGCCGATCGAGGGCACGCCGGATCTCGATCTCTCCGAGGACGTCTTCCCCGAGACGCCCGGCGGCCAAGCATCGGCGGAAGCCCCGGAGACGCCCGACGAGGCGGCGCCGGAGCCTGTCGAGCCGAGCGCCGAGGCCGAGCCGAGCGCCGAGGTCCAGCCCGAAGCGGTCGACGAGAGCATCGCGGCGGATGCCGAGGCGCCCGAGGAGCAGGGCCCCGGCGATTCCGAGGGCGAGCCGCCCGCACCACCTGCTGAAGCAGACGCCGAGTAGAAACGTGCGGCCGGTCGCGGTCGCGATCACCGGCGGGATCGGGGCGGGGAAGACCGAAGCCCTGCACGCGTTCGCGCGCCACGGCGCCGCGACGATCTCGAGCGACGACATCGTCCACCGATTGCTGCGCGAGGACGAAGGCGTTCGCGCCGCCCTGCTCGACCGCTTCGGCGAGGGCATCGTCGACGACGCGGGCAACATCGACCGGCCCGCGATCGGCAAGCGTGTGTTCGCCGACCCGGAACAGCTCGCGTGGCTCGAGAACCTGCTCCATCCACTCGTCGTCGCCACCTACCTGGCGTGGCGCGAGCTGCTGGCGGAGCGGCCGAATCCTCCGGCGCTGGCAGTGACCGAGGTGCCGCTCCTCTACGAGGTCGGCGGCGAGACGCGCTTCGACAAGGTCGTCGTGATCACGGCTCCGCCCGAGACGCGCCGTGAGCGGGCGCGCGTGACGGACGCGCAGGAGCGCGAGCCGCGGCTCATCCCCGACGAGGAGAAGGCGAAGCGCGCCGACTTCGTCTACGTGAACGACGGCAGCCGCACCGAGCTCGACCGCTTCGTCGCCGGCGTCGTCGAGGCGCTCTCGTGAGGCGCATCGTCACCGTCTTCGCCGTCGTAGCCGTCGTCGGGGTCGGCTTCCTCTACGTGCAGACGGCCGAGCCGGGCTGGTGGATCCGGACGTGGTACCCGCTCAAGTACGAGGCGATCGTCCGGGGGCACGCGCGCAACTACCGGCTCGACCCGGCGCTGCTCGCGGCCGTCATCTACCAAGAGAGCAAGTTCCGCGCCGACGTGAAGTCGAGCTCCGGTGCGATCGGGCTGATGCAGCTGCTCCCCGACACGGCGAAGGGAATCGCGATCCACACCGGCGGCTCGGAGTTCCGCGTCTCCGACCTCTACACGCCGGAGATCAACGTCCGTTACGGCGCCTGGTACCTCCGCCACCTGCTCGACAAGTACGGCGACGAGCGCACCGCATTGGCCGCGTACAACGCCGGCCAGGAGAACGTCGATCGCTGGCGCAGTGCGGGCGAGGGAATCCAGTTCTCCGAGACGCGCGCCTACGTCAGCCGCGTCGAGCACTTGAAGACGCTCTACCGGCGGGGATACGGAAACGAGCTCGGGCCGGCGTCACAGTGATGCTTGACAAACACCATAATGATGTCATACTGACATCACATTGCAGCTACGACCGTTCATCGACGGCCTCCAGGCCGACCTCGAAGGAATCGCAGCAGTCGGCGACGACGCGGTCGCCGAGGCCGCTCGCCGCCTGAGCGCGGCGATCGGCGCTTCCGCCGGCCTGCGGCTGCTCGACGCCCTGACCGATGCCGCGCTCGAGCTCTCGGGCCAGCTCGAGTCAGGGCACGTCGAGATCAGGATGTCCGGGCAGGACCCGACGTTCGTCTACGTCGACGAGGAGCCCGAGCCTGCGGCAGCCGCCGGCGAGGACGTGCCCGTCGCGCGGATCTCGTTGCGGCTGCCCGAAGGCCTGAAGGGCGCCATCGAGGCGGCAGCGAGCCGCGAAGGCGTCTCGGTGAACACGTGGCTCGTGCGCGCGCTGTCGCGTGCCGTCAGCTCCGGCGGCACGACGCGGCGGGGCGCAGGAAACCGACTGACCGGCTACGGCCGGAGCTAGGAGGGGAGATGTTCGTCCATCTACCGCACGGACACACCGAAATGCGCATCGACTCCCGCGACCCGCGCAAGCTCGCGCCTCGCGGAGCGCTCGATGTCATCCGCAAGGTCCGAGGGCGCCGGTCATGAGGCGCGAGACCTACGAGACGCCCGGCCGGGTCAAGCTCGACCTTCGAGCCCCCGCCGGCAGGATCGACGTGGAGACCGTTCCGGGCACGAAGACCGAGGTCGAGCTCGAGGTTCTCGGCGGCGGCGGCGCGGACCTGCTCGACGACGCCCGGATCGAGCTCCGGGAGACCGGCGACGGGCACGAAGTCGTCGTGCACGTCGGGAATCGTGGCTTCGGTCGCTTCTGGCAGCGCGCCGACGTCCGTCTGAGCGTCCGCGCTCCGGCCGACGCGCACCTGAAAGTCTCTGGCGCCTCCGCGGACATCCGCGCCCGCGGGCGGCTCGGCTCACTCGAGGCCGAGGCGGCTTCGGGCGACATCGAGGTCGACGACGTGGCCGGCGACGCGACGGCCAGGACGGCGAGCGGCGACGTGACGATTCGCTCGGCCGGCGGCAGCGTCAGCGTGAACTCGGCCTCGGGCAACGCGCAGCTGGGCAAGATCGGCGGCGCGGTCACCGTCAAGACCGCGTCGGGAGACGCGCGGATCGAGGAGGCCGCCACGGACGTCGAGATCGCGACCGCCTCGGGCGACCTGCGCCTGGACGCGGTCACCTCGGGGAAGGTCGACCTGAAGTCGGCCTCCGGCGACATGCGCATCGGGATCCGCGAAGGGTCGAGCCTGTGGGTGGACGCGCGCGCGATGAGCGGCGACCTCAGCTCCGAGGTCGAGCTCGGGGATGCGCCCGCGGACGGCCCGGGCGACGGACCGCACGTCGAGCTCCACGCCGTCTCGATGAGCGGCGACATCAGCGTCGTCCGGGCTTCGGCGCCGGTCGCGCACTGAGGCCACCGCGAGCGTCAGGCGTCTTCGAGCTCGTTCGCCTTCGCGGTCAGCGCGCTGAAGCCGGCCTGGAGGAAGTCGTTCGCGGCCGCGGCGCCGAGCGACCACGTCAGCATCCGCCCGAACCGCGGGGCCAGGATCTGCGCCGAGGCGAGGGCCGCCGCCGCCCACGTGCCGACGCAGCGCGTGCAGGTGACGAGCTCGCCGATCGCCTGCTCGGCGCCGCCGGTGCGCAGCGGCTCCTCGCCGCCGGTGTGCGCGTGACCGCGGACGAACGGCTCGCGGATGAAGCTCGTGACGTTGTCGTGCGAGAGCGTCCGCGCGGCCTTGAACGACGCCGCCGAGAGGACGACGAAGTCCAGCGCGGACTGGCACTGCGGGTCGCGGTCGACCAGTCGGCTGATCGCGCCCGCGGCGGCGAGAAAGCCGGTGAACGTGCCGAGAATCGCCGCGTAGGACCCGTACGGCGGCCGTTCTTCGAATGCCGACATCGCCGCTAGCCTGTTCCTGTTGGCCGAGTTCAAAACATCCGATGCCTATCGTCCGACCGGCGACCAGCCGGAGGCGATCGCGAGGCTCTCCGAGGGCCTGCTCGCCGGCGATCGGTACCAGACGCTGCTCGGCGCCACCGGGACCGGCAAGACGGCGACGATGGCCTGGACGATCGAGCAGGTCGGCAAGCCCGCCCTCCTGATCGCCCACAACAAGACGCTGGCGGCGCAGCTCTGCAACGAGCTGCGGGAGTTCTTCCCGAACAACGCCGTCGAGTACTTCGTCTCCTACTACGACTACTACCAGCCCGAGGCGTACGTGCCCCAGGCGGACCTCTACATCGAGAAGGACTCGTCCCAGAACGACGACATCGCGCGGCTTCGGCTCGCGGCGACCTCCGCGCTCTTCACGCGCAAGGACGTCGTCGTCGTCGCCTCGGTCTCGTGCATCTACGGCCTCGGCTCGCCGGAGGAGTGGCGCGAGCGCGTCCTGATCCTGAACGTCGGCGAGGAGCACGACCGCGACCTGGCGCTGCGCAAGCTGATCGACAGCCAGTACGTGCGCAACGACTCGGTGCTCGGGCGAGGGCGCTTCCGGGTCAAGGGGGACGTCGTCGAGGTGCAGCCGGCGAACGCCGAGACCGCGTACCGCATCTCCTTCTTCGGCGACGAGGTCGAGCAGATCTCGCACTTCGACCCGCTGACCGGCGAGATCTTCGCGCACCTCGACAACGTCGCGATCTGGCCCGCGACCGAGTACGTGACCTCGAAGCCGACGATCGAGCGCGCCGTCGACGAGATCCGGCACGAGCTCGAGCAGCAGGTCCGGCACTTCGAGGCCGAGAACCGGATGCTGGAGGCGCACCGGATCCGCCAGCGCACGGAGTACGACCTCGAGATGCTGCAGGAGCTCGGCTTCACGAACGGGATCGAGAACTACTCGCGCATCCTCGAAGGCCGGCCGGCGGGCTCGCATCCGTTCACGCTGCTCGACTACTTCCCGGACGACTTCGTCGTCTTCGTCGACGAGTCGCACCAGACCGTGCCGCAGCTCGGCGGCATGTACGAGGGCGACCGCTCGCGCAAGCAGACGCTCGTCGACTACGGCTTCCGGCTTCCGTCGGCGCTCGACAACCGGCCGCTTCGCTTCGACGAGTTCCTGGAGAAGGTGCCGCAGATGGTCTTCGTCTCGG
The DNA here is from genome assembly GCA_051986525.1 of Gaiellaceae bacterium. Classification (GTDB taxonomy): domain Bacteria; phylum Actinomycetota; class Thermoleophilia; order Gaiellales; family Gaiellaceae; genus 13-2-20CM-68-14. Next base: position 4,897 of record JBPYFE010000016.1, read on the forward strand.
CGACCCCGGGGCCGTTCGAGCTGCGCCAGTCCACCCGCGTCGCCGAGCAGCTGATCAGGCCGACCGGGATCGTCGACCCCGAGGTCGAGCTGCGCGCGACGAAGAACCAGATCGACGACCTGCTCAACGAGATCCGCCGCCGCGAGGAGGCCGGCGAGCGCGTGCTCGTGACGACGCTGACGAAGAAGATGGCCGAGGACCTGACCGACTACCTGCTCGAGTCCGGGGTCAAGGCGCGCTACCTGCACAGCGAGGTCGACACGCTGGAGCGGATCCAGATCATCCGCGAGCTCAGGCTCGGCGAGTACGACGTGCTCGTCGGCGTCAACCTCCTCCGCGAAGGGCTCGACCTGCCGGAGGTCTCGCTCGTTGCGATCCTAGACGCCGACAAGGAGGGCTTCCTCCGCGGCAAGACGGCCCTGATCCAGACGATCGGGCGCGCGGCGAGGAACACGAACGGCAAGGTGCTCATGTACGCGGACAAGCTGACCGAGGCGATCAAGGGCGCGCTCGACGAGACGGACCGCCGCCGGACGAAGCAGCTGGCGTACAACGAGGAGCACGGGATCACGCCGGAGTCGATCTCGAAGGGCGTCTCCGACATCGCCGAGTTCCTCTCGCTCGAGGCGCCGACGGTGCCCGGCCGCAGGCGGCGCGACGGGCGCAAGGTCGAGGGCATGAAGCCGGAGGAGATCGAGCGCCTCGTCGTCACGCTCGAGGAGGAGATGTTCACGGCCGCCGAGGAGCTCCGGTTCGAATACGCCGCCAAGCTGCGCGACGAGATCAAGGACCTCCGCCGCGAGCTGCTCGCGGCCACCGAGACGGCGGCGACGTAGTCCGAGCTACGGTTCGAGCGTGGGACTGATCCTCTTCATCGTGCTCCTGCTGCTCGGAGGCCTGATCATCGGCGCACTCGCGCGGCTCGCCGTTCCCGGTCCGGACCCGATGTCGATCTGGGCGACGATCGCGCTCGGCCTCGGCGGATCGATCCTCGGCGGGATCGTCGGACGCGTGGTCTTCGGCTCGGGCGGCGGCTTCCTGCTCGCCTTCGCCGGGGCGGTGCTGCTGCTGATCCTCTACCGCCACTTCGTGCAGAAACGCCCCATCTGGGGCCCGGACGCCCGACGCCGTCCACCGGCGGTTTAGGGCCGTTCAGCGGAAATCCGCCTCGTTTCGCGTTTTCGCGCGGCTTCCGGCGGACACACTTTCGGCATGCACTGGATCTGGTTCATCATCGTTGGCGCCATCGTCGGCGCCCTTGGACGTCTGCTACATCCCGGACGCGACCCGATGGGCTGGTTGCTCACGATCGCGATCGGAATCGTTTCGATGATCATCGCGGCCGCCATCTCAGGCGGCTGGCTCGCCTTCATCATCGGCGTCATCGTCGCGATCATCCTCGTCGCACTCGTCGGCAGGTTCTTCGGCGAGCGCAGGCGTGGGGCCACGGCCGGGATCTGAAGAACTAGGCAGGCTCCGTAATCAGGGGCTCACCGCCGCGGGGGAATCTCCTCACGGCGGTGAGCCCCCAATCTTGGTCCCGCCAGATGAACGTCTCGATCCGAAGCTCGCGCTCGCCGGCCTCGTAGACGTGGAGGCCGCGCGCCTCGCCTCGCCGGCTCGGGCGCGGCTGTCCGAGCCCGGGCGCGATCGAGACGACCGCCCCGCGGAGGGAGCCGGGCGCGACCTCGAACTCGTGCCGCTCGGACACGGCGGCCTGGTGGATGTGTCCGGCGAGGATCAGCTCCGCGCCGGCGTCGACGAGCCCGCCCAGGACATGGCCGCGCCGTGCGACCGGACGCTTGCGCGAGCGCCAGGGCGCGCCTATGACGTGATGGTGAAGGACGACGACTCGAAGCGCATTCGGAGCGGCGCCGCGCAGGAGCTCCTCGGCCCGTTGCAGCTGGCCGGCCCGGACGCCGCCGGACTGGTGGCGCCACGGCCGCACCGAGTTGAGGCCGACGACGAAGAGATCGTCGGAGCGGTGTACGGGCTCGGTCGTCTCCCAGACGCGGTTGAATTCCCGGAAGGGGCGGGTAAAGCGCGCAGGGAACGTGTATGGGATGTCGTGGTTGCCCGGAATCGCGAACACGGGCGGGCCCAGCCGACGCAGAAACGCCGCCGCGCGGTCGTGCTGGTCGGGCCGCCCGCGGTGCGTGAGATCGCCGCTGGCGACGATCAAACGTGGGTCGTCGCGCTCGATCAGGCGCTCGACGGCGTGCTCGACCGCGGGATCCTCTTCAGTGCCCATGTGGAGGTCCGACAGGTGGAGGAGCCGCACAGGCACCGGCGAAGGAGGCTAGTACACTGAATTACGTGCCCGACGAATCGACCGAGATCTTCGACGATCTCTACCTCGGCCTGCGGGCCGGTGGGGCGATGCGGAAGCAGCGCCGGGGCGAGCCGTTGACGCAGGAGGAGCGCGAGGCGATCGGCCGCTGGCAGCGCCTCTCGACCGCCCGCAAGGTGATGGCGGTCGGCGCCTTCGGCGTCGGTACGTTCGGGCTCGGGTTCACGCTCGGCGGCCTGGTCTTCGGCCGCTGGCGCAAGGCCTGAGTTCGCTCTAGCCCTCGACGTCCTGGGCCGGAAACAACACGGTCGGGACCTCTTCTTCGGCGGGGTCCTTGTCGCGCACGATCACGTCGACGAGCGTGACGAGCACGGCTGCGATCGGGACGGCGAGCAGGACGTAGATGCCGCCGAGCAGGAGCCCGATCGCGGTCACCGAGACGAGGACGACGAGCGGCGAGAGCCCGACCGCGTGGCCGAGCACGCGCGGGACGACGATGTAGTCCTCGAGCATGCGGACACCGAGGACGGCCAGGCCGGCGCCGAGCGCTACCTGCCACGAGACGGTCAGGCCGGCGGCGATCGCGACCGCGCCCGCGATCAGCGGCCCCACGATCGGGATGATCTCGACGATCCCGGCGAAGACCCCGAGCAGGAGCCAGAAGGGAACGCCGATCGCCCAGAACGCCAGCGAGAGCAAGGTGCCGACGAACGCGATCAGGAGCAGCTCGCCGCGGACGAAGGCGCCGAGCTTCAGGTCGATCAGCTCCCACGTGTCGCGCACGACCCGGCGGCGCTCCCGTGGTAACAGCGACAGGACGACGCGCATCGCCCGCTCGCGCTCGAAGATCCAGTAGGCGGCGACCGCGAAGGTGAAGAAGATCCCGATCAGGGCCTCGAACGCCTTCTTGCCGACCGACTCCGACGCGTGGAAAGCCGAGCCGGCCGAGGGCAGCCGCTTCAGGCGCTTCTGGATCCCGGCCAGGATCTCGTGCTTGATCCCGGTCGAGTGCTTCGTCTCCCGCCTGAGCTCGCTCTGTGACGTGGGCACGTTGCCGATCGCGCTGCCGACCTGCGTGACGGCGCGAGGGACGACGAGCCAGAGCAGGAGCGCGAGGACGGCCGCGAAGGCGACGTAGTGGATGGTCAGCCCGACCGGCTTCGGGATCCCGCGGCGCCGGAGGGCCTCGATGCCGGGCCGCATCGCCGCGGCGATCACGAGCCCGAGGAAGAAGAGCGAGAAGAGGACGCGCAGCTTCCAGAGCGCGAGCGCGAGCACGATGATCCCGAGCACGACCAGCGTCGCGACGGCTGCTTTCCGAGCGGTTGCGCCCATCGCAGCTTTCTCCCCGCAGGTACAGGATCCGCAAACTTCGCGGAGGGTTCGGCGTGATCGCGGCGAACGCGCGCGTATGCCGCGAGAACCGTACGAGCACGTCTACCTCGACTCGCGCCGGCACGGGATCGTGCTCGCGCCGGCGCTTCTGCGCGCCTTCCTCGTCGCGGCGATCGGCGGCTTTGTCGTCTCGCTTCCGTCGCCGCTGCCCCTCGTGGGCGCGGTGCTCGTCGGCGTCGCCGCGCTGCTCGCGCTGCGCGCGGTCTGGCGCTGGGAGCGGACGCGCGTCGTCCTGACGGACGAGCAGCTCGCGCTCGTCCGCGGCACCGTCCGCCGCCGGACGGCCGCGGTTCGGCTCGACCGCGTCGGCGCGGTCGAGGTCGAGCAGACGCTCGTCGGCCGCCTCTTCGGCTACGCCACGCTCGACGCCGGGCCGCTCCGGGTCACCTACGTGCCGCACGCCGGGAGCCTCCGCGGGCTCGCGAGCTCCGGCGCGTGATCGCGGTCGAGCACCTGACGAAGCGCTACCGCCGTACGACCGCGGTCGACGACCTCAGCTTCACGGTCTCGAAGGGGACGATCACGGGCTTCTTGGGGCCGAACGGCGCGGGCAAGACGACGACGCTGCGGATCCTGCTCGGGCTCGCGCTCGCGACCGATGGCCGCGCGCGGATCGATGGCCGTCGCTACCGCGAGCTCGAGAAGCCGCTCGGGACGGTCGGCGCCGTCCTCGAGGCCTCGAACTACCACCCGGCGCGGAGCGGGCGGAACCACCTGCGCGTGCTCGCGGCCGCGGCCGGGATCCGGCCTTCGCGCGTCGAGGAGACGCTCGCCCAGGTGGAGCTGACGACGGCGGCAGACCGGCGCGTCGGTGCGTACTCGCTCGGGATGCGGCAGCGGCTGAGCGTCGCGGCGGCGCTGCTCGGCGAACCGGAGCTGCTGGTCCTCGACGAGCCGGCGAACGGTCTCGACCCGGAGGGGATCCGCTGGCTGCGGAACTTCCTCCGCTCGTACGCGGACGGCGGCGGCACCGTCTTCGTCTCCAGCCACGTGCTCGGCGAGGTCGCGCAGCTCGCCGACGAAGCGGTGATCATCCACCGTGGGAAGCTCGTCGTCCACGAGTCAGTCGCCGCGCTGACGGCGAGGGTCGCGGGCGCCACCCGCGCTCGCTCGCCGCGGGCCGGCGAGCTGCTCGAGCGCCTGCGGGCGGCGTCGATCGAGGCGGAGCCGCTCGGCGAGAACCGGCTCGCCGTGCACGCGCCGCCGGAACGGGTCGGCGACCTCGCTGCGGAGGCGGGCATCGCGCTGCACGAGCTCGTTGCGGAGACCGGCACGCTCGAGGAGGCGTTCCTCGAGCTGACGCGGGAGCAGCCGGCGTGAGCTCGTTCCGGGCCGAGCTCCTGAAGGCGAGGACGACGCGCCTGCTGCTCTGGTACGGGCTCGGGCTGACGGGTTTCCTCGTCCTGGTCGTCTCGGTCCACGTCGGCACCGGGAATCGGATCGACCTCGAGCAGGCGTCGTCGCAGCGGTCGCTCTTCGCCGCCGCCGGCCTGGCCGCCGTGCTCGCAGTCCTCGTCGCGATCGTCCTCCTGGCGAGCGAGTACAGCCACGGCACGATCAACCAGAGCTTCCTCGCCGTGCCGAACCGGCTCCAGCTGATGCTCTCGAAGCTCGCCGCGGCCGGTCTCGTCGGCGCCGCGATCGGCCTGCTCTCCGCGGTGCTGACGCTCGCGCTCGCCGAGCTCTGGTACGGGGCCCGCGGCTTCCACCTCGGCCTCGGCCACGGAACGGCGACGCCGCTCCTCGGCGCGATCGCAGCCTCGGCTCTCGCCGCCGGCGTCGGGATCGGGGTCGCGGGCGTGCTCCGCCGCCAGACGGCGTCGATCGTCGTCGTCCTGCTCTGGCTGCTGATCGGCGAGAACATCGTCGGGCTCGCGCCGCACGCAGTCCGCTACGCGCCGGGGCACGTGTTCGGCGCCGTCGTGGCGGCGCATCGGCACGGAACCTCGGACACGCTCGCAATCTGGCCGGCGCTCGCGCTCGGGCTCGCGTACGCGGCGATCCTGTTCGTGCTCGGCACGTTCGCGGTGCTCGGCTCGGACGCGCCCGCGACGGGCGACTAGAAGCAAAACCGAACATTTGTTCGCGTCCAGAGGCGCCGCTAAACTGGACAAGTTATGGCTCCGGCAGACGAGCTCGTCGTCCACGGCGCGCGCGAGCACAACCTCAAAGACGTCACAGTCCGCCTTCCGCGGAACGCGCTGATCTGCGTCACCGGATTGTCCGGATCGGGCAAGTCGAGCCTTGCCTTCGACACGATCTACGCCGAGGGACAGCGCCGCTACGTCGAGTCGCT
>JBPYFE010000017.1:0-10659 GCA_051986525.1 Gaiellaceae bacterium
ACGCCGCGCGAGCGGCGCGGGCTCGCGTGAAGGCGACGCTCTCCACCGACGGAGGCGCGCGCGGCAATCCCGGCCCTGCCGCCTACGGCTACGTGCTCGAGGCCGACGACGGCACGGTGCTCGACGCCCACGGCCAGGCGATCGGGGTCGCCACGAACAACGTGGCCGAGTACCGCGCATTGATCGCCGGGCTCGGCAAGGCGGTCGAGCTCGGCGTCGACGAGCTCGAGGTGGTCTCGGACTCGGAGCTGCTCGTCCGCCAGATGACGGGTGAGTACAAGGTCAAGAACGAGACCCTGCGCGACCTGAACGACGAGGCCGCCGCGCTCGCCCGCAAGCTCGGCCGCGTCCGCTACACGGCCGTCCGCCGCGAGCACAACGAGCTCGCCGACCGGCTCGTGAACGAGGCTCTCGACCTCGCCGGTTCCTGACGGCGGCCTGAAAGAAAAGCGGCGCCCCGGCCGTCGTGTGGTCGAAGACCACGAGCTGCGGCAGGAGGTGCGAGATGAACGGGGTTGCCGCCGATTCGAGGGTCGTCGAGCTGGCGCCGGAGGTCGCCGTCGAGCAGATCCGCTGCCCGGTCTGCGGCGAGCTCGACAGCGGCCGCTTCTGCAGCAATTGCGGCTCGGAGCTCCAGCCGGACCGTGACGTCACGTACCGGTCGTTCGCCGAGACGTTCCTGAAGCTCGGCGAGCGCCGGCGCTACCTCGCGACGTACGCGCACGTGCTGCGCTCGCCCACGAGGAACTCGCTCGAGCTCGCCGGGCGCATCGAGCCGCGCTCGGCGTTCAAGTTCCTCGAGGTCAGCGCCTTCGTCTACGCCGTCACCGCGCTGTCGCGCGTCCTCAGCTTCAAGTACGGCGTCGTCGGCGCGCTCGTGGTTCCGTTCTCGTTCGCGCTCACCTGGACGATCAGCCTCTGGGTCACCTATCGGCTCGCGCGCCGGAAGTCGCCGACCCCTCGGGCCTCGGGCGAGTACCTGACGCTGGCGTCGATCTACCTCGGCTTCAACCTGCCGCCGCTCGGGCTCGCCGGTCTCGTCCAGCTCGTCTCGCCCGTCCTCGGCGGCCTCGTCCTGCTCGCGCTCGTGATCCCGACGGGCGTGTACTCGATTCGGCTCTGGAAGCGGTTCTGGAGCCTGTCCGGCTGGCGCGTGTTCGGCTACCTGCTCGCCGGCTCGCTGCTCGGCGGCGCGGCCGATCTGATCCTGCTCGCGGCGGTCAGGGCAGCCGGCGGCTGAGCGAAAAACACACGGCTATAATCCGCCCCGCGCGGATGTAGCTCAGTTGGCTAGAGCGTCTGCTTGCCATGCAGAAGGTCGTGGGTTCGAGTCCCATCATCCGCTCTCTCTTCTCTCTTCACGTCCCGCCGAGTAGGGTCTCGCAACCGTGTCGACGTCCCCACCGTTGACTTCGTTCGAGCAATTCGCGATCGGGTTCGACCCGCGCGACCGTTCGGCGCTGCACGCGCTCTGGGACGAGATCATCGACCGCCAGGTCTGGTCGCAGGGCCCGGTCACGGACGCGTTCGAGAACGCCTGGGCCGAATGGAACGGGCTGCCTGCGGTCGCGATGTCGAGCTGGTCGGGGGCCGCGCTCGCGGCGTTGACCTTCGCCGAGGTCGAGGGCGGGGTCGTCCTCTGCCCGTCCAACACGTTCATGGCGAATCCGCTGGCGATCCGGGCCGCGGGCGGCCGCGTCGAGTACGTCGACTGCAACCGCCACGACCTCTGCGTCTCGCTCGCCGACTTCGAGGAGAAGGTGGCGAGGCACAAGCCGCGGGCGGCCTTCGTCGTCCACATCGGCGGGCATCTCGCCTTCGACATCGAACGGATAGCCGAGGTGTGCCGCGCCGAAGGCATCTTCCTGATCGAGGACTGCGCCCACGCGCACGGAGCGCAGTGGAACGGTCGCCGTCCCGGGAGCTGGGGCGACGCAGGCATCTGGTCCTTCGCCGCGACGAAGACGATCTCGACCGGCGAGGGCGGGATGGTCGTCTCGCGCCACGACGACGTCGTCGAATTCGCGCGGTCGTTCCGCGACTACGGGAAGCCGGACTACGAGGTCGGCGGGCTGAACTTCCGCATGAACGAGTTCACAAGCGCGATCGGGCTCACGCAGGTCAGGCGCCTGGACGAGATCGCGGCCTGGAAGAACGCCGTCGCCCGCGAGACGCTCGACGAGCTCTACCCCGCCAGGGTCGAGCTCCCCGACGGGATGGTCTCCGGTCACTACAAGTACGTCGTCTTCGAACCGATCGAGCGCTCGACTGGGAAGGTTTACGATCAACCCTGTCACCGGATCACCGGCAGCCCCGTCGACCTCCCCAACACCGACTGGGTCGCAGAGCACCATTGGTGCGTGCCGCTCTACTACCAACCGTCGGCAGGCGGAGAGGAAGCAACCGAGGGATGATCGTTCTGGTAACCGGAGGCGCCGGTTTCATCGGCTCGCACGTCGTCGACCGGCTGCGCGCCAACGGCCACGAGCCGCGCATCTTCGACATCGTCCGCTCGCCGTACGTCGACGGTGACGTCGAGTCGGTCCTCGGCGACCTCCTCGACCAGGAGGCGCTGAGCCGGGCGATGCGCGGGTGCGACGCCGTCGTCCACCTCGCCGCCGTCGCCGACGTGAGCGCGGTCGTCGCGGATCCCGCACGGGCGGATCTCGTCAACGTGCAGGGAACCCAGCGCGCGCTCGAGGCGGCACGCTCGAGCGACGTCGGCCGCTTCGTCTACGCGAGCACCGTCTGGGTCTACGACGGCATCAGCACCAACGGCCACCTCCTCGACGAGGACACGCCGATGCGTCTGCCCAACCACTTCTACACGGCCACCAAGCTGGCGGGCGAGATGTACTGCCGGGCGTATTCGGAGCTGTTCGACCTCAAGCAGACGACGCTGCGATTCGGGATTCCCTACGGGCCGCGTTCGCGCGCGTCGGCGGTCGTCGCGGCCTTCGTCGCCCGCGCACGCGAGGGCAAGCCGCTGGAGATCCGCGGCGACGGCCGGCAGTCGCGGCAGTTCGTCTACGTCGAGGATCTCGCCGACGGCGTCGTGGCGGCGCTCGAGTCGCCGGCGTCCGGGGTCTTCAACCTCGTCGGCGAGGAGAGCGTGACCGTCGAGGCGATCGCCCGGCGTGTCTGCGAGGTCGTCGCCAAGGTGCCGATCGTCTACGTCGAGAGCCGCAAGGCCGACGTCCAGGCCGGCAGAGCCTCGGCCGAGCGCGCGACCCGCGAGCTCGGCTGGCGCGCGGACACGACGTTCGACGTCGGCTTTCGTCGCTACGTCGACTGGGTCAACGGGACGAACGGCTCGTCGAGGGCGGCGGCCGAATCCACGATCGCCGGCAACGCGGCGACCGTCTTGCGCCAGGAACCGCGGGAGCTGTAGTGGTCGGCGTCGTGCAGGAGCACGACGTCGCCCGCACGGAGGTTCGAAGTCACGCGTCTGGCGATTCCCGCCGGCGTCTCCCGCGCCCGCCAGTCGCAGCCCCAGCGCGACCAGAGCACGGGCTCGAGCCCGCGGCGCCGGACGAGCGCGAGCCCGCCGAAGCTGAAGACGCCGTACGGCGGCCGGTACCAGACGGGCGACCGGCCGGTCGCGTCTTCGATCGCCGCGGCCGCCCGGTCGAGGTCGCGGCCGAGCGCGCGTGAGGTCCGGGCGAGCAGGAGCAGGTGGCGGTGTCCGTGCAGCGCTATCTCGTGGCCTGCCGCGACGATCTCGGCCGCGACTGTCGGCAGCCGTTCGACCTGCTCTCCCACGAGGAAGAACGTGGCGACGACGCCGGAGCGGTCGAGCTCTTCGAGCACGGCGGGCGTGCCCTCCCGGTGCGGCCCGTCGTCGAAGGTGAGCGCGACTCCGCGGCTCCGGTCGAGGCGCGTCCGAATGCCTAGCGCCGCCGCGGCAGGCGGGACGAACGGCGCGAGGGCGGGAGCGCTCCAGACGGCGCCCGCGCCGGCGACGGCAGCCGCACCGAGGGAAAGCGGGCGCATGCGCTCATCGTCGCACCGATGACGAGAGACGTCGTCTTCGGCGCGCTCGCGGCCGCGGCGGCAGCCGCGTGCTACGAGACGTCGTACGCGCTCCAGGCGCTCGAGGCCCGCCGCGTCAAGGTCTCCGAGACCGTCCAGGTCTCGCTGCTCGCGCGGCTCGCGCGCCGGCCGCTCTGGCTCGGCGCGATCGCCCTCGCGGCCGCGGGCTGGCCGTTGCAGCTACTCGCGCTCTCGCTCGCGCCGCTGACGCTCGTGCAGCCGGTGATCGCGCTCGGGATCGTGCTCCTGCTCGTCCTCGCCGCGCTGATCCTCCACGAGCGGATCGGAAGGCGCGAGCTCGCCGCGAGCGGGGCGATCATCCTCGGCGTCGCCGGGATCGCGTGGGCGGCCCCCGAGCGGAGCGACTCGCACGCGGGGCCCGTGGCGCTCGCCATCGCGCTCGGCGTGCTCGGTGCCTTCGTCGTGCTTCCGTATCTCGCGCCGCTCCTGGCGCGGCGGTCGGTCCCCGCGCTCTGGCTGGTGGTCTCGGCCGGGGCCGGCGACGCGTGGGCCGCGTTCGGCGCGAAGCTGCTCGTCGACGAGCTCTCGGGCGATGCCTGGCTGACGGCCGCCGTCTTCGGGGTCGGGTCGGCCGCGGCGCTCGGGGCCGGGCTGCTGAGCGAGACCTCCGCGCTCCAGCGGTTCCCGGCGTCGCGCGTCGGGCCGGCCGTCATGGCGATGCAGGTGGCGATCCCCGTTCTGCTGGCGCCGCTCGTCGGCGGCGAGAAGTGGGGCGACACGCCGCTGCACGGAGGCGTGCTGCTTCTCTCGCTCGCGCTCGTGACGGGCTCGGGGATCCTGCTGACGGCGTCACCGGCCGTCGCGGGCCTGGCCGAGCACGAGGGAGGCGGCGGAGACCCTTCGCGCGTACGCGAGGTCGGGGGCTCTGCTGGTCTCCAGGGCACGAACCAGGGCTGATTCGAGCTCGTCCTCCGTGTCGGCGACCGCGGCGAGGCCGAACTGCTCGAAGGCGGCGTTGTTGAGCCGGATGTGGCCGCGTCCCCAGCCGAAGGAGATCGCCGGGCAGCCGCGGATCAGCGCCTCCAGGATCGTCAGCCCGGCCGTGGAGTGGACGAGCGCGTCGGCGGCGGCGAGCCAATCCGGCATCGACTCCGTGAAGCCCTCGACCCGGACGCGCTCGTCGCCGAAGCGCCGCTCGAGCCGCTCGCGCAGCTGTTCGTTCCGCCCGCACAGGCAGACGACCGAGTCGACCTGCGGGAGCCCGAGCGCGACCTCGACCGCCTTTTCGACCCGCCCGACGCCCCAACCGCCTCCCGAGACGAGCACGACCTTCCCCTCGAGAGGCAGGCCGAGCGCCGCGCGAGCGTCGTCCTGCGCCCGGGGCTCGAGGAAGGCGGCGTCCGTGAAGCCGGTCACGCATTCGACGGCCGCCGCGTCGCCCGCGATCCGCCGCAGCTCCGGAAAGGACTCCGGATGCGTGACGAGGTGCAGGTCGGCGCCGGGCGTCGCCCAGTACCAGAGCGCGGCGAGATCCGTGACCGCGGCGCACACGGGAACCCCGACGCGCCCGCGACGCCGCAGCCGGCCGAGCGCCTCGGTCGAGTGCGGATAGGTCGAGACCACGACGTCGGGCCGGTGCTCGCCGATCAGCTCCAGCAGGCCGGGACCCCCGAGCCGGGTCAGCATCCGCTGCGTGAACGTCCGCGTGGGCCCGAAGCGCGCGAAGGCCCAGAAGCCGAGATCCCAGAGCCAGCCGAAGCGGAAGAAGACGACCCGCGGCGCGCTCTCGCTCACCGCGGCGACCGTCCGTCCCATCACGGCGAGGCCGTCCTCGATGACGATCTCGACGTCGGGCCGTTCGTCGCGCAGCTGGGCGGCGAGCGTGCGGGCCGGAAGGTCGTGACCCTCGCCGACGCTCGCGGTCAAGATCAGCACGCGCGGCATCGCCGAAATCTAGTGACGCGGAGCTTTCCCTTGAACGTCCGCCGCAGCGGACTAGTATTCGGACGGGCAAGGGGTCATCGGGTCAGACAATCGAGGAGGGGTCTTGGAGGGCGGCGGCACGCCGAAGTTCAGCAGGCTGTTTCGGGCACTGACAAAACGGCCCGTGATCGTCGCGCTGGTCGTATTGGCGGCCGCCCCGGCGGCGATGGCGCTGCGCGGCCACTCCTCGTCACGGCCGGTCGCGCTCTCGGGCTATCGCGCGCGCTCGACGCAAGGGGGCCAGCAGCCGGCGACGCTGCCGCGCGCCGGCAAGGCCGTTCCCGGCCAGACGAAGACGCCGACCGTCCGGACGAAGCCGACGGAGCTCCACCTCCGCAAGGCGCGCGGCGTCGTCTTCGACGTGCGGACCCTGAAGAGCACGGTCGTCAAGCGCGAGCGCCCCGAGCACCCGGCGCCCGGCGAGCCGTCCGTGGAGGCCGCGTCGCCGAGCGCGCTGCCGCAGAAGGTCGGCCCGGGGACGATCGCGAGCGCCGCGGCGGCCGCACCGGCGCCGGACTCGACGTTCGCCGGCCTGGACTTCGCGAACTGGGGCCAGGGGCACCCGCCTGACACGAACGGCGACGTCGGCCCCACCTACTACATCCAGACGATCAACACCTCGATCGGCATCTACGACAAGGCGACCGGGACCCGGGTGGCGGCGTTCACCTTCAACTCCTTCATGAGCCAGGGCCACTTCGGGAACCTCTGCGACACCGACAACTTCGGCGATCCCGTCGTCCTCTACGACAGCTTCGAGGACCGCTGGTTCATCACCGACTTCGCGTTCAAGCTCGACGGCTCGGGCAACGTCGTCAACCCGCCCGGCGCCTTCCAGTGCTTCGCCGTCTCGAAGACCGGCGACCCGGTCAACGGCGGCTGGAACTACTACTCGATCGCCGCACCCGGCCAGCTGAACGACTACCCGAAGTTCGGCGTCTGGCCCGACGGCATCTACATGTCGGCGAACATGTTCGGCTACTCCGCGGGCGGCTCGTACACGGGCTACCACATGTGGGCCCTGAACAAGCAGCAGATGTACGCGGGCGCGCCGTCGCCGCAGGTGATCGACTTCTCGGGCGACACCTCGGACTTCACGGTCATCCCGGCGAACGCGCGGCTCCAGGCCGGGACGCCGCCCGCCGGCTCGTCGGAGTACTTCGTCTCGACCGAGCAGTTCCTGAACGCGCTCTCGATCTACAAGTTCCACGTCGACTGGGACAAGCCGTCGACGTCGACGTTCACGGGCCCGACGACGCAGCTGGCGCCGAACTGCTGGCCAAACGCGAGCGTCAACAACGCCTCGACGCCCGCGAATATGGCGGACACGCTGTCGATCCGCGCGATGGCGCAGGCCCAGTACACGAACCTCGGCGGCGCCGAGTCGCTCTGGGTCGACCACACGGTCCAGCGCGGCGTCAGCGCGACGAACACGACGTGCAACGCGACAACCGGCGGCAACGCGACCGTCCGCTGGTACCAGGCGAACGTCACCGGCGGCACCGTCGCCGCGAACGTCGTCCAGGGCTCGACCTTCGACCCGGACGCCGCCAACACGTTCTTCCGGTTCATGCCCGCCCTTGCGGTCGACCGCGCCGGCGACATGGCGATCGGCTACACGAAGTCGAACGCGACGACGAACCCCCAGATCAAGTACGCCGGCCGGCTCGCCGGCGATCCGCTGAACACCCTGGGGCAGGGCGAGCAGACCTTGATCAACGGAACGGGCGCCCAGTCCGGCAACTGCGGCAGCTCGACGTGCACCCGCTGGGGCGACTACAGCGGCATGGCGCTCGATCCGAACGGCTGCGAGTTCTGGGAGACCGCCGAGTACTTCGCGACGACCGGGCTCAACCACCAGACCGAGATCGGCTCGTTCCATTTCCCGAGCTGCACGACGATCGGCAACGGGACGCTCTCCGGAACGGTGACCGACGGCACGAATCCGATCTCCGGCGCGACCGTCGCGCTCGGCAATCGGACGACGACGACCGACGGGAGCGGGAACTACTCGTTCACCGTCCCGGCGGGGACGTACGCGTCCGAGACGGCCGACAAGCCGGGCTTCAACACGGGGACGGCATCGACGCTCGTCGTCCCGAACGGCGGCACGCTGACGAAGAACTTCACGCTCACGGCCGCGGCTCAGAGCGGTTGTTACACCGACAACTCGCAGAGCACCTTCCAGCGCGGCACTCCTGGGAACTGCGACCTCGTCTCGAATCCCGGCAGCGTCGTCCTCGCGCACCCGGACAACACGGACGCGAAGAACTCGGACGTCAGCCCGACCGGCTTCGGCTTCACGAACACGAGCTGGGCAGGGCAGACGTTCACGCCGACCGTAACGGGCCAGCTGAAGCGCGTGGACGTCGAGCTCTTCTGCAGCGGCTGCACGGCCGCGTCGCCGACCCTCACGCTCTCGATTCGGAACACGACCGGGACGACGCCCACTCCGACCGGAGCGGATCTCGGGACAGCGACCCTCGCCGGTTTCAACGACGGCGGCGCGGGCGGTCTGAAGACGTTCACGTTCGCGACTCCGGTCTCCGTCACGGCCGGCACCCGCTACGCCTTCGTCTTCAGGCTCAACTCGGCTTTCGCGAGCGGAACCATGGCCTACACCTGCAGCTGCACCACGACGGGCTTCTCGAACACGAACCCGTACGCGAACGGCCAGCGCGTCACGTCGACCGACAGCGGCTCGACCTGGACCGCCGACACGACCGTCGGCGGGCGCGACCTCAACTTCGTCACGTACGTCAACCCCGGCTACGCCTCGTCGGGCATCTTCGTCTCCTCGCTCAAGGACGCGAACCCGAATCCCGGCTCGACGGCGAACTGGACGAACCTCACCTGGACGGCCACACAGCCGGCGGGGACGAGCGTCAAGTTCCAGGTCGCCGGCAGCAACTCGCAGTACGGGCCGTTCAACTTCGTCGGCCCGGACGGCACGGCTGGCACGTTCTTCACGACGAGCGGCGCGAGCCTGAGCCAGTTCAACGGCTTCCGCTACCTCAAGTACGAGGCGATCCTGACGACGAACAGCGGCTCGATCACGCCGACGCTCTCGTCCGTGCAGGTCTGCTTCAACGACGCCGCCGCCGGCACGACCCCGACGAGCCTCGCCGTCGATCCCGCAAGCGGCACCTACGGCGGGACGACTGCGCTGTCGGCGACGCTCACGGGCGGCGGGCCGGTGGCCGGGAGGCTGGTCGCGTTCACGCTCAACGGCGCGAGCGCCGGGACCGCGACCACGAACGCGAGCGGCGTCGCGACGCTGACGGGCGTGAGCCTCGCCGGAATCAACGCGGGCTCGTACCCGAGCGGGGTCGCGGCGAGCTTCGCGGGTGACGCGACCTACGACCCGAGCTCGGGCTCGGCCGCGCTCAGCGTCGCCAAGGCCGACCAGACGATCAGCGTGACGAGCCACGCGCCGGGGAGCGATCCGTACGCCGCGACGTTCTTCGTGGGCGCGAACGCGAGCTCCGGCCTCGCCGTCGCCTACAGCAGCAGCGGCTCGTGCAGCAACTCCGGGACGGCGTTCACGATCACGAGCGGCAGCGGCACCTGCACGGTCAAGTACGACCAGGCGGGGAACGGCAACTACAACGCAGCGCCGCAGGTGACCGAGACGGTCACGGCCCAGAAGGCCGATCAGACGATCAACGTCTCCGTCCACGCCCCGGCGAGCGCGGGCTACAACGCCGGCTTCAGCGTCTCGGCGGCGGCGAGCTCGGCGCTCGCGGTCACATACGGAAGCAGCGGCGCCTGCTCGAACATCGGCGCGAGCTTCACGATGACGAGCGGCAGCGGCACCTGCACCGTCACGTACGACCAGCCCGGGAACGGCAACTACAACCCGGCGCCGCAGGTGGTCGAGTCCGTGACGGCGACGAAGGGCAGCCAGGCGATCAACGTCACGACGCACGCACCGGCGAACGCGGTCTTCGGCCAGAGCTTCGACGTCGCCGCGAGCGGCGGCGGCTCCAGCAACCCGGTTACGTTCTCGAGCTCCGGCGCCTGCTCGAACACCGGCGGTCACTTCACGATGACGAGCGGGACGGGGACCTGCAGCGTCAAGTACGACCAGGCCGGCGACGCGAACTACAACGCGGCGCCGCAGGTGACCGAGTCCGTGACGGCGCAGAAGGCCGCCCAGACGATCACCGTCACCACGCACGCGCCGGCGAGCGCGGCCTTCAACTCGAGCTTCGACGTCGCAGCGACCGGCGGCGGCTCCGGCAACCCGGTCACGTTCTCGAGCTCCGGCTCCTGCTCGAACACGGGCGGGCACTTCACCATGACGAGCGGCAGCGGCAGCTGCGCGGTCAAGTACGACCAGGCCGGAAGCGCGAACTACAACGCGGCCTCTCAGGTGACGGAATCCGTAACGGCCCAGAAGGCCGATCAGACGATCAACGTCTCCGTCCACGCTCCGGCGAGTGCGGGCTACAACGCCGGCTTCAACGTCTCGGCCACCGCGAGCTCGGCGCTGTCGGTCGTCTACAGCAGCGCCGGCGTCTGCTCGAACATCGGCTCCAGCTTCACGATGACGAGCGGCACCGGGACGTGCACCGTCAAGTACGACCAGGCCGGCGACGCGAACTACAACGCGGCGCCGCAGGTGACCGAGACGGTGACGGCGACCAAGGGCAGCCAGGCGATCAACGTGACCACGCACGC
>JBPYFE010000018.1:0-7780 GCA_051986525.1 Gaiellaceae bacterium
TTGACGGCGCTCGAGGCGGTCGCGGACGCGGACGCCGCCGTGGTCGTCACCGAGTGGCCGCAGCTCCGCGACCTCGACTGGGCCGAGGCGCGGAGGCTGATGCGGACACCGCTCCTGATCGACGGGCGGAACTTCCTCGACGCGGCCGCGCTGCGCTCACTCGGCTTCGCGTACGAGGGCGTCGGGCGCCCGACGTCGCCGTTCGGAGCGCTGGCGGAGGTCGAGGAGCCCCTGCCCGAGCTGCTGCAGTAGTGGAGGCGATCGTCCTCGCAGGTGGGAAGGCCGAGCGGCTCGGAGACGCGGCCGGCGGGCTGCCCAAGGCGCTCGTGCCGGTGGCCGGACGGCCGCTCCTCGCGTACCAGGCAGCGCTGCTCGCGCGGGCCGGCGTCGAGCGCCTGATCGTCAGCTGCGCGGCGGGGAAGGCGTCGGTCTTCGAGGAGCATCTCGAGGGCGTCGGGCTCGAGATCGCGCCGGTCGAGGAGCCGGAGCCGCTCGGGCGCGGGGGCGGGCTGCGTTACGCCGCGGCGGCGCGGGAGGAGCCAGGGGACGTCTTCGCCCTGAACGGCGACGAGCTGGTCGACGTCGACCTCCGCGCGCTCCTGGCGCAGCACCGCGACCGCGGCGCGTCGGCGACGATCACCGTCGTCCCGCTCAAGTCGCAGTTCGGGATCGTCGACCTCGACGACAACGACCTCGTGCTCGGCTTCCGCGAGGCGCCGAGGCTGCCGTACTGGGTCAGCTGCGGGGTCTACGTCCTCGGCGAGGACGCGCTTGCGCGCTTCCCCGAGGTCGGCGACCACGAGACGACGACGTTCCCCGAGCTCGCGTCGGAGGGAAGGCTCTGCGCCTACCGTCACGACGGCGTCTGGCTGACGGTCAACACGCCCAAGGACCTCCGCCGCGCCGAGGAGTACCTGGCCGAGCATCCGGACTGGTTAGCGGCGTAGAGTTGGTTCGTGGAGAGGCCGCTGACGTCGCCCAACCTCGAGAGTCTGGACCGGTGGTCGTTTCCGCCCGAACGGGTCGACAAGCCGTGGGGCTACGAGCTGATCTGGGCGAAGACCGAGGACTACGCCGGCAAGATCCTCTTCGTCCGCGCGGGGGAGGCGCTCAGCCTGCAGTTCCACAAGCAGAAGGACGAGAGCTGGTACGTCCTCGAGGGCCGCGCCGAGGTCGAGCTCGGCGAGGTCGGCCAGGCGGTGACGAAGACGGAGGTGGTCGGGCCGGGCGCGGCCTACCGGTTCCGCCCGGGCACGGTCCATCGCGTGAAGGCCGTCGAGGACACCCGGATCCTCGAGGTCTCGACCTCGCAGCTCGACGACATCGTCCGGCTCGAGGACTCGTACGGCCGCGAAGGCACGACCGAAGCCTGACACATCTCTGTTAAGGTCCTGCCCGTGGATGGGCTGGCGATCGGGGAGGCGGCGGCGCGGACCGGCTGGTCGCCGCGCATGCTCCGCTACCTCGAAGCCGCCGGCCTCGTCGTTCCAGCGCGCAGCGAGAGCGGCTATCGCCGGTACGGCCTGCTCGAGCTGAACCAGCTTCGCTCTCTGAACGAGCTGCGGCGCCGCTTCGGCGTCGGCATCGACGACCTCGCCTTCGCCGTCCGCCTCGAGCGCGAGCCCGCGCTCCAGGCCGCGGTCGCGACGTGGCTCGCCGGAACTCAACTCTCCGCCCTCGACTGGGAGCAGCGCAAGCACGAGCGGCTCCTCGTCGCCTGACCGAAAGGACTGAATGGCCACGACCAAACGACACGACGTCAAGGATCTCTCGCTCGCGCCCGAGGGCGTGCGCCGGATCGAATGGGCCGACCGGCAGATGCCGGTCCTCTCCGCGATTCGCGACCGGTTCGAGTCCGAGCAGCCGCTGGCGGGCTACCGGATCGCCGCCTGTCTCCACGTGACGAGCGAGACGGCGAACCTGATGCGGGCGCTGAAGGCGGGCGGCGCCGACATCGTCCTCTGCGCCTCGAACCCGCTCTCGACCCAGGACGACGTCGCCGCGGCGCTCGTCGACGAGTACGACATCGCCGTCTTCGCGATCAAGGGCGAGGACAACGACACCTACTACCAGCACATCGAGGCCGCGGTCGACCACAAGCCGCAGCTGACGATGGACGACGGCGCCGACGTGATCGGCGTCCTCCACTCGCACCGGCGCGAGCAGCTCGGCGACATCCTCGGCGGCATGGAGGAGACGACGACGGGCGTGATCCGGCTGAAGGCGCTGGAGCGCGACGGCGCGCTGGGCTTCCCCGTGATCGCGGTCAACGACGCGAACACGAAGCACATGTTCGACAACCGCTACGGAACCGGGCAGTCGACGATCGACGGAATCATCCGAGCCACGAACGTGCTGCTCGCCGGCCGAAGCTTCGTCGTCGCGGGCTACGGCTGGGTCGGAAAGGGCGTCGCGATGCGGGCACGCGGAATGGGCGCGCACGTGATCGTGACCGAGGTCGATCCGCTCAGCGCGCTCGAGGCCGCGATGGACGGCTTCGAGGTGATGCCGATGTCGATCGCCGCCGAGCGCGGCGACATCTTTTGCACGGCGACCGGCGACAAGTCGGTGATCACCCGCGCGCACTTCGAGCAGATGAAGGACGGAGCGATCCTCGCGAACACGGGCCACTTCAACGTCGAGATCGAGATCCCGGCGCTGCGCCAGCTCGCGCGCGAGACCCGGATGGCCCGCGAGTTCGTCGAGGAGTTCGAGCTCGAGAACGGCAAGAAGCTCTACCTCGTCGCCGAGGGCCGACTGGTCAACCTGTCCTCCGCGGAGGGGCATCCCGCGGCCGTGATGGACATGTCGTTCGCGAATCAGGCGCTCGCCTCGGAGTACGTCGTCACGAACGCGGCGACCCTGGAGCGCAAGGTCTACCCGGTTCCCGCCGAGATCGACAGCGAGATCGCGCGCCTGAAGCTCGCGACGATGGGGATCGAGATCGACCGGCTGAGCGAGGAACAGGCGAAGTACCTGGCCTCGTGGGACGAGGGAACCTGAGCTCCTGAAGGCGGTCGTCCTCGCCGCGGGGTATGCGACCCGCCTCTACCCGCTCACGCTCGACGAGCCGAAGCCGCTGCTCGAGGTCGGGGGAAGCCCGATCCTCGAGCGGCTGCTCTCGCAGCTCGGCGAGATCGCCGAGCTCGAGCACGTCTACGTCGTCACGAACGCGAAGTTCGCCGACCGCTTCCGCGAGTTCGCCGGCGGCCGGCCGGATGTGACCGTCGTCGACGACGGGACCTCGAGCGAGGAGACGAAGCTCGGCGCGATCGGCGACCTCGACGTCGTCATCCGCGAGCAGGGCGTAGACGACGACCTGCTCGTCTCGGCGGGCGACAGCATCTACTCCGAGCCGCGCTTCGACGAGCTCGCCCGCTTCGCGCGCGAGCGCGAGGCGCCGGTCCTCGGCGTACGCGAGGTGGACGATCCGGAGAGCCTCCGGAGCTACAGCGTCGTCGCCGTCGACGACGAGGGCCGGATCACGTCGTTCGAGGAGAAGCCCGAGCGGCCGCAGAGCCGGCTCGCCGGGATCGCGCTGTACTTCTACCCGCGCAGCGCGCTCCCGCTCGTTCGGCGGTACCTGGAGGAGGGGAACAACCCCGACCAGCCCGGCCGGCTCGTGGAGTGGATGTACAGCCGCGTTCCGTTCTACACGTGGCGCGTCGCCGGCAGGTGGTACGACATCGGCTCGAAGGAGACGCTGGCCGCCGCCGACCGCGAGTTCTCCGAGCGCGGCCTGTAGCAGCGGGAAATCGGCGCGCTTCCGTGACGGAGACGTCACGCTCTGCCGCGTACTGTCGGAAGGTGCTCGAGCTCCTGCTGCCGCAGCGATGCGTCGTCTGCGGCCGCGGCGGAACGCAGCTCTGCGAACGGTGCTTCGGGCTGCTGCCGCGGATCGCGCCGCCTTTGTGCGAGCGGTGCGGCGCGCCGACGGCCTGGCCGGTCCTTCGCTGTCGCCACTGCGCGGGGCGCCGGCTTGCCTTCGCGCGAGCACGCGCGGCCGTCGTCTACGAGGACTCCGCCCGCGCGTTCGTCGCGGCGTGGAAGGACCGGGCGCTGCGCCGGCTCGTCGCCGCGGCGGCCGAGGCGGTCGTCGAGGCGGTGCCACCGCCGCGCTCCGAGCTGCTGACGTTCGTCCCCGCCGACCGCGACCGTCGGCTGCGGCGCGGGCACGACCCGCCGCGTCGGCTGGCCGAGGCGCTCGGCGAGCGCTGGAACCTGCCGGTGCGGCAGCTCGTGCACCGGACGCGGAGCCTGCGGCCTCAGCGCGGGCTCTCGCGGCCGGAACGCCGGCGGAACGTCCGGGGCGCGTTCGTCGCCGAGGCGAGCCCGCGCGAGATCGCGCTCGTAGACGACGTCTTCACGAGCGGCGCGACGGCGAACGCGGCGGCGTCGGCGCTGCGCAAGGCCGGCGCCCGCCGCGTGGAGGTGGTGACGTTCGCGCGGGTCGTCCGATAGATTCCGCCCGTGGAGCTTCGCGTGAAGGGCCGCGGGGTCGAGGTCTCGGACGCGCTTCGCTCGTATGCCGAAAAACGCCTCCGCAGGCTCGACCGTCAGCTGAAGGACCCGCAGATCGAGCTCGAGCTGTCCGAGGAGCACAATCCGTCGATCAAGGACCGCTGCGTCGCCGAGGCGACGGTTTCCTCGCGAGGGCCGGTCCTGCGGGCCCGCGAGCGCTCGCACGACATGCGCGCGTCGATCGATCGGCTGGTCGACAAGCTCGAGCGGCAGGCCGTCCGGCTGCGCGGAAAGCAGGCGGACAAGCGCAGGCGCGCGAAGCCCGAGCTGGAGTAATCGCAACCGCCTGCCGATGTCGCGAGGCGAGGCGTAAGCGCCCTGTAAGCGCCTCCGGAAGGGCCGCCGCGAGCGGCTACGCTAGACGTCCATGGCTCCGGAACTCGGCAATTTCGAAAAGGCTCTCCGCTTCGGCGAAGGCCGGCGGCTGAAGCGGCTGCAGAGCCAGGCCGCGTACATCGGCACTCTCGAGCCCCAGTTCGAGCAGCTCTCCGACGAGCAGCTCGCGGGCAAGACCGCCGAGTTCAAGCAGCGGTTCGAGAACGGCGAGACGCTCGAGGACCTGCTCTTCGAGTCCTATGCCGCCGTCCGCGAGGCGTTCAAACGGACGATCGGCGTCCGTCTCTTCGACGTCCAGCTGATGGGCGGGATCGTGCTCCACGAGGGCGACATCGCCGAGATGAAGACCGGCGAGGGCAAGACGTTCGTCGCCACGCAGCCGCTCTACCTGAACGCACTCGCCGGGCAGGGCGTCCACCTCGTCACGGTCAACGACTACCTCGCCAAGCGCGACGCGGGCTGGGTCGCGCCGGTGTACGAGAAGCTGGGCATGCGCGCGGGCTGGATCGAGAACCTGATGCCGTTCGCCGAGCGCAAGGAGGCCTACGAGGCCGACATCACCTACGGCACGAACTCGGAGTTCGGCTTCGACTACCTGCGCGACAACATGTCCGTCTCGCTCGACGGCGTCGTCCAGCGCGGCCACTTCTTCGGGATCGTCGACGAGGTCGACTCGATCCTGATCGACGAGGCGCGGACGCCGCTGATCATCTCGGGCGAGCCCGAGGCCGCGGCGCGGATCTACTACGACTTCGCGCGCGTCGCCAAGTCGCTGACGGCGGTCGCGCACGACCCGCTGCGCAAGGGCGAGGCCGAGGGCGCGGACTACGAGTACGACGAGAAGCACAAGACGGTCGCGCCGACGCAGTCGGGCGTCGCCAAGTTCGAGCGCTCGCTCGGAGTCGAGAACCTGTACGACCCGCGCCATTCGCAGCTCGTCAACCACATGATCCAGGCGCTGAAGGCGCAGTCGCTGTACCAGCGCGACAAGGACTACGTCGTCCAGGACGGCGAGGTGAAGATCGTCGACGAGTTCACCGGCCGGATCATGGAGGGCCGCCGCTGGAGCGAAGGCCTCCACCAGGCCGTCGAGGCCAAGGAGAACGTGCGGATCCAGGAGGAGAACGTCACGCTCGCGACGATCACCCTCCAGAACTACTTCCGCCTCTACGAGAAGCTCGCCGGGATGACCGGTACCGCCAAGACCGAGGAGAAGGAGTTCGTCGAGATCTACGGCCTGAACGTCGTCGAGATCCCGACCAACGTCGCCGTCGCGCGCAAGGACGAGAACGACCTCATCTTCAAGACGAAGGAGGCGAAGTTCGGCGCCGCGATCGACGACATCGCCGAGCGGCACGAGAAGGGCCAGCCGGTCCTCGTCGGCACGATCGCGGTCGAGACCTCCGAGTACCTGTCGCAGCTGCTCCAGCGCCGCGGGATCCCGCACAACGTCCTGAACGCGAAGGAGCACGAGCGCGAGGGCGAGATCATCAAGGACGCCGGCGAGCCGGGCGCGGTCACGATCGCTACGAACATGGCCGGCCGCGGCGTCGACATCAAGCTCGGCGAGGGCGTGCGCGAGCTCGGCGGCCTCTACGTGCTCGGCACCGAGCGGCACGAGGCGCGCCGCATCGACAACCAGCTCCGCGGCCGCTCGGGCCGCCAGGGCGATCCCGGCGAGTCGCGCTTCTACCTCTCCGGCCAGGACGACCTCGTCCGCCTGTTCGCCGGCGACCGGATCTACAACATCATGGAGCGCTTCAAGGTGCCCGACGACCAGCCGATGGAGGCGAAGATCCTCTCGAACCAGATCGAGGGGGCGCAGAAGAAGGTCGAGGAGCAGAACTTCGTGGCCCGAAAGAACGTCCTCAAGTACGACGACGTCCTGAACAAGCAGCGGACGGTCATCTACGACCAGCGCCGCCGCGTGCTGGAGGGCCAGGACCTGTCCGAGGAAGTCAAGGCCTGGGTCGACGAGGTCGTCGCGCGCGTCGTCGCCTCGTTCACGGAGAACGACTACTCCGAGGAATGGGATCTCGAAGGCCTCGTCAAGGCGATGGACACGCTGTACGTCCAGCCGAGCGAGGAGCCGATCTCGGTCGCCGAACTGCGCGAGGACGTCAAGGCGCTGACGCGGGAGTCGCTGACGGAGGACTTCCAGGAGGAGGCGCAGGAGCGCTACGCGGCCAAGGAGGAGGAGCTCGGCTCGGAGCTGATGCGCGAGCTCGAGCGCTTCATCATCCTCCAGGTCGTCGACACCCGCTGGCGCGAGCACCTCGAGAACATGGACTACCTCCGCGAGGGCGTGCACCTGCGCTCGATGGCCCAGAAGGACCCGCTCGTCGAGTACACGTCCGACGGCCACATCATGTTCGAGGAGCTGAACGGAGCGATCCGCGAGGAGGTCGTGCTCCACCTCTTCCACGCCGAGATCGCGCCGGAGGACGCCGCCGAGCTCGAGCGCGCGCAGGAAGCGCAGGCCGTCGACGGCAGCGGGCTCGCGTACGAGCACCAGTCGGTCGCCGGCGCGCAGGCGATCAGCGCGGCCGCGGCGGCGGACGGAGGCGGCAACGGCGCGGGCTCCTCGGTCAGCGCCGGCAACGTCTTCGCGGGCGGCGGCGCGGTCGCGACCGCCGCGGCGACGCGGACCGTCGCCGACCGCGACAAGATCGGCCGCAACGATCCCTGCTGGTGCGGCAGCGGCAAGAAGTTCAAGCGCTGCCACGGCGCCGCTGCTTGACCCTTGCAAGACTTCACCGATGAGTTAGGCGCGCTCCGGCAGCGGCTGAGCGACGCCGAGCGCTACCTGGACCTCGAAGGGCTGCAGAAGCGGCTGGCGTCGCTGGAGGCGGAGGCGTCGCGGCCCGACCTCTGGGACGACGCTGACGCGGCGCGCAAGGTGACGACCGATCTCTCACGCGTG
>JBPYFE010000019.1:0-10944 GCA_051986525.1 Gaiellaceae bacterium
TGTTCTCGACGGCGAGCTCGCAGAGGATCTGCAACGTCCTCAACCTGACGCTCGACGGGCTGTCGCTGAACCTGCTCGGGCTCCACGTCGACCTCGCGAAGGTCGTGCTCAACATCACGGCCAACAATCGCGGCGGCGTGCTCGGCTCGCTGTTCTGCTCGCTCGCGGGGAAGAAGATCACGCTCGCGAAGGCCGCGACGAAGCTGACGCAGGCTGCGAACCACAGCGGCCTCTCGTCACAGGGAGTCAAGTTCGCGGTCCCGACCAGTCCGACCTCGGCCCAGGCGCCGGGTCCGTGCCAGGTGCTCGACCTCCTGCTCGGCCCGCTGCACCTGAACCTGCTCGGCCTGATCGTCGACCTGAACCAGGTGCACCTCCAGATCACCGCGGATCCGGCCGGCGGAGTCCTCGGCAGCCTGCTCTGCTCGCTGACGAACAAGCCCTAGACGGACGCGGAACCGATCGAGAGGGAGCCGGACCCGGCTCCCTCTCGGCGTCTCTAGGGGTTGTCCCTGACCGGCGGGCGGTAACCGGGCCGGCGCCGTGCGCGGAAGTCGGCGAGCCAGGCGAGGGCGCGCGTGCCCATCCAGAACGGCGTCAGGAAGCCGTAGAAGACGACGAGCGCGACGGCGAGGATCCCCGACCAGAGGGCCCAGCGCCAGAACGGGACCGGCGGCTTCGGCCTCATCTGGTCGCGGCGCCGGCCTCGGCGCGGCGCTGCTCGATCATCCGGATCACCCGCGCCGCCGTCTCCTCGATCGAGAGCTCCGAGATCTCGATCACCGGGCAGCCGAGCCGCCGGTGGAGCGCCGCGGCCTGTTCGAGCTCCTCGTAGACCTCGACGAGCTTCGCGTAGTTGCGGTTGTTGCCGCCGAGCCGGCGCGCACGCTGCTCGCGGATCTCCGCCAGCCGCTCGGCCTCGATCGTCAGCCCGACGACCTTGAGCGGATCGACCTCGAACAGCGCCGACGGCGGCTCGATCCCCTTCACGACGGGCACGTTCGCGGTCTTGTAGCCGAGGTAGCCGAGGTACATCGAGAGCGGCGTCTTCGAGGTTCGCGAGACGCCGACGAGGATGATGTCCGCCTCGTGCAGGCCGCTGCCCATGCCGTCGTCGTACTTGACGGCGAACTCGATCGCCGCCATCCGCCGGAAGTACGTCGAGTCGAGCGGCGGCCGCGCGCCCGGCGTCATCTGCGCCGCCATCCCGGAGACGCGCGCGACGGCGTCGATCGGGTGGCCGAGCAGGTCGCAGTAGTGCAGCCGTGCGCGCCGGCAGAGAACGCGCATCTGCTCGCGGAGCTCCGGCCCGACGAGCGTGTAGATCACGACCGCCGGCCGGCCCTTGGCCCGCTCGACGGCGAGCCGCAGGTGGTCGACCGTCTCGACCCGAGGGTGGCGGATCTCCTCGAACTCCTGATCCGGGAACTGCGCCTCGAGCGCGTGGACGAGCCGCGTCGCGGTCTCGCCGGTGGAGTCCGAGACGACGTGCAGCTCGACCGGCGCCTTCGGCATCAGCGCGGGATCTGGGAGAAATCGCCGAGCGCGCCGAGCGTGTCGCGCACGTCGAGGAGCAGCCGCAGGCGGTTCGCGCGCACGGCCTCGTCCTCGTCCATCACCAGTACCTCGTCGAAGAACCGCTCCATCAGCGGCGCCAGCCGCGCTCCCGCCTCGAGCGATGCTGTCAGCTTGCCGTTGCCGTCGATCGCGACCTGCGCCAGCTCCTCGGCCAAGGCCTTCTCCGCGTCCTCGACGAGCAGCTTGCGGTCTAGCTGCGCGGCCGCCTCGTCCTGCGCCTTGCCGGCGAGGCGGTGCGCCCGGTCGTACGCCGTGTAGACGCCTTCGAACGCCGGCGAGTCCCGCTCGCCGTAGAGCTCCTGCGCCCGCCGCGCGACCGAGCCGAGGTCGGGCGCGTTCGAGGCCCGGGCCGCGCGCACGTACTCGACGGGCACGTCGAGCAGTCCTTCGAGACGCTCCTCGGCGAACTCGCGCACCTCCTGCGGGAGCAGCGCGCGCTCGATCGTCAAGCCGCCCTCGACCGCGAGCCGAAGCAGCCCGATCGCGGCCCGGCGAAGGCCGTACGGGTCGCGCGAGCCAGACGGCTTGTGCCCGAGCTCGAACGAGACCCTGAGCGTGTCGATCTTGTCCGCCGCGGCGAGCACCTTCCCCGGCTCCGTCTCGGGCAGCGGGCCGCCGGCCGAGTCCGGCAGGTACTGCTCCTCGACCGCCTTCGTGACCGCGTCGGGGTAGCCGGCGAGCCGGGCGTACTCGGCCCCGATGTAGCCCTCGAGGTCGGGAAACTCGCGCACGAGCTCGGACGCCTGGTCTGCCTTCGCGAGCCGCGCCGCCTCCAGCGACGCCTCTCCCCCGCCGAGCTGCTCGACGAGCTTGCCCACACGCTCGGACTTCTCGGCGAACGAGCCGGCGCCGGCGAAGAACGTGATCGAGCCGAGCTTCTCGGCGAGCGCGTCGATCCCGGTCGCGACGTCGCGCTCGAAGGTGAAGGTGGCGTCCTCCAGCCGCGCCTCGAGCACCTGCGTGTGCCCGGCGCGGACGAGCTCGTCCTCGCCGCCGTTCGAGACGATCGCAAACCGGTTGCCACCGAGGGGGAAGTAGCGCTGGTGCGACTGCATCGTCGTCACGACGACGCGTTCCGGAAGCTGGAGGAAGCGCTCGTCGAAGGCGCTCTCCAGCACGGTCGGCCACTCGACGAGGTGGATCACCTCCGCGAGCTTGCCGCCGGGGTCGCTCCACTCTCCGATGGCGTCGAGTCCCTCGACGATCAGGCGCCGGCGCTCGTCCGCGACCGGCTCGACGCCCGCGCCCCTCAGCGTCTCCGCGTAGGCGGCGGCGCTCGGGATCTCGACCGGCCCGTGCGTGAAGCGGTGGCCGAACGAGGCCTCGCCGACGACCGTCTCGTCGCCGAGCTTGACGAGCACCCAGCGAACCGGCCGGGCGAAGCGCATCCCGCTGTCGTCCCAGCGCATCGACTTCGTGAACGCGAAGCCGCGCACGAGCCGGTCGACCTGCTCGGGCAGCGCCTCGCGCAGGTCGCGGCCGGGGACGGTGACGCCGAGGAAGCCGTCCCGCACCTCCAGCTCGTCGGGCGAGACGCCGTGCTTCTTGGCGAAGCCCGCGGCCGCCCGCTCGCGCAGGTTCTCGGGCGGTCCCTTGACCCATTCGGCGGCCGTTCGTTCGGGAACGTCCTCGATCAGGAGGCCGATCCGTCGCGGCCCGACGAAGAGCTGGGTCGGGACGGCGTCGAGGTGCGCTCGGGCGAGGTCCGGAAGCTGCGCCTCGGCCTCGCGGCACGCCGCCGCGGGCAGCTCCTCGCAGCCGATCTCAAGCAGCAGCGACGGCATCGCCCTCCTGCTCGGCCTGCAGCTCGAGGTACGCCTTCGCCACCTCGCGCGCGAGTCTGCGCACGCGGCCGATGTACGCGGCGCGCTCGGTGACCGAGATCGCGCCCCGCGCATCGAGCAGGTTGAAGGTGTGCGAGCACTTCAGCACCTGGTCGTAGGCCGGAACCACGAGCCGGCGCTCGAGCAGGTGCGCGGCCTCGGCCTCGTACTCGTCGAAGCGGCGCGCGAGCACCTCGACCGGCGCCTCCTCGAAGTTGTAGTGCGACCACTCGCGCTCCGCCTCCCTGTAGACGTCGCCCCACGTGACGCCGGGCGCCCACTCGAGCTCGAAGGCGGTGCGCTTGCCCTGGAGGAACATGGCGAGGCGCTCGGTGCCGTAGGTCATCTCGGCCGGCACGAGCTCCACGTCGTAGCCGCCGAGCTGCTGGAAGTACGTCCACTGCGTGATCTCCATGCCGTCGCACCAGACCTCCCAGCCCAGGCCCCAGGCGCCGAGCGTCGGCTGCTCCCAGTCGTCCTCGACGAGCCGCATGTCGTGCTTCGCGAGGTCGATCCCGAGCGCCTCGAGCGAGGCCCAGTAGAGGTCGAGAACGTTCTCCGGCGCCGGCTTCAGGATCACCTGGTACTGGAAGAACTGCTGGAAACGGAACGGATTTTCCCCGTAGCGACCGTCGAGCGGCCGGATCGAGGGCTCGACGTAGGCGACGTTCCACGGCTTCGGGCCGAGGCAGCGAAGAAACGTGTTCGGGCTCATCGTCCCCGCCGCGACCTCGGTGTGGTACGGCTGCATCAGCACGCAGCCGTAGTCGGCCCAGTAGCGCTCGAGCGCGAGGATCATCTCCTGGTAGTTCACGGGGCGGAGTGTCGCATTTGGCGGTCGGGGAAAGACACGATCGCCATGGAGAAGGAAGTTCACGTCGCCGAGGTCAAGGCCTTCAAGACGAAGTCCGGGAACACGCGCTTCGTGCTCGTCGATTCCGACGGCAAGGAGTACACGACCTTCCGCGAGGGAATCGCCAAGCAGGCGCTCGCAGCCGAAGGGAGCCGCGCACGGATCGAGTGCCACGAGGAGCAGCGAAACGGCTTCACGAACGTCTACCTCGACCGCGTCGAGCCGATCGAGGAGGGCGTCTCCGACGACGCCGACTCCGACCGCGAGGCCGAGGAGGTCGCCTGGCGCACGGCCGTGGAGGCGGCGCCGTGGCTCCTCGGCGAGACGCCGAAGGCGAGCGTGCCGCCGAAGAAGTTCTTCGAGAAGCTGAAGCCGTTCAAGGAGCTCGTCGCCGACGACATCAAGGACGGCGACTAGTCGCGTCGCCGCGGGCGCTCCATGAGGCGCTCGCTCGGCGCGCCGAAGCCGAACTTCTCGTACAGCCGCTGCGCATCGCGCGTGTCGAGCAGCCAGCGGTACTCGACGTACGGCCCCGCGTCGACGGTCTCTCGCACGAGCTCGGTGCCGAGACCGCGGCTTTGGTGCTCGTCGAGGACGTAGACGTCGTAGAGATAGGCGACCGTCATCCCGGGCACGATCGCCGTGCGCGTGAAGCCGACCTGGCGGCCGTCGTGGTAGAGCCCGACGACCCTCGCCGCGCGCTCGTTCATCTCCGCCTGCGTCTCGCGCGAGCGGCCCTTCGCCCAGTACGCCTCGGTCAGGTACGCGTGGACGGCGTCGAGGTCGATCCGCGCCGGATCGTCGTCGAGCTCGTAGCCGTCGCCCAGCCCGCGGCGCACTAGGCCGAGAGCGTCCGCAGCCGGAAGCCGCCGTGGAACTCGTACGACGAGTTGATCACCGCGAGCGCGTCGCGGGCGGCGCGCGGGCTCAGGGTCCCCGCGTCGGCGAGCGGCCGGCCGAGCAGGCGGGCGACGCCGGCCAGGCCTTCGGGCGCGAGCGACAGCGTCGTCTCGTCGGCGCAGCGGCGGCAGACGGCGCCGCCGGCGCGAGGCGAGTACCCGAAGAGCTCGTCCTCCGCCCCGCACTCGGCGCAGCTCGTGACGTGCGGCAGGTAGCCGGAGAGCCAGAGCAGCTTGAGCTGGAAGGAGAGCCCGAGCGGATCGAGCGCCGCCCGCGCGCGCGGATCGTCCGGGACCGGCAGCGCGTCGAGCAGCTCGAGGAACCGGGTCAGCGCCCGGAACGCACGCGGGTTCGCCTCCTGCTCGGTGAAGAGCCGCAGCATCGCCTCGAGCCCGACCAGGCCGACGTTCAGGCGGTACGGCTGCTCGCGTGCCGGCCGGTGCGGCTCGATCAGCTCGACGCCGGTGACCGTCTGGAGCTCGCCCGAGCCCTGGTGGAGCAGCGCCTCGACGTGGCTGAGCGGCTCCAGGCGCGCGCCGAAGCGCGACTTCGTGCGCCTGATCCCCTTGGCGACCGCGCCGATCCGGCCGCGGTCGAGCGTGTACAGGTGGAGGACGCGGTCGGCCTCCCCCAGCCGGAACGAGCGCAGGACGACCGCTTCCGTCTTGTAGGTGCGACCGGCCACCGAGACCAAGTCTAGAGAGGCGAGGGGTCGGGAATCCCGCCCGCCGCGATCCTCGTTATACGAAGTAATGGCCCGTGTTCAGATGTATACGACCGCCTGGTGCGGCTACTGCGTACGCGCCAAGGCCCTGCTCGATTCGAAGGGGATCGAGTACGAGGAGATTCGCGTCGACGACGATCCTGCTTTCCGCCGGAAGCTGCTCGACCTCACCGGCGGCTGGACGGTCCCGCAGATCCTGCTGGACGGCCGCCCGATCGGCGGCTACACGGAGCTCTGGCAACTCGACAAGAGCGGCCGGCTCGACGAGGCGCTCGCGGCCTAGCTCTGCTCAGACCTGGCAGTGCGGGCAGAACCACGTACCGCGGCCGCCGAGACGCGTCTTCTCGATCGGCGTTCCGCAGCGCGGGCACGGCTCGCCGCCGCGGCCGTAGACCTTGAACTCGTGCTGCATCCGTCCGCGCGTCCCGTCGGGCGCGCGGTAGTCGCGGAGCGTCGCGCCCTGGCGCGCGATTCCGGCCCGGAGCGAGTCTCGGATCCCGCGGTGGAGCTTGCGGAGCTCGGCCTGTGTCAGCTCGCCGGCCGGCCGCCGCGGGCTGATCCTTGCGCGCCACAGCGCCTCGTCGGCGTAGATGTTCCCGACGCCCGCGAGCGTTCGCTGGTCGAGAAGCGCCGCCTTGATCGGCGCCCGGCGACCGCGGAGCCGTTGGGTCAACGCGGCTGCCGAGAAGGCTTCGCCCAGCGGCTCGTCGCCCAGCCGTGTCGAGAGATACGGCTCGAGCTCGTCGTCTGCCAGCACGAGCCAGGTGCCGAAGCGCCGGACGTCTCGGTAAAGGACGTCCGACCCGTCGTCTAGCTTGACAACTGCCCTCACATGGCGCTCGTCGACGTCGCCGTTGCGCGGGTGTTGAAAGCCCCCCGTCATCCGGAGGTGAACCAGGAGAACGAGGCCGCTCTCGAACCGAACAACCAGATACTTGCCGCGGCGCTCTACCCGCCCGACGCGTTCGCCCTCGAGCTCGGCCGCAACCTCGGCGGGATCGAGCGGGCGCGTCAGGCGCGAGTCGCGAATGTCGACCATCTCGAACGTGCGTCCGACGAGCACCGGCTCGAGCCGTGAGCGAACCGTCTCCACTTCGGGCAGCTCGGGCATCGGACCAGCGTAACGCCGGATTCCCGTCCCGCAGCGGCCCGGTCAGGCGGTCGTGCAGGCCGCGCCGATCAGCGGATGACGTCGAGGATGACGCTCTGCGCGGCCGCCGGCTCGTCGCCGAGGAAGTACGCGCGTGCAACGGCTTCGACCGCACGCGCCGCACTCGCCTCGTCGGACGCGTGGACCTCGGCGAGCGTCTCGCCGGCTCCGACGGAATCGCCGCGCTTCTTGTGGAGCAGGACGCCGACGCCGTGGTCGATCGAGTCGTCCTTCGTCCGCCGGCCGGCGCCGAGCTCGAGCGCGGCGACGCCCACGGCGACGGCGCCGAGCGACTGGACGTGCCCTTCTCGGTCGGCCGTCACGCTTTGCACCACCGGCGCTGTCGGAAGCGCGCTCTCGTCGGGGTCGCCTCCCTGCGCTCGGATCCAGCGCTCGTACGCGGCGGTCGCGCTCCCGTCGGCAATTGCGGCCTCGGCGCGCGCCCGCGCCTCGTCGCGGTCGATGCCGAGGTCGGACAGCGCGAGCAGCTCGGACGTCGCCGCAAGCACGAGCTCGACGAAATCGGGCGGCCCATCGCCGCGGATCGTGGCGACCGCCTCGCGGATCTCGAGCGCGTTCCCGACCGCGCGACCGAGAGGCTGCCCCATGTCGCTGAGGATCGCGACCACCTCTCGTCCCGCACGATGGCCGAGGTCGATCATCACCTCGGCGAGCGTCCGGGCATCGCCTTCGGACTTCATGAAGGCGCCGTCGCCGACCTTCACGTCGAGGACGATCGCCTCCGCCCCGGCGGCGATCTTCTTGGACATGATGCTCGCGGCGATCAGCGAGTAGTTGTCGACGGTCGCCGTGACGTCGCGAAGGGCGTACAGACGCTTGTCGGCGGGGACGATGTCGGCGGTGGCGCCGACGATCGCGACCCCGACCTCCCGAACCTGCTCGATCAGCTCGTCGACGCTGAGCTCGACGCGAAAGCCGGGGATCGACTCGAGCTTGTCGAGCGTCCCACCGGTGTGACCCAGCCCGCGCCCGCTCATCTTCCCGAAGGGAACTCCGCAGGCGGCCACGATCGGCGCGACGGCGATCGACGTCTTGTCGCCGACGCCCCCGGTCGAGTGCTTGTCGACGACCTTGCGCCCGAGCGCGCGGGCGAGGTCGATCGTCTCGCCCGTCTGGATTAGCGCGTCGGTCAGCGCGTACGTCTCCGCGCTCGTCAGGCCGCGGAAGAAGACGGCCATGCAGAACGCCGCCAGCTGGTAGTCCGGGATGTCGCCGCGCGCGTAGCCGAGCATCAACGCGCTGATCTCGTCGGCGGTCAGCTCGCCGCCGTCGCGCTTGCGCTCGATCAGCTCCGGCACGCGGATCGACGTGCCGTCGGCGAGGGTGCTCACGGTTCGCTGATCGGCTCGCCCGGCACGCCGCGCCCTGGCGCCTTGCCGCCGAGCCAGGCGTTCACGGTGGCGCCGACGTCGGCGAACTCGCCGGAGTGGACGCGGCCCGCCGCGTTCTTGCCCGCCGCGTAGGCGAGCAGGAGAGCGTATTCGCGCGAGTGGTCCGTCGACGGCGTCGTCGGATCGCAGCCGTGGTCGGAGGTGATGATCAGCAGGTCGTCTTCCCTCATCGCCTCGAGGAGGTCGGGAAGCCGGCGGTCGAAGTCCTGGAGACAGCGGTGGAAGTTCACCGGGTCGTTCCGGTGGCCCCAGAGCATGTCGGTCTCGACGAGGTTCGTGAAGATCAGACCCTGGTCGAGCTCCTTCAAGAGCGTCTCCGTCTCCTGGATCCCCTCGACGTTCGACTTCGTCGGGTGCGACTCGTCGATGTCCTGGTTCGCGAAGATGTCGCCGATCTTGCCGACGCCGTGAACGACGTTCCCCGCTTCGCGGACCGACGTCAGGTAGTTCGGTCGCTTCGGCTCGAGCGAGAAGTCGTGCCGGTTCGGCGTGCGCGTGTAGTTCCCCGGCTCGCCGGTGAAGGGTCGTGCGATCACACGTCCGACCGCGTGCTTGCCCGTCAGGATCTCGCGGGCGATCCGGCACCCCTCGTAGAGCTCCTCGAGCGGGATCGTCTCCTCGTGGGCGGCGACCTGGAAGACCGAGTCTGCGGACGTGTAGACGATCCACTTGCCCGTCCGCTGGTGCTCCTCCCCCAGCTCCTGGATGATCTCCGTGCCGGATGCGGCCTTGTTCCCGAGGACGCCGCGGCCGGTTCGGTGCATGAACGGGTCGATGACGTCATGCGGGAAGCCATGCGGGTAGGTCGGCATCGGCTGCGGCGTCACGACGCCCATCAGCTCCCAGTGGCCTGTGGTGGTGTCCTTTCCCTTCGACCGCTCCAGCAGCCGGCCGGCGACGGCCGGCGCGCCGGGCTGTGGCGGGCAGCCCTCGAGCGGCTCGACGTTTCCGAGCCCGAGCGCCTCGAGATTCGGCAGGTCGAGACCGCCGACTGCACGGGCGACGTTTCCGAGCGTGTCGGAACCGTCGTCGCCGTAGTCGGCGGCGTCCGGCAGCGCTCCTGCGCCGACGGCGTCGAGCACGATCACGCAGGCGCGCGTCACGGGGCTATTCTAGGTCGGCCATGGAAACCGCCCTCGGCCTGATCGGTCTCGCCCTGTTCATCGTCGGCGTGATCGCCCTCGCGGCCGCCATCACGTGGGCGGTCGTGAAGCTGACGCCGCAGCGTCGGGAAAAGCCGGCGCAGACGAACTGACGAACCGAGCGACGAAGCAGAAGTCGCCCAATCGGCACGCCCTCGTGGCAGACACGTCCGCAGTTCGGCTGTAGCGTCGACGCCGTGGGCGGCGGGCTGACACCCCACCCGGGTGGGGGTCCCTCGGGCGCCCGGCTCGGCCGCGAGCCGGATCAGACCGGGGCCAGCGGGAGGACGTCGTCGAGCGGCGAGTAGTCGAGGTTGTGCGCGTCGGCGACCGCTTCGTACGTGATCTTGCCGTCGACGACGTTGACGCCACGCGCGAGGGCCGGGTCTCTGGCGACCGCCTCGCGGAGGCCGTGCTCGGCGATGGCCTCGACGTACGGAAGGGTCACGTTCGTCAGCGCCTTCGTCGACGTGTTCGGAACGGCCCCGGGCATGTTCGCGACGCAGTAGTGGGTGACGCCGTCGACGACGTACGTCGGGTCGCTGTGCGTCGTCGCGCGTGACGTCTCGGCGCAGCCGCCCTGGTCGATCGCGACGTCGGCCAGCACGGAGCCGTCTTTCATCTCGCGCACCATCTCGCGCGTGATCAGCTTCGGCGCCAGCGCCCCGGGGATCAGGACGGCCCCGATGACGACGTCGGCGCCGACGATCGACTCCTCGATCTGCAGGCTCGACGACATGACGAGACTGACGCGGCCCGACAGGACCTCTTCCAGGTGTCGCATCCGATCGACGGAGCGTTCGAGGATCGTCACCTGGGCGCCGAGCCCGAGCGCGATCACGGCCGCGTTGTAGCCGACCATCCCACCTCCGACGACGAGGACGTGGCCGGGCGCGACGCCGGCGACGCCGCCGAGCAGCAGGCCGCGGCCGCCGAGCGGCTTCTCCAGGAAGTACGCGCCGGCCTGTGCGGCAAGTCGGCCTGCGATCTCGCTCATCGGCGCCAGGAGCGGCAGCGAGCCGTTGTCGGTCTCGACCGTTTCGTAGGCGACGGCCGTGATGCCGCTGTCGATCAGCGCTCGCGTCAGCTGCTCGTCGGCGGCGATGTGCAGGTACGTGAAGAGGACGAGCCCGTCGCGCAGCCGGCCGTACTCGGGCTCGATCGGCTCCTTGACCTTGAGCAGCAGCTCGCTCGACTCCCAGACCTCGTCGACGGAGCCGATCTGCGCGCCGACGGACTCGTAGGCGTCGTCGGGGAACGAGCTCCCCTCGCCCGCACCCGACTCGACGAGGACCTCGTTGCCCTTCTGGATCAACTCGCGCGCGCCCGCCGGCGTCAGCGCGACCCGGTACTCGTCGGGCT
>JBPYFE010000020.1:0-6417 GCA_051986525.1 Gaiellaceae bacterium
CCCGTCCTCGGCAATCGGTTCGTCCGGGAGAGCTACCGGAACGCGATCTCCGATCTCACGTCGATGGGGATCCCGGCGAGTCGCGTCGGGCTCATGCTGAGCTTCCTGAGCCATAAGGGGGTCGGCGGCCGCAACGGCCTCGAGCCCGCCTCCGCGTGGTACCAGGTCGTCAAGTGGGAAGCGCTCTCTGCGAAACAGGTTGCGAAGGAGGTCGGGCTGGGCTCGGTCTTCTCGTGGGGCTGGCAGGAATGGAACCGCAGGGAGATGGATCCGGACAAGCCGAAGGCCGCCTGTGTCTGGCTCTGGGCCCGGGCTCGGAGTCTCTGCAACGCGCCGCGGATGCTCGGGAAGCACTTCGACCGCTCCCTGACCGCCGGGCAGATCGTGCTTCCGAACGGCGCGGTCTGTCGCACGGACGGCATCGGTGCCGTCAGCGCGGGTGCCGTCGACTCGCTCGAGGCGTTGACGGGAGACCACGACGCAGCCCTCAGTGCGTTGTTCGAGCGGCTCGTCGAGTCCTCCCAGCATTCCGTGTCGCGCCACGCGGTGCTCGCGGCGCAGCGGGAGGTGATCCGGGACTCGTTCCACGGCAGACGAAGCGCCTACCTTGCGGCGCTCCGGCAGGCGCACGCGACCGCCGGGATCGCGCTCGCGGTGCTCGGTGACGAGCTTCGACGCGCGCGACTCGAGCAGCCGCGCTACGCACCGAAGCCGACCGCGAGCGAGGTGGCGGCGTTCTACGCGAGCTATCCGGATCTGCTCGTGCGGCGCGTCCACGTCTCGCCGACCCCGCCGTGGCTTGCGGCGCGCACGGGGTTTGCGGTCGCGGAGGCGGCACCGCAGCGACTGTTCTCGCTGCCGACGGGGCGCAAGTCGCGTCTCTCGACCCTCCTGGGCACATTCGCCGTCCGCCCACTCGGTCCCGCGCAGCCTCTCGGGGCTCTGCCGCTCGCCACGGTGCAGCACGGCATCGCCGCCGCCCTGCGCGGCTTCGAGCGCGCGCAGTCCTTCGAGCGCTGGACGATCGCGGAGCAGAACCAGGCGCTGAACCGGACGATCTGCTTTCGCGACCAGCTGCCGCAGCCGGCCGCGACCGATCTCACGGAGTACCTCCCCTTCCTCCGGCTCCAATAGGTACGACGCCCGCAGGGCATAGCCTTGCGGGGTGCTCGAGAAGCTCTGGGGGAACATCCCCGTCGGCCCGGAGACCCAGGGAGTGCGTGTCGTCGGAGCCGTCGGCAGGCGCTGGCTGCACGTTGCCGCGCGCTACGCGCCGCTGCCGCCGGCGGCCCGCGCGTCGCTCCACCGGCGGCGCGGCGTCCACGTCGGCCGGCGCGTCTTCATCGGCACCGAGGTGTTCATCGACGACGCCGTGCCCTCGTCGGTCACGCTCGAGGACGACGTGACCGTGATCGCGCAGACGACGATCCTCGGCCACACGTACTACCCGCTTCATTTCCATCGGCTGCTCGGCGACGAGGAGACCCGGACCGGGCTACGGACGACGATCCGTCGCGGCGCCTATCTCGGCCTTCGCAGCACGATCCTCGCGGGCGTCACGGTGGGAGAGTTCGCGATCGTCGGCGCGGGCAGCGTGGTGACCGACGACGTCCCGCCCTACACGATGGTCGCCGGCATCCCGGCCCGCGTCGTTCGCGAGTTCGGCCCCGACGATGTCGGATAGCCCGTTCTTCTCTAGTCGGCGGCCGCCAGGCCGTTCTTGCCTGCGTGCTTCGCCGCGTAGAGCGACTCGTCGCCGCGCTCGAACAGGCTCGTCGGGCTGTCGTTCGGCTGGATGTCCGCCACTCCGGCCGAGACGCGCACGCGGCCGGCGCGGGCGATCGGCTGCGCCGACACCGCCCGCTGGATCCGCCCGACCAGCTGGCGGGCCTGGCCGACCTCGACCTCCGGGACGATCACCGCGAACTCGTCGCCGCCGACCCGGCACGGGATGTCGGCGGAGCGCACGACCTGACGGATGCGGTCGGCGATCTCGGCGAGGACGGCGTCGCCGGCGAGGTGGCCGATCCGATCGTTGATCTCCTTGAAGCCGTCGACGTCCACGATCACGAGCGAAAGCCTCCGCTGGTATCGCTGGGCACGGTCGACCTCGCGGCCCAGCGTCTCGTAGAAATAGCGGCGGTTGTGCAGGCCCGTCAGGGAGTCGAGGTCGGCGAGCTGTCGCGCCTCGCGGAACCGGCGCGCGTTCTCGATCGCAGGCGCGACGCGCTCCGCGAGATCCTCGAGCCGACGAACGTCGTCGTCGCCGAACCGGACGTCGGGGTCGCGCGAGAAGATGCCGAGCCAGCCGATCTTGCCGCTGCGACCGACGAGCGGGACGCCGAGCGCCTCATGAACGGCGTCTGCCGTATCGTCTCCCGGGTAGAGGTACGAGAGCTCGATCGCCCGTGCCTCCCGCCGCTCCGGCGACCCCGTGAAGATCCGGATGCCGTCCTCCTCGCCTTCCTCGCGGTCCAGGCCGATCGAGCCGAGCAGGCGCTCGTCGCCGTCGCCGGTGGGATCCAGCTCGACGACCGCCGCGTCGACCTTGGGGAGGCCGGCAGCGGCCTGGAGCGTCGAGCCGATCGCGTCGTCGAGGTCGATCGTGGTGGCGATCCGGCCCAGGAAACGGCTGCGCTCCGCCTCTTCCTCGGCACGGCTGACGGCGTTGCTCAGCTCCCGCGCGAGCTCGTCGAGCCGCGCCTCGAGTGTCTCCACGGTCTCGGTCACCTGGGCTTCGACCTCGCGAGAGTTCCTTCGGCGCAGGCGACGCAGCAGCTCGAGCGCCACGAGGACGCACGCGCCGAGCGCCACAGCGAGACCTATGGATAGCCAGTGCATCGGAGTATCAGCCGCAAATTCCGGGATTTTGGTGCGCGTACTTTAGGTTCGGCGAGGGACAGCAGCTACTAGCCGATTTGGCAGGTTTCTGGCCGATTGGCGGGGTTCACGGGTGTTCGCTACCATGCCGCGGGCCGGTTGGCCGGGGTGTCTTTGGGCCCCAGCCGACCGTCTCTTCACGAAAGGACTCATTTGCCGACTGTCAATCAACTCGTGCGCAAGGGCCGGAAGGCCGCGAAGGCGAAGACGAAGACACCCGCGCTCGCCGGTGCGCCGCAGAAGCGCGGCGTGTGCACGCGCGTCATGACGCAGACGCCGAGAAAGCCGAACTCGGCGCTGCGCAAGGTCGCACGCGTTCGCTTGACGAACGGGGCGGAGGTCGGCGCGTACATCCCGGGCGAGGGTCACAACCTGCAGGAGCACTCCGTCGTGCTCGTGCGCGGCGGCTCGACCAAGGACCTGCCTGGCTATCGCTACAAGATCATCCGGGCAGCGCTCGACACCGGCGGCGTCGCGGACCGGAAGCAGGGTCGCTCGAAGTACGGCGCCAAGAGAGGCTCATAGTGCCGAGGCGTGCAGAGATCCAGGTCCGCCCGATCGAGCCCGATGCCGTCTACGGCTCGCCGCTCGTCACGCAGGTGATCAACAAGATCATGCTCGACGGCAAGAAATCGATCGCCGAGCAGATCGTCTACGGCGCGCTCGAGACCGTGGGCACGAAGACCGGCCGCCCGCCGGTCGAGGTCCTCGAACAGGCCGTGAAGACGGTCACGCCGGTTCTGGAGGTGCGCAGTCGCCGCGTCGGCGGCGCGAACTACCAGGTGCCGGTCGAAGTGCCGCAGCGGCGCGCCCGGACCCTCGCGGTGCGCTGGCTCGTCACGTACGCACGCGAGCGGCGCGAGAAGGGCATGCCGGACAAGCTCGCCAACGAGATTCTCGACGCGCTGAACCAGCAGGGCGGCGCGTTCAAGCGGAAGGACGACGTCTACCGGATGGCGCAGGCGAACAAGGCCTTCGCGCACTATCGCTGGTAGACGAACCGAGGAAGGAAGACTTGAGCACCAAGATGACAGAACAGGCCGTCGCGCTCGACCGCGTGCGGAACATCGGGATCATGGCCCACATCGACGCGGGGAAGACGACGACGACCGAGCGGATCCTCTACTACACCGGCATCACCCACAAGCTGGGAGAGGTGCACGAGGGCGCTGCGACGATGGACTGGATGGCCCAGGAGCAGGAGCGCGGGATCACGATCACGTCGGCTGCGACGACCGCGTTCTGGCGGGACTATCGGATCAACATCATCGATACGCCCGGCCACGTGGACTTTACGGTCGAGGTCGAGCGCAGCCTCCGGGTCCTCGACGGCGCCGTCGCCGTCTTCGACTCGGTGGCGGGCGTGCAGCCGCAGTCCGAGACGGTCTGGCGGCAGGCGGACAAGTACAAGGTGCCGCGCATCGCCTTCATCAACAAGATGGACCGCACCGGCGCGAACTTCTTCGCCGCCGTGCAGTCGATGCGCGACCGCCTCGGCGCGAATCCCGTACCGCTGCAGATCCCCGTCGGCTCCGAGGACAACTTCACCGGTGTCGTCGACCTCGTCGAGATGCAGGCCGTGCTCTACAAGGACGATCTCGGCAAGGAGTTCGAAACGGTCGAGATCCCCGCGGAGCTGCTCGAGCAGGCGCAGGAGTACCACCACCAGTTGATCGACGCGATCTCGCACTTCGACG
This sequence comes from Gaiellaceae bacterium, assembly GCA_051986525.1. Taxonomy (GTDB): domain Bacteria; phylum Actinomycetota; class Thermoleophilia; order Gaiellales; family Gaiellaceae; genus 13-2-20CM-68-14. The sequence continues at coordinate 4,578 of JBPYFE010000020.1, forward strand.
ACGAGGTGCTCGCGGCCTACATCGAGGACGAGTCCTCGGTGACGGCGGAGATGATCCGCCGGGCGGTCCGCGCCGGCACCCTTGCCGACGAGATCACGCCGGTCCTGCTCGGCTCCGCCTTCAAGAACAAGGGCGTCCAGCTTCTGCTCGACGCCGTCGTCGAGTATCTGCCGAGCCCGCTCGACGTCCCGCCCGTGCAGGGAACCGATCCGAAGAGCGGCAACGAGGAGGAGCGCCCCGCCGATCCGAAGGCGCCGTTCTCGGCTCTCGCCTTCAAGGTCATGTCGGATCCGTACGTCGGAAAGCTGACGTACTTCCGCGTCTACTCCGGCACGCTGAAGGCGGGCGACCGCGTGCTGAACACGATCACCGGCCGTACCGAGCGTGTCGGCCGCATCCTCCAGATGCACGCGAACCACCGCGAGGAGCGGGAGGAGATCATGGCCGGCGAGATCGCGGCCGGCGTCGGCCTCAAGTCGACGACGACCGGCGACACGCTCGCCGCCGACAGCGCGCCGATCGTCCTCGAGTCGATGACGTTCCCCGATCCGGTCATCGCTGTCGCGGTCGAGCCGAAGTCGAAGGCTGATCAGGACAAGCTCTCGACCGGGCTCACGCGGCTGGCGGAGGAGGATCCGACCTTCCGCGTCGAGACCGACGAGGAGACCGGTCAGACGCTCATCTCCGGGATGGGCGAGCTACATCTCGAGATCATCGTCGACCGCCTCAAGCGGGAGTTCAACGTCGACGCCAACGTCGGCCGCCCGCAGGTCGCATACCGCGAGACCGTCGGGAAGGAGGCGCTCGGCATCCAGGGCAAGTTCGTCCGGCAGACGGGCGGCTCCGGCCAGTACGGCGACGCCGTGATCAACCTGTACCCGCAGGAGCCGGGCGCGGGCTACGAGTTCGTCGACAAGATCGTCGGCGGCAAGATCCCGAGGGAGTACATCCCGGCCGTCGACGCCGGGATCCAGGAGGCGATGGGCTCGGGCATCCTCGCGGGGTATCCCGTCGTGGACATCAAGATCGAGCTCGTCGAGGGGTCGTACCACGACGTCGACTCGAGCGAGCGGGCGTTCAAGATCGCAGGCTCCATGGCCTTCAAGGAGGCGATGAAGCGGGCGAAGCCGCGGCTGCTCGAGCCGACGATGGCGGTCGAGGTCACGACGCCCGAGGAGTACCTCGGCGACGTCATGGGGAACCTCAACAGCCGCCGCGGCAGGATCGAGTCGATGAATCCTCTCGGCAACGCCCAGGTCGTGAAGGCGAGCGTGCCGCTGTCAGAGATGTTCGGGTACGCGACGGACCTGCGCTCGATGACGCAGGGCCGGGCAGATTTCACCATGCAGTTCGATCGCTACGAGGAAGTGCCTCAGTCGATCGCGAGCGAGATCATCGACGCCCAGGGCTGAGCGAGCGAGCTGAGCGAGCGAGAAAGGGAGACAGGGAGAGCCACCAATGGCAAAGCAGAAGTTCGAGCGGACTAAGCCGCACGTCAACGTCGGCACCATCGGTCACATCGACCACGGCAAGACGACCCTGACCGCGGCGATCACGAAGGTGCTGTCCGAGAAGGGCACCAACACAGAGGTGCGCGACTTCTCGTCGATCGACAACGCGCCGGAAGAGCGCCAGCGCGGCATCACGATCAACACGTCGCACGTCGAGTACGAGACGGACAACCGTCACTACGCGCACGTCGACTGCCCCGGACACGCCGACTACATCAAGAACATGATCACGGGAGCCGCCCAGATGGACGGCGCGATCCTCGTGGTCTCGGCGGCCGACGGCCCGATGCCGCAGACACGCGAGCACATCCTGCTCGCCCGCCAGGTCG
>JBPYFE010000021.1:0-11765 GCA_051986525.1 Gaiellaceae bacterium
GCCCGGGGTCGTAGGCGCCGAGCATCGTCCCGTCGACGATCGCGCGCGCCTGCTCCGCGAGCGGCAGCTCGAGCGACTCGTCGAGCAGCCACGCGACGCTGCGCGCGAACCCGGCCTCGCGGACGACTGTCGCCGCGGCCGTCCGCAGCGCGTCGGCGTCGACCGCCTCGCCGGTGCCGACTCCGGCGATCGCGAGCCGCGTCGCCGGAAGCTCCCCGTTCAGGTGCACGACCGGCGCCGACTTCAGCTTCCCGGTCAGCTCTCCCTGCTGCGCCATCCGGGCGAGTAGGCCGTCGAGGCGCGCGTTGAGGTCACGCGCGCAACCGGTCATGCCGTTGCCGGCGCGAAACGGTGCGGCGAGGACGTCGGCCTCGACCGACTCGGGTGATCCCCCTTCGACCGAGACGCGCATCGGGCCGCGATGCTATCCGACTGCCGCCCTAGCCTCCCCCACATGCGGGGCCGGCCTCAACTTCGGCGCCGACGCGCCGATAGAGGGCTCATGGCGTCGACGACCCTGCGGTCGCTCTCCGGTTCCGCCATGCGTGCGGACGTGGAAGCGCTCATCGATCTCCAGTCTCGGCTCGTCCGTGAGCGGCAGTCGCTGCGTACGGACGGCGGCGACGAAGCGGCGCTCGAGCAGAACCGGCTCGCGATCGTCACGTGCCAGTGGGAGCTCTCCCAGGCGCTGATCCAGCGGTACCTGCCAGGCCCGGCCGTGATCAGCGCGGCGTAGAGACCAACCCCCGCGGATAGCCTGCGGAGGTGCGGGCCGAGCTTGACCGACGCGCGATGGCGGTGCTCTCGAGCGGTCATTGCGCCACCGATTTCGCGGGCGGCGCCCTGCCGGCGCTGCTTCCGTTCTGGGTCGACAAGTTCGGCCTCTCGTACACGCTCGCGGCCTGCGTGATGCTCGTCTCGGCGATCTCGTCCTCGGTCATCCAGCCGCTCTTCGGCCTCTGGTCAGACCGCCGAGGCGCGATCTGGCTCCTGCCGGCGGGTGTTGCCCTGGCCGGCGCCGGGACGGCGCTCGCCTCCGTGTCTCCGTCGTACGCGCTGCTGCTCCTCTTCGTCGTCGTCGGCGGGCTCGGGACCGCCGCCTACCACCCGGAAGGCTCGAAGTTCGCCGCCTTCGCGGGCGGGCAGAAGCGGGCGAGCGCGATGTCGCTGTTCTCGATCGGCGGCAACGTCGGCTACGCGCTCGGACCGACGATCGCGACGCCGCTCGTGCTCGCGTTCGGGCTCGAAGGCGGGTTGCTGATCGCGATTCCGTCCGTGCTCGTCGCGCTCGCGCTGCTCCGGGTTGCGCCAAGGCTGCGCGGGCTCGCGCCCGAGCGCGGCCAGCGCGTCGCGTCGGAGGAGCCGGACCGGGTCGGTGCGCTCCTGCTCCTGCTCGGCGTGATCGCTTTCCGTAGCGTCGCCTGGTTCGGGCTGATCACGTTCGTCCCGCTCTACGAGGTCTCGCTCGGCCACTCGAAGGCGCACGGAAGCCACCTGCTCTCGCTGATGCTCCTCGCCGGCGGGATCGGCACGCTCGCGGCCGGCCCGCTCGCCGACCGCCTCGGCCGCCGACCGGTGCTGATCGCGAGCACCGCGGCGACGGCGCCGCTGATCCTCGTCTACCTCGGCCTCGGCGGCGCCGTCGGCGCGCTCGCGCTCGCGGGCGTCGGCATCGCCGTGATCGGGACCTTCGGCGTGACGATGGTGATGGCGCAGGAGTACCTGCCGCGGCGGATCGGGCTCGCCTCCGGTCTGTCGATCGGCCTCTCGATCGGCCTCGGCGGCATCGGCGCGATCATCCTCGGCGCGGTCGCGGACTCGATCGACCTGAAGACCGCGATGTACGTCTCGGCCGCCGCGGCCGTGGCCGCGCTCGGCCTGGCGGTGCTCCTGCCGTCGACGCGCCGCAGCCGCCGCTTCGAGCCGGAGCCGGTGGCGCCGTAGGCGTTAGGCTGCGCTGCCGTGGCAGGAAACGCGCGACAGTTCTTCGAGACGCTCGAGCAGCGGGCAGCCGGCTCGTCCAAGGCCGCCGGCCTCAACGCGACCTACCTGTTCGACATCGACGGCGCCGGGAAGTGGACCGTCCGGGTCGACAACGGCAAGGTCTCCGTCTCCGAGGGCGGCGACGAGGCGCCGACCACCATCCAGGCCTCGGAGGAGACGTTCATGAAGATCGTCAACGGCGACCAGAACCCGACGACGGCCTTCATGACCGGCAAGCTGAAGGTCCGCGGCGACATGGGCCAGGCCATGAAGCTGCAGCAGCTCTTCTGACGCAGAAACGAAACGAGGGAGCCGAAGCTCCCCCGTCTCGTGTCGTTGCCGTACGGCTGACCTAGCGAGCGACGATGAAGTTGCTCTGCGCGTCGAGGTAGTTCGGACGCGCCTGGCTGAGCGGCAGGAACGCGCGCAGCTTCGTCAGCCGCTTGATCTTGATCTTGGCGCTGCCGACGCTGACGGTCGGCGTCCGCGAGCTCTGGGTGAGGAACACCCGAGCGACGTGTGCGTACCGCTTCGTCCGCGACACGTAGCGGGAGATCCAGACGTACTTGCCCGAGAACGTGCTCCCCGCCACGAGCGTGACCGCGAAGCGCGTCCGCGAGACGCGACGCAGCGAGAGCCGCGGCCGCACGAAGGTGATCACCTGGCGGCTCGAGGCGTTCTGGTAGGTCGCAACGGCGGTCGTCAGGCGCCGCGGCTGGTACGTGAGGGTGAACGACCCGTCCGCCTGGGTCGTGACCGTTCTGGTGATCGTCTGTCCGTCCTGCGGTGTGAGCTTGACCGTCACGGTCTGGTTCGCGGCCGCCGGATCGATCGCTCCGTTCAAGTCGACGGAGTCACCGAAGATCGCGACCCGACGGTTCGGGTCGAGGTTCACCGCGGTGGGGGCCGCAGCCGTCGCGGCCGTCGCCGCGGCGAGCGCGAACAGCGCAGTCAGCGCGATCAGGATTCGCTTCATTTCGAACCTCCTCATATGCCTGCGGTTACATCGTGTTACGACACTGTTCTTCTACCGCGACAGAGTGGGTTCAAACGCGTATTTACAGTGCTTTTACGCCTTACTCTTCGAGCTCGACCAGCTCGGTGCCGCCGGCGACCCGGTCGCCTTCGGCGACGTTGACGGCGCTGACGACCGCGTCGTACGGGGCGACGACCGGCGTCTCCATCTTCATCGCCTCGAGCACGACGAGCTGCTGGCGGGCCTGGACGCGGTCGCCGGGCGAGACGGCGACGCGAATGACGGTGCCGGGCATCGGCGCGGTCAGCGTGGAGTGCTCCCCGGTCGGGCGGCTTTCGTGCGAGACCGCGTCGGGATCGGGCATCGCGGCCGGCGCGGGGGAGGGGAGGTTGAGGCGCCAGGCGTCCGCCCAGGGCCCTTCCGGCAGGCGGATCGGAGGCGCGCCGAGCGGCGGGTACTCGGTCAGGAACGCCGTCGTCGTCCGGCCCGCGCGGACGGCCGGATGCGCGACGAGCCAGCGGAGGAACTCGAGGTTCGTCGTCACGCCGGCGACCTCGGTCTCCGCGAGCGCCGTTCCGAGCGCCTCGAGGGCCTCGGCGCGCGTGGGGCCGGCGGCGATCAGCTTCGCGATCATCGGGTCGTACGCGACGCCGACCTCGTCCCCCTCGGAGACTCCCGCGTCGACGCGGATCGAGCCCGGAAGTCGGAGCCGCTCGATCGTCCCGGTCTGCGGCAGGAACGTCCGCGGGTCCTCGGCGTAGAGGCGCACCTCGACGGCGTGCCGGCGGAACTCGGTCACGTGCTTGGTGATCATCGCGCCGCGTGCGATGTCCAGCTGCAGCACGACGAGATCGAATCCCGTCGCCTCCTCTGTGACCGGGTGCTCGACCTGGATCCGCCCGTTCAGCTCGAGGAAGTAGAAGTCGCCGCCGGCGAGGAGGAACTCCGCCGTGCCGAGGCTGCGGTAGCCGATCTCGCGCGCGAACGCGACCGCGGCCTCGCCCATCCGTGCGCGCAGCTCGACGTCGACGGCCGGCGAGGGCGCCTCCTCGAGCACCTTCTGGTGACGGCGCTGCACCGAGCACTCGCGCTCGCCGAGCGAGTGGACGTTTCCGTGGGCGTCCGCCAGCAGCTGGATCTCGACGTGGCGCGGGCGCTCGAGGTAGCGCTCGTAGAAGACGGTGTCGTCGCCGAAGCCCGCGGCCGCCTCGCGCCGCGCGGCCTCGACGGCGTCGTCGAGCTCGCCGGCCGAGCGGACGATCCGCATCCCGCGCCCGCCGCCGCCCGCGGCGGCTTTGATCATCAGCGGGAAGCCGATCTCGTCCGGCTCGCCGGTCGGCAGTGTCGGAACGCCGGCCGCCGCCGCCGCTCGCTTGGCCTCGAGCTTGTCGCCGCCGCGGCGCAGCGCCTCCGGCGAAGGGCCGACGAACGTCAGCCCGGCGGCCTCGACCGCCTCGGCGAAGTCGGCGTTCTCGGCGAGGAAGCCGTAGCCGGGATGGATCGCGTCCGCGCCGGTCTCCCTCGCGGCGCGGAGATGCTCCTGCGGGTCGAGGTAGCTCGCGATCTCGACCGTCGCGTCTGCCGCTCGGGCGTGAAAACGCGAGTCGTCCGCGGCGACGACGGCGACCGTGCCGATTCCCTCGGCGGCGCAGGCGCGGAAGATGCGCGCGGCGATCTCGCCGCGGTTCGCTACGAGGAGCTTTCGGATCTCCATGCCGCCGGCCGCTTGTCCAGGAACGCCCGCAGACCCTCTTGTCCTTCCGGGCTCGTCCGCAACCTCGCGGCAAGCTCTGCCGCGCCTCGTCCGTCCGGCCGCTCGCGGATCAGCTGCTTCGCCGCGCGTGCAGCCTCGGGGCCGGACGTGAGCAGCTCGCCGACGACGCGCTCGACGGCGGAGTCCAGGTCGCCCTCGAGCTCGTGGACGAGCCCGATCCGGAGCGCGGCTTCGGCGCCGAAGCGCTCGCCGGTCAGGAACAGCCGCCGGGCGGCCGCCGTGCCGATCCGCGCGAAGACGAACGGCGAGATCACGGCGGGGACGATCCCGAGCTTCACCTCCGAGAAGCCGAACGTCGCCTCGGGCGCCGCGATCGCGATGTCGGTACAGCAGACGAGCCCCGAGCCGCCGCCGAGCGCATATCCCTGCACCGCGGCCACGACGGGCGCGGGCGCCGAGTCGATCGTCTCCATCATCCGGTAGAGGCGAAGCGCGTCCTCGACGTTCTCCTCGTACGAGAGGTCGATCGCCGAGCGCTGCCAGTCGACGTCCGCGCCGGCGCAGAAGCTCGGTCCCTCGCCGCGGAGCACGACGGCCCGCGCGTCGCCGACGTCGGCGAACGCCTCGGTCAGCTCGCGAATCAGCTCGGCGTCGAACGCGTTTCTCCGTTCGGGGCGCGCGAGCGTGACCCGCAGCACGGGGCCGTCTCGCTCGATCCGCAACGCGTTCACCGCGGCGCAGCTTAAAGTCGCGTCCGTGCTGAAAGGTGCCCTCGCCGCCGCGGTCACGCCGCTCGCCGACGGTGGCAACGCGATCGACGAGGACGCGTTCGACCCGTTGGTCAGCTTTCTGGCGACGAGCGGGCTCGACGGGCTGCTCGCGCTCGGGACGACCGGCGAGGGAATCCTGCTCTCGCCGTCGGAGCGCCGCCGTGCCGCGGAGCTCTTCGTCGCCGCGCGGCCGGACGAGTTCGCGGTCGCGGTCCATTGCGGCGCGCAGACGACGCGCGACACGGCGGAGCTCGCCGCGCACGCAGCCGACCTCGGCGCCGACGCCGTCGCGGTGATCGGTCCTCCGTACTTCGCGCTCGACGAGCGCGCGCTGCTGACGCACTTCGGCGCCGCCGCCCAGGCGTGCGAGCCGGTTCCGTTCTACGTGTACGAGTTCGAGGCGAGAAGCGGCTACGCGGTGCCGCTGTCGGTGCTCGAGCGTCTGCGGGAGGAGACGTCGAACTTCGCCGGCCTCAAGGTCTCGGACAAGCCCTGGGAGCGCTTCGAGCCGTACCTGCTCGAGGGGCTCGACGTCTTCGTCGGGCCCGAAGCGCTGATCGCGCGCGGGCTCGCCGGGGGCGCGGCGGGTGTCGTCTCCGGGCTCGCGACGGCGTTTCCCGGTGAGGTCGCCGCCGCCGTCCGCGGCGTTCCGGGGCCGGACCTCGAGACGCTCCGCGACGGGCTCGAGCAGTTTCCGTTCCACGCGGCGGCGAAGCACGTGCTCGCCCGCCGCGGCGTGGCGATCCGGCCTGACGTGCGTGCGCCCCTCCGCAGGCTGACCGAGGACGAGCGCGAGGCGCTCGACCGATGGCTCGCGTCGTCGTAGCGGGCGCCGGCGCCGCCGGCGCGAGCGTCGCGTACTACCTGGCCGAGCTCGGAGCCGACGACGTCGTCCTCTGCGACCTCGGCACGGTCGCGGGCGGCGCGACCTCGAAGGCGATGGGCGGCGTCCGCCAGCAGTTCTCGACAGAGGCGGAGGTGCGGCTGGCGCAGGCGAGCATTCGCTTCTTCGAGGAGCTCGGCGCGCCGTACTTCTTCCAGGTCGGCTACCTGTTCCTCGCCACGACCGAGGACGGGCTGGCGCGGCTCCACGAGCGGGCCGAGCTCCAGCGCTCGCTCGGAGTTCCGGTCGAGCGTGTCGAGGTGCCGCACGCCGTCCGGTCCGACGACGTCGTCGGCGCCGTCGCCTGCTTGCAGGACGGCCTCGCCGACCCCCCCGCGGTCGCCCGGGAGCTCGTCCGCCGTGCGGCCGAGCGTGGGGTGCAGGTGCGCGAGGGAACGGACGCGACGACGCTCGACGCGGACGCGCTCGTGATCGCCTGCGGCCCCTGGTCGGGCGAGGTCGCGTCGAAGCTCGGGGTCGAGCTGCCGATCAGGCCGCTCGCACGGCAGCTGCTCGAGACGACGGCCCTCGACGTCCCGGACGACCTGCCGATGGTCGTGGAGGAAGAGACGGGCTTCCACTTCCGCCGCCGCGGCGCCCGGCTCGTGGTCGCGATGACGGATCCCGAGCCGCGCTGGGGGTTCGAGGAGTCGGTCGACGAGACGCTCTTCGCAGACCGGCTCGAGCGGCTTCGGCACCGCTACCCGGGCGCGACCGGCGCGGAGATCGAGCGCGGCTGGGCAGGGCTCTACGACATGACTCCCGACGCGCACCCGATCCTCGGCCGCGTCGCCGAGGGCGTCTTCGCCGCCTGCGGCTTCTCGGGCCACGGCTTCATGCAGAGCCCGGCCGTGGGCCGGGCCGTCGCGGAAGAGGTGCTCGGCCTGGCGCCGAGCTTCGACCTCTCCGCCTATCGGCTCGACCGGTTCGAGAGCGGCGCCGTCTTTCCGGAGCAGCTCGTCCTCTAACAAGTCAGGACTTACCGCGTCTTAGCTCCTGACGTACTACGTCAGCTCCAACCTTGGACAAGCCGCTGACGAAGGAGGGAGGATGAGAAGCAAGGCTTTCGCACTGTCGACCGTCGTGGTCGTCGCGGCGCTGCTCGCGCTAGCGCCGGCGGCGACGGCCGACCAGCCGGTCACCGGTGTGACGCACATCGACAGGACGCGGACGATCCCCGCCGGGGTGTTCTGCCCGTTCGCGTTCGTGGTCCATACCGAGGGCACGTATCGGGAGACCGTGTTCTCGGACGGCAAGGATGTGTTCCACGCCGTCGACTTCCACATCACGTACACCAACCCGGCGAACGGGAAGTCGCTGACGACCGTGCTCGCGGGGCCGTTCGTCGTCGAGCCGAACGGCGACGGCACCGTCACCGTCACCATCAACGGCAACGACGGCCACATCACGGCGCAAGGCGAAGGGACGATCTGGGCCAGCGTCGGCAAGCTCGTCTACATCGCCGATGCGAGCGACCCCGAGACCCCGCTGACGATCCTCAAGTCGAGCGGGCAGCAGGACGGGAGCCAGTTCCCGGCGACCTGCGAAGGCCTCTCCTAGCTCCCCTCTCCACCCGGGAAGGCCGTCCCGCGCTCCTCAGGCGGGGCGGCCTTTCTTCTTTCGCTCGCGGTAGTTGGCCTGCGCGACGCGGTCGGCGCACAGCTCGCAGCAGTAGCGCCGGCTGCGGTTGCGGCTCCGGTCGACGAAGGCGCACCGGCACGGCGAGCCGGCGCAGCGGCCGAACCGCTCCCAGCCGAGGTCGCGCATCGTCTCCAGCAGTCCGGCCGTGGCGTAGGCGGCCGCGGCATCGAGGCCGCGGCTCTCGTCCGGCCAGGAGCGCAGGCGCCAGCCCTTGCCGTCGCGCTCGAGCTGCGGGGCCGTCGCGTACTCGACGGAGAGGCGGTTGAGCAGCGCGGCGGCCTCGTCCTCGCTCGGCGCGTCGAAAACCTCGTCGAAGCGCGTCCTGAGCTCGCGCGCGCGGTCGACGTCCGCCGGCTCAACCTGTTTCGCGGCCTCGTGGAGGCCGTGGTGGTCGAGCCAGGTGCGGATGTCGCGGATGTCGTCGATCAGGTCCGGCTCGGGCTCGAGCTCGTCCCAGGTGTTGACGAGATCGACCGCGAGGATCGCTCCGGTACCGCGTCCTTCTCCTCGTGTCAGAGGCATAGCCCCTGAACGGTACTGACTCGAGGGCTAGTCGTCGAAGGCGAGCCCACGGCGCGAGAGCTCTTCGAAGGCGAAGCGGCCCTCGATCGTCGCCTCGACGTCGAACTCCTCGGCGATGTCCGCGTCCTTGCCGATCAGCTCGCGCGCGCGGCTCGGCAGCTGCTCGCGTGCGGCCTCGGCCGACTCCCAGACGTAGACGGCGCCCCAGCGCTCGGTCGCCGCGTCGGAGACCCAGGCCTTGAAGCGCAGTCCCTCGACCTCGGCGAACTGGTCGACCGACTCGTCGCGCAGGTAGCGGCGCAGTTCCTCGATCGTCGTCTTCGAGTCCGCGAGGTTCCAGAGGACGAAGCGGACGAGCACGCGCTATTCGAAGAAGCGCTCGTAATACGGGAGCTTCTCGAGCAGCTCCTTGATCTGGCGGAGCACATCCGCCTCCTCGTGCCCGAAGTCGTCGAGGTACGAGTGGAGCGCGCTGCGGATCAGCTTCAGCTCGTCGTTCGAGAGCTCGATCGTGTGGTCGGCCACTAGAACGGCCCCCTCGCGACATAGGCGCCGCGCGGCGCGCCCACGGCGAGCATCGTCATCCCGTCGGAGCCCGCCGTCGGCTGCCGATGCGTGTCGGGGTCGAAGCGGAAGACGTCGCCGGTGCGCGCCGGGACTTCCTCGCCGTCGACGCTGTACGTGCCTGACCCGCGAATGATCACGTTGACCTCCTCCTGCCCAGATTCGGACTCGTCGTGTGCGACGCCCGGCCCGTTCGGCGGTAGCTCGAACCAGTTGATCCCGAACGCCTCGAGGCCGAGCTCGCGGCGGACGAAGCGGACGGCGCCGCTCGGCCCGGCCGGCTCGATCTCGTCGATGTTGATCTTCGAGTAGCCCATCACATGCGAAAGACGCCGAACGTCGTCTCGGGGATCGGCGCGTTCAGGGCGGCCGAGATCCCGAGTGCGAGAACCCTACGCGTGTCGAGCGGGTCGATGATGCCGTCGTCCCAGAGCCGCGCGGTCGAGTAGTACGGATTGCCCTCCTGCTCGTACTTCGCGCGGATCTCGTCCGGGTCGGCGTCGCCGACCATCGTCAGCACCGTCGCGGCCTGCTCGCCGCCCATGACCGAGATGCGTGCGTTCGGCCACATCCAGAGCTGGCGCGGGTCGTAGGCGCGGCCGGCCATCCCGTAGTTGCCGGCGCCGAAGGAGCCGCCGATCACGACCGTGAACTTCGGGACCTCCGCGCAGGCGACGGCGGTGACGAGCTTCGCGCCGTCGCGCGCGATCCCGCCGGCTTCGTACTCCTTGCCGACCATGAAGCCGGTGATGTTCTGCAGGAAGACGAGCGGGATCTTCCGCTTGCAGGCGAGCTCGATGAAGTGCGCGCCCTTCTGCGCCGACTCGGCGAAGAGGACGCCGTTGTTGGCGAGGATGCCGACCGGGTAGCCCTCGATATGGGCGAAGCCGCAGACGAGTGTCTCGCCGTAGAGCTGCTTGAACTCGTCGAAGCGGCTGCCGTCGACGATCCGCGCGATCACCTCGCGTGGGTCGAAGGGCTCGCGGTGGTCGGCCGGGATCAGCCCGTACAGCTCATCCGGGTCGGCGGCCGGCGGCTGCGACGGCAGCACGTCCCACGGCGGCTGCTTCGGGGCCGGGTTCAGGTTGCGGACGATCTGGCGGACGAGCGCGAGCGCGTGCTCGTCCGAGGTCGCGTAGTGGTCGGCGACGCCCGACTGCCGCGTGTGGACGTCGGCGCCGCCGAGCTCCTCGGCGGAGACCTCCTGGCCCGTCGCCGCCTTCACGAGCGGCGGCCCCCCGATGAAGATCGTGCCCGTTCCCTTGACGATCACCGTCTCGTCGCTCATTGCGGGCACGTAGGCGCCGCCCGCAGTGCAGGAGCCCATCACGGAGGCGATCTGCGGGATCCCCTTCGCCGACAGCCGCGCCTGGTTGAAGAAGATCCGGCCGAAGTGCTCGCGGTCCGGGAAGACCTCGGCCTGCAGCGGCAGGAAGGCGCCACCGGAGTCGACGAGGTAGATGCACGGCACGTGGTTCTCGAGCGCGATCTCCTGCGCTCGCAGGTGCTTCTTCACCGTCAGCGGGAAGTACGTGCCGCCCTTGACCGTGGCGTCGTTCGCGACGAGGACGCACTCGCGGCCCTCGACGACGCCGATCCCGGTCACGATCCCGGCCGACGGCGCCTGTCCCTCGTAGAGCTCCCAGGCGGCGAGCGCCGAGAGCTCGAGGAACGCGGAGCCCGGGTCGAGCAGCCGGTCGATCCGCTCGCGCGCCGGCAGCTTGCCGCGCGAGCGGTGCCGCTCGACGGCCTTCTCGCCGCCGCCCGCAGCGACCTGCGCGGTGCGCCCGCGCAACTCGGCGACGAGCTGCTCCATCCGCTCGCGCCGACGCTCGTGCTCCTCGGTGCGCTCGACGTGGGACTCGAGGACCGCCACGGCGGGAGCGTATCGCCCGCACCGGTCTCCCTCGATCCAGGGTTAACAGATGTTGCCTCGCACTCCGATCTCTTCGGCAGAGGACGGATGGGGACAGCACGAAAGCTCACCCACCGCAGGAACGAGGCGCCGCGCCAGCGCAGTCGCGGCGCCTCCTCCGATCCGCACCACGTGCGGCTCGAGACGCCTGCCGAGCGTGACGACCTCGCCGAGTACCTCACGCTGTGCGGCTGGGAGGTCGAGGTTGTCGGCAAGCGCGACCTGAAGGCGCACCGTCCGAACGCGGAGCAGGGCGGCGGCGACCTCGTCAGCCTCCGCTTCTCGCTCGCCGTCTGGCGCGGGATGAACGCTTCCGCGCGCTGGCTCTCGATTGACGCCCCTCCGGCCACGCCGTAGGGTCAAAGCGCGCCTCCGCCCAGTCAGCTCGGGGGGAACCCGAAGGAGGAGCGGATGGAAGACCAGGTCGGGAACGAGCGCCTCAGCCGTAAGCACCTGCTCCGGCTGGCGGCGGCAGGCGGCGCGGGACTACTGGCGACGCGTCTCACCGACGCGCAGGCCGCGATCGAAAGGCTCGGCGCGGAGTCGGGCCGACTGCAGGTGCTCGACTGGGCCGGTTACTGCAACGACGGCGGGCAGTCCATGTTCGCGCAGTACGTCAAGACCCATCCGCAGAACAAGCCGCAGTTCACGCACATGACGAACGAGTCCGACGCGCTGGCGAAGATCCACGCCGGGCTCAAACCCGACCTCTTCCGCCCGTACGTGGGCTGGGTCAAGTACTTCGCCCAGAGCGGTCTCGTCCAGCCGTGGAACCCCAAGCAGATCCCGAACTTCCA
>JBPYFE010000022.1:0-14274 GCA_051986525.1 Gaiellaceae bacterium
AGCACCTAGCTGACCCGCCCGCCAACTGATTTTGGCGGCTATCCGCAGATCGGACTCCCTCTCTACCCGACCGCCCAAGACTAGGGAGATTTCGGGTTTTGTCAAACTTGTCGCAAGATTTCCGGAAGGATGAGTGAGATTCGGGGTCCGGGCGGCAATGCCGCCGCTGTCGTCGTGCCGCTGGGCGAGTCCGGAGCGGCGCGACCAGACCTGATCCCGTACGTGCCGCGCGTCGTCGTCTACTGGCTGCGCGAGAACCCGGCCGCAACGTTCCAGGCGATCGAGGGGACGCTGGCATTCGTCGACCTTTCCGGCTTCACGGCCATGTCGGAACGACTTGCGCGCCGTGGCAAGGTCGGCGCCGAAGAGGTGACGGAGGTGATGAACCGCACCTTCACGCACCTGCTGGACGTGGCCTACGAGAACGGCGGCGGGCTCGTCAAGTTCGGCGGGGACGCGCTCCTGCTCCTGTTCACGGGCGAGGACGACACGGCCCGCGCGGCGAGGGCCGCATACGGCATGCGGCGCGAGCTGCGGCGGCTCGGGCCGCCGGAGACGTCCGCCGGAAACGTCACCCTGCGGATGCACGTCGGCATCCACACCGGCACGTTCCACTTCTTCCTCGTCGGCGACACGCACCGCGAGCTGATCGTCACGGGGCCGGCCGCGACCGAGGCCGTCGGCCTCGAGGACGCGTCCGAAGCGGGCGAGATCCTCGTCAGCCCGGCCGCCGCGGAGCGCCTCCCCCGCTCCGCGATCGGCGAGCGGAAGGGCCCGGGCTTCCTGCTCAAGAGCGAGATCGCGCTCAAGGACGTCGAGCCCGCGCCGCCGCCGCCGCTGCCGAACATCGCCGACCTGGCGATCGGCTCCTGCGTGCCGGCGCCGATCCGCGAGCACCTCTCAGCCGGCCCGGCGGAGCCGGAGCACCGGCAGGCGACGATCGCCTTCGTCCACTTCGACGGCACGGACGGGTTGATCGAGCGCGAAGGGCCCGAGGCCGCCGCCGAAGCGCTGGCGGAGCTCGTCACCACCGCCCAGCGCGAGGCGGCCGCGCACGAGATCTGCGTGTTCGAGAGCGACATCGACGCGGACGGCGGCAAGATCGTGCTGGTCGCGGGCGTGCCACAGACCGCGGGCGGCGACGAGGAGCGGATGCTGCGGGCGCTCTGCAACATCTCGGCCGCGCCGCTGAAACTGCCCGTTCGCGTCGGCGTCCACCGCGGGCGCGTCTTCGCCGGCGAAGTCGGGGCGCCGTTCCGCCGCACCTACACGATCCTCGGCGAGACGGCCGCGATCGCCGCCCGGCTGATGGCGAAGGCCGAGCCCGGGCAGGTGATCTCGACTCCCGACGTCCTCGACCGCTCGAACACGCGCTTCGAGACCGACGAGCTGGAGCCGTTCATGGTCAAGGGCCGCTCGGAGCCGCTGGTCGCGCACGACGTTCGCGCCGTCGCCGGCGCGCGGACGGTCGAGCCGACCCGCCGGCTTCCCTTCGTCGGCCGCGAGCGCGAGCTCGCCGTCGTCGGTGCCGCCTTGGCGCCGGTGCGGATGGGCTTCGGCTCGCTGCTCGAGCTGATCGGCGAGCCGGGAATGGGCAAGTCGCGCCTCGTCGAGGAGCTCCGCGAGCAGGCGGCCGACCTACGGCCGCTGACGACGAGCTGCGAGCAGTACGAGGTCTCGACGGCCTATTTCGCCTTCCGCTCGCTCCTGCGGACGCTGCTCGACCTGACGACGGACGGCAATCCGTCGCGCACGACCGAGCTTTTGCACGACAAGCTCTCGACGATCGCGCCCGACCTCGTGCGGTGGATCCCGCTGCTGGCGATCCCCCTCGACGTCGAGGTGCGCAGCACGCGCGAGGTCGACGAGCTCCAGCCGGCGTTTCGGCGCGCGCGCCTGCACGGCGTCGTCGAGGAGCTGCTGGCGGCGCTGCTGGAGGAGCCGACGCTGATCGTCTTCGAGGACGTCCACTGGATGGACGAGGCGTCGTGCGACCTGCTTCGCCATCTCGCGAGCCAGGTCTCGCGCCGGCCCTGGCTTCTCTGCGCGACGCGGCGGCCGACCCCGGGCGGGTTCGCGGCGGCCGAGGGCGTTCCGC
Source organism: Gaiellaceae bacterium (assembly GCA_051986525.1). Taxonomy (GTDB): domain Bacteria; phylum Actinomycetota; class Thermoleophilia; order Gaiellales; family Gaiellaceae; genus 13-2-20CM-68-14. Next base: position 2,099 of record JBPYFE010000022.1, read on the forward strand.
CCGTGCCGGCGATGACGATCCAGCTCGAGCCGCTGACCGACGAGGCAGCCGCCGCGCTGGCCGCGGCCGCCGCCGAGGCGGGGTTGTTCCAGCACGAGCTGGCCTCGATCACCGAGCGGGCAGGCGGCAACCCGCTCTTCATCCAGGAGCTCGTCGCGACCCCGACCGACGCCAAGACGGAGGAGCAGCTCCCGGAGACGGTCGAGTCCGTCGTCGCCACCCGCGTCGACAAGCTGGATCCTGGCGACCGCGCCCTGCTCCGCTACGCCGCCGTCATGGGCGCGACGTTCAGCGGCGAGCTGATCGCCGACGTGCTCGAAGGCGACGAGTCCGCCTCGGCCGACTCGGACGCGTGGGAGCGCCTGACCGAGTTCGTCGAGCGCGATCCGTACACACCCGGGGCGTTCCGGTTCCGCCACGCGCTCTTCCGCGACGCCGCGTACGAGGGCCTCTCGTACCGGCGGCGCCGTGAGCTCCACGCGCGCGTGGGCGAGGCCTACGAGCGGCGGCACGGCCACGAAGCGGGCGAGCACGCGGAGCTCCTGTCGCTGCACTTCTTCCACGCGCAGATCTGGGAGAAGGCGTACAAGTACTCACTGCTTGCCGGCGAGCGGGCGCAGGCAAAGTTCGCGAACATCGAAGCCGCGGCGTTCTACCGTCGCGCGCTCGAGGCGGCGAAGCGCGTCGGGCTCGACGAGACGGCGCTCGCCGGATTGTGGGAGGCCGTCGGCGACGTGTCCGAGCTCGCCGGTCTCTACGAGGACGCGGCCGACGCGTACCGCTCGGCGCGGGCGCTCGTCGGGAAGGGCGACCAGAACGCGCCGATGCTGCTGCTCAAGGAAGGAATCATCCGGGAGCGCGCGGCTCACTATCCGGACGCGCTCCGCTGGTACCGCCGCGGGCTCGCCGCGGCCGAGGCGATCGAGGACGAGGGCGGCCGCCGGCACGTGACGGCGGAGCTGACGCTCGCGTACGCCGGCGTCCGGCTCCGCCAGGGGAACTTCGCCGACTGCATCGCGTGGTGCCGCAAGGTCGTCGACGACGCGGACGCGGAGCTGGCGGCCCAGGCGCACGCGTACTACCTGATGCACCTCGCGTACACGTCGCTCGACAGCCCGGAGAAGGAGGCGTTCCGCGGCCTGGCGCTGCCGATCTACGAGGAGCTCGACGACCTGCTCGGCCAGGCGAACGTCCTCAACAACCTCGGCATCGACGCCTACTACGACGGGCGCTGGGACGAGGCGCTGACGCTGTACCGCCGCAGCAAGGAGCTTCGGGAGCGGATCGGCGACGTCGTCGGCGTCGCGACGATCACGAACAACATCGGCGAGATCAAGTCCGACCAGGGCCATCTCGAACCGGCGGAGGCGCATTTCCGCGAGACGCTCGAGGTGTGCGAGCGGGCCGGCTATCGCTACATGGCCAATCTCGCCACCAGCAACCTCGGGCGCGCCGCGGCCAAGGCGGGCCGCCACGACGAGGCGCGCCAGCTGCTCCTGAAGGCGCTGGGCGAGTTCGACGAGATCCGGGCGGGAGCGTTCGTGCTCGAGACGAAGGCGCGCCTCGCAGAGCTCGCGGCGCTCGCCGGCGACCCCGACGAGACGATCCGCGTCGCCGACGAGACCCTGCGCGCGCTCGCCGAGACCGGCGCCGCGCCGACGATCCTGGCGATGGTGCACCGAGTCCGTGGATTCGCGCTCATCCAGCTCCGGGACCCCGTGGGAGCGGAGCAATGCTTCGACGAGAGCATCCGCGTCGCGAGGAACGGCCGCCGCGCGTACGAGCTCGCGCTGTCGCTCCAGGCGCTGGCGCACCTGCGCGAGCACCTGGACGTCGACGGCTCCGCCGAGGCGGCAGAGGCGTCCGCGCTGCTCGACGGCCTCGGGGTCGTCTTGGTTCCCGAGGTTCCGCTCGAGCCGGCCCGGGCCCTCTGACCTTGCCGTAACCGGTTCGACTGTCGTAACGTTTCCCCCGGGAGGAGGGGAATCGTTTGGCTCGCTTGACAGTCGTCGCCGCGGCGTGTCTGGCGGTCGCTTCGTTGATCGTCGGCCCGCAGTGGGTGTTCGCGTCGCCCGCCAAGGACGCCGCGTCCTGCGCCCGCGGCTACTCGTACGGCGGCCTCGCGAGCCGTGACGGCGTCGACGGCGTCGCGGCGACGATCGGCGCGACGACCGAGCCCTCGGTCGCGAGCGGCCACGCGGCGGCGTGGGTCGGCGTCGGCGGCGTCCATGCCGCCCGCGGCGACGCGAATGCGTGGCTCCAGGCCGGCGTTGCGGCGTTCCCGGGCCACGGCCTGCATCTCTACGTCGAAGAGGTCTCGCTCGGCGAGGCGCGCCGGTTCGTCGACCTCGGCCGCGCGTCGGTCGGTCGCCGGTACCGCGTCGCCGTCGTGGAGACGTCGCCCGACACGTGGCAGGCGACGGTCGACGGCCGAGCCGTCGGGCGTCCCGCCTACCTGCCGACCGGCGGCGGCTCCTGGCGGGGCGTCGTGACCGCCGAGAGCTGGGCGACCGGCCGCGCGGGCTGCAACGCGTTCGCGTACCGGTTCGAGGACGTCTCCGTCCTCGACGGCTCCGCCTGGAGCCGGCTCGACCGCGCGCAGCCGGTCGGCCACACCGTCAGCCGCGCCCGCGGCGGCTTCACGGCGCGCGCGTAGGGCCTAGCTGCGAGGGTCGAGGTCGCGCGCGAGCTCGGCCGGGCCGCCTTCCTTCTTGCGCACGACCACGTATGACCCGCTCTCCTCGACCACGTCCTCGACGTCCGGGAGCTCGTGCCCGTGCAGGACGACGAAGAGCGCGCCGTCCGTTCGAACCCGCTCGTAGTCGGGGAGGGCGATCTCGACCTGCTCGGTGCACGACGCGTTTCCGCATTCGCAGAGGATGGCGAGCTTCTCGCCCGGCACCTCGAGCGACTCGCTCACGCGCTCGATCCGGTCGTTCACCTCCCGGAACAGCGCCTCGTTCTTGCCGATCCGCATTTCGCGCTCTTGCATGCGGGCGATCTTATTCACGCCATGGCACACAATGTTTCGGACGCCGGTCTCGGCGGCAGATCGAAGTGTCGGCGGAGGGGAGGCCGGTACGCAGTCCAGAGGGTTGCAGCTGCTTTGGGGAACACGTGAGCTGGTCGCGCGGGGGTGGAGCCAGGGCGCGGACGCGCGCGACGGCGCCGGGATCCCGGTCGACGCCTGGTCGCCGACGGCCGAGCGCTGGTCGCTGCTCGGCGCGCTCGTCGCCGTGCTGGAGCGCGAAGCCTCGGCGAGCGGCGAGATCCCGCTCGCTGACGTGGCCGCGGCCCTTTGCGCGCTCGCGGAGCTGATCGAAGCGGACTCGCTCGAGCTCTGGAACGACGCGCCGGGCCGCGGTCAGGCCGAGGTGCTGGGCGTCGTCGACGCGGCCGCCGCGACGTACGTCGCGCCTGGGCCGCAGCTCTCCGCGTAGGGTCGCGGCGTGGAACGGCTGCGCGAGCTGGGGCTGCGGATCGGCGACCTCGAGCCGGGGCCCCGCAATGCGGTCACCGACGTCCGTGGCCTCCACGTCGGCCACGTCACCGTCCGTCGCGAGGAGCCGGAGCCGCCGGCCGGGCGCGGAATCGCGCGAACCGGCGTCACGGCAATCCTGCCGCGACCGGTGGAGACGCTCGTCGAGCTGCCTGTGCCGGCGGGCGCCGCCGTCCTGAACGGCGCCGGCGAGCTGACCGGCTTCATCGAGATCGGCGAGTGGGGCGAGATCGAGACGCCGGTCTACCTGACCTCGACGATGGCCGTCGGACGCGTCTTCGACGGCGCCGTCTCCGTCGCGCTCGCGGCCGATTCCTCGGTCGGGACGGAGAACTTCGTCATCCCCGTCGTCGGCGAGTGCGACGACGGCTGGCTCAACGACGCGCGGACGGTGCAGGTCGAGGCAGCGGACGCCGGCCGCGCGGTCGAGGCGGCCGGCGAGGAGGTCGCCGAGGGCGCCGTCGGCGCCGGGACCGGAATGATCTGCTTCGGCTGGAAGGGCGGGATCGGGTCGTCGAGCCGCCGGGTCGGCGACGCTCACGTCGGCGTGCTCGTGCTCGCGAACTTCGGCTCGGCGCCGGAGCTCCGGATCGACGGCGTTCCGGTCGGGAGGTCGCTCGAGCCGCCGCCCGGTCGCGAGGCGGCAGCGACGAGCAGCTGCATCGGCGTCGTCGCGACCGACGCGCCGATGGGAACGCATCAGCTGCAGCGGCTGGCTCGGCGCGTCGGCCTCGGCCTCGGCCGCACCGGCTCCTACGCGAGCGACGGCAGCGGCGAGATCTTCATCGCGCTCTCGACCGGCGGCGGTGAGGAGGTCGCCGGCAGCGGCATCAACCCGTTCTTCGCCGCCGTCGTCGACGCGGCCGAGGAGGCGGTCGTCAACTGCCTCTGGGCTGCGACGGACACGGACGGGCGCGACGGCCGTGTGGTCAAGGCGCTGCCGCACGAGCCGGTGCTCGAGCTGCTCCGGCGGCACGACCGGCTCTAGACGCGGATACAGGCGGCGCGGTGCGCCGGCGTCCTCGCCGCGGCGGGCGGCTCGAGCCCGGGGTCGATCTGCTTGCAGTCCTCGATCGCCAGCGGACAGCGCGGGTGGAAACGGCAGCCCGGCGGAACCGTGACCGCGTCCGGCGTCTCGCCGCGGAGGATCTCCTGGCGGCGACGGTCGCGCGGATCGCGGCGCGGCACGACCGAGAGCAGCGCGCGCGTGTACGGATGCTGGGCGTTGTCGACGATCTCCCGCGCCGGTCCCTCCTCGACGATCCGGCCGAGGTACATGACCGCGATCCGGTCGGCGAACCGGGCGGCGGTCGAGAGGTCGTGGGTGATCATCAGGATCCCGAGGCCGTCCTTCCGCAGGCCGTCCAGGAGCCGCAGGATTCCGGCCCGAACGGACACGTCCAGCATCGAGACCGGCTCGTCCGCGACGAGCAGGTGCGGCTCGAGCACGAGCGCCGCCGCGACCGCGACGCGTTGTCGCTGGCCGCCGGAGAGCTCGTGCGGGTAGCGCCCGACGAAGAGCTCCGGCGGGACGAGCTCGGCCTTCGCCAGCGCGTCCCGGACGCGCTCGGCGCGCTCGCGCTTCGAGCCGCCGAGCCGGTGGATCCGCAGCGGCTCCTCGACGGCGTCGCCGACTCGCAGGCGCGGGTCGAGCGACTCGTACGGATCCTGGTAGATCATCTGCAGCCGCCGCCGGAGCGGCCGGAGCTCGCGGGTGCCGAGGTCGTTGAGCTCCCGCCCTTCGAAGCGAATCGAGCCCGAGTCCGCGTCGACGAGCCGCATCACCGCCTGCGCCGTCGTCGTCTTGCCGCAGCCCGACTCGCCGACGAGCGCGACGAGCTCGCCCGCGCCGACGGTCAGGTTCACGCCTTCGACTGCATGGACGGCGCGCTTCGGATTGCGGACGACCGTGCCGACGAAGCCGCGCGCGATCGGGTAGCGGACGACGAGGCCCTCGACCTCGAGCAGCGGCTTCCGGCCGTTCGCGCTCACGTCACGAGCGCGTCTGCGACGACGCCGTTCAGGTGGCAGGCGGCCGCGTGGTCGGGCGCGACGTCGCGCAGCGGCGGGTGCAGCGTCGGGCACGGCTCGAAGGCGCGGTCGCAACGCGGCTGGAACGGGCAGCCGACGAGCGGCCGGTCGAGCCGTGGCGGCGCGCCGGGGATCGAGGCGACCTCGCCGTTCGAGTCGCCGAGATCCGGCGTCGCCGCGAACAGCAGCCGCGTGTACGGATGGCGCGGGTCGTGGTAGAGCGCATCGACGCTCGCGCGCTCGACGATCTCGCCGGCGTACATGACGGCGCCCGAGCCGCACAGCTGCGCGACGACCGGCAAGTCGTGGGTGACGAGGATCAGCGCGAGCCCGAAGTCACGGCAGAGCGCGTCGAGCAGCTCCAGGATCTGCGCCTGCACCATCACGTCGAGCGCGGTGGTGGGCTCGTCGGCGATCAGCACCTTCGGCTTGCACGCGAGCGCCATCGCGATCGCCGCCCGCTGGCGCATCCCGCCCGAGAGCTCGTGCGGAAAGCGGCTGCCCCGCTCGCCGGGGATCCCGACTGACTCGAGCAGCTCGCGCGTCTGCGCCCCGGCCTCCGCGCCACGGGAGACGTCGTGCAGCTCGAGCGCCTCGACGATCTGCGAGCCGACCGTCCGCACCGGGTTGAGCGCGTTCATCGCGCCCTGGAAGACGATCGCGACGTCGGTCCAGCGGTGCGGCCGGATCGACTCCTCGCCGCCCGCGAGCACGTCCTTTCCGTCGATCAGGACCCGGCCGGAGACGCTCGCGCTCGGCGGCAGCAGCCCGAGCACCGCGAGCGCGGTCGTCGTCTTCCCGCACCCGGACTCGCCGACGAGCCCGAGCCGCTCCCCGGGCTCGACCGCGAGGCTGACGCCGCGAACCGCGTGGAGCTCGCCCCCGCCCTCGAGGTCGAACCAGACGTGCAGATCCTCCACGGCGAGCAGGCTCATACCGCGTCCTCGCTTCTACCGACGAGCGGCCGCAGCCGGAACGTGCGCGCCGAGAGGTGCGCCACGCGGAGCCGGGGATTGAGCGCGTCCTCGATCGCGCCGCCGATCAGCGAGCAGGAGAGGATGATGATCGCGACCAGCGCGCCCGGCGGGACGATCGCCCACCACGCCCCGGTCGAGATCGCCGCTCGCTGGAAGCCGTTCTCGATCACCTTCCCGAGCGACACCCGCGACGGATCGCCGAGCCCGAGGAAGGCGAGCGCGGTCTCGTCGAAGATCGCGACCGCGATCGTCAGCACGGTGCTCGCGATCAGCAGCGGCGCGACTTGCGGCAGCACGTGGCGGACGACGATCCTCGTGTGGCCGGCGCCGAGCGATCGCGCCCGCTTGACGTAGACCCGCTCGCGAACGCTCTTCACCTGCGCACGGATCACTCGCGCCGTCGAGGTCCAGAGCAGGATCCCGATCACGATGATGATGTGGAACAGGCTCGGCCCCCAGATCGCCGCGACCACGATCATCAGCGGCACGTCCGGGATGACGAGGAAGTAGTCCGTGATCCGCATCAGGACGGTGTCGGTCTTGCTCCCGTAGTAGCCGGCTGCGACGCCGATCGTGCCGCCGATCAGCATCGAGACGAGCGTTGCGGCGAAGCCGACGACGAGCGAGATCCGGCAGCCCCACATCAGCAGCGTGACCATGTCGATGCCGCCGTCGTCGAGCCCGAGCGGGTGCGCCCAGGACGGCGGCTCGAACGGCGGCCCGACCTGCTCGTGCAACCCGTAGGGCGCGATCCACGGCGCGAGCACGGCGATCAGGATGATCAGCAGCAGCACGGCCGCGCCGATGGTCGCCGACGGCCGGCGCTTCAGCGTGTTCCACACGACCCCGCGCCGGGAGCGGATCGGCTCGGCCTCGATGACGGCGCCGGGCTCGCGAAGGGCGACGCTCATCGGCGGCCCCCGCCCGATGAGCAGTGGAGGGGGTTCGCGGGAGAACCCGGCGGTTCCCCCGGGTCTATGGAGAAGGGGGCTCGTGGGGGAAAAGGGGTTTCCCCCACGGGAGCGAGCCGCGGGCGAGCTGCGCTCATTCGGTGATCCTCGGGTCGAGCTTGAAGTAGAGGAGGTCGGCGGCGAGGTTGAAGAAGACGACCGAGACGGTGAGGATCAGGAACGCGCCCTGGAGCATCGGGTAGTCGCGCTGGAGGACGGCGTCGTACACCGCGCGGCCGATCCCGGGCCAGGAGAACACCGTCTCGACGAGGATCGCGCCCGCGACGATGTAGCCGAGCGAGAGCGCGATCAGCGTCGCGATCGGCAGCATCGCGTTGCGCAGCGCGTGCTTGCGCAGGACCGCCGTCGGCTTCAGCCCCTTCGCGCGCGCGGTCAGGATGTAGTCCTCGCCGAGCGTCTCGAGCATCGCCGAGCGGACGATCAGCGTGTACTCGCCGTAGAGGACGAGCGCCAGCGTCAGCGAGGGCAGGATCATGTGCTCGAGCACGTCCTTGACGTGCGTCCACCACGACGGGTTGATCAGGAAGTCGTTCGTCATCCCGCCCGTCGGCAGGACGCCCGCGAACAGGATCACGAGCATCAGCCCGAGCCAGTGCGTCGGCATCGAGTAGAAGGCGAGCGCGCTGGTCACCGTCGCGCCCTCCGCCCCGGTCCCGCGGCGCCACGCCGCGACCACCCCCGTGAACGTCCCGAGGACGATCGAGAAGAACGTCCCCAGCGCGACCATCGGCAGCGTGTTCTTGAGCGCGGTCCAGAGGTTGTCCTTGACCGGCTGCGAGTTCGCGAACGAGACGCCGAGATTGCCGTGCGCGAGCTGCTGGAGGTAGAGCCGGTACTGCGTCCACTTCGACTTGTCGAGCCCGAACTGGCGCTTCAGCGCCTGCCGGATCTCCGGGGTTGCGTGCGGCACTCGAGCCAGGTTCGTCACCGCCGTGCCCGGGGCGAGCCGGAAGAGGACGAAGTTGATCGTGACGGCCACGAAGACCGTCACGATCGCGAAGGCGACCCGCTTGATGACGTAGTCGGCGCCCCTCACCCGCGCGCGCCTCGGCCTACTGCTGGTGCACCGAGCTCAGGCTGAACTTGTTGATCGAGTTGAACGGGCCCTGCGGCGAGGCGACGAGCCCGCCCCAGTGCTTGTCGACCGCCCAGACGTGGTCGAGGTAGGCGAGCCAGATGTAGGGCCGCCGCTTCCACAGGTACGTCTGCATCTTCCAGACCAGCTGCTTGCGCTTCGCCTGGTTCGGCGTCAGCTGCTGCTTGGAGTAGAGCTTGTCGTAGGTCTTGTCGCAGTAGCCGCTGTCGCTCCAGCCGCCGTACTGCGCGCACGTGGTCACGGAGAGCATGAAGTCGGGGTCGATCAGGGCGACCCAGTCCCAGAGCGCGAGATCGAAGCCCTGGTAGGTGTTGTTCGGGCTCGTCATTTGGTCGAACGCCGCCGTCGAGTCGAGCGCTCGCTGCGTCAGGACGACGCCGATCTTCTTGAAGTCCGGCTGCAGGATCTGGAACGTCCGGTTCGTGCTCGGGACGTCCGTCGGCGTGATCACCTGGTACGACATCTTGTGGCCGCCGGCGCGGCGGATCCCGTCCGAGCCCTTCTTGAAGCCGGCCTGGTCGAGCATCGCGTTCGCGAGCTTGAGGTTGAACGCCTCCGGCTTCGCGGCCGGGTTGAACCAGCCGCCGGTCGCCGGGGGGATGATCGAGCCGGCGGGCTTCGCATAGCCGAGGAAGACGACCGAGACGATCTGCTTGCGGTCGATCGCGTGCGCGAAGGCCGCCTTCACCTTCAGGTTCAGCAGCTCGCGGTTCTTCTTCTTCTTCGGGTTCGAGTTGATGATGAAGTCGGTGTGATCGACGCCCGGCACCGAGCGGACGTTGAAACCGCTCTTGAGCGTCTTGATCGCCGTTCCCGGCACGTCCTCGATCGCGTCGATCTGGTGCGACTTCAGCGCCGAGACCATCGCGTCCTCGTTCGAGAACATCTGCAGCCCGAACGCGTCGACCTTCGGCTTCGGGTTGCCGTAGAAGCTCTTGTTCTTCTGGAAGAGCGCGATCTCGTCCTTCTTGAACTTCGTCAGCACGAAGGGGCCGGCGCCGACGACGGGCGCGTTGTTCGCGAACGTCTTCAGCCCGACGCCGCCCTTCCCGGTGGCGTGCTTCGCCCAGATGTGCTGCGGCAGGATCGCGAACTGCTGGAACTGGCCCAGCACGTTCCCGGGCGCCGCCGTGTAGTCGACGACGAGCTTCGTCGCCGTCGGGGCGCTCGCGTGCTTGATGTGCGCGATCAGCCCGGCCGCGTTCGCGGCGCCGCCGCTCGCGTACTTGATGTCGGTGTTGATCGTCCAGGCGGCGTCTGCGGCCGTCAGCGGCTTGCCGTCCGACCACTTCGCGCCCTTGCGGGTGACGAACGTCCAGCGCTTGCCGCCCTTCGAGATCGTCCACGAGGTGGCGAAGTCCGGGACGAACTTCCGGTTCGCCTTGTCGTACTGGATGAGGAACGGATAGATGTACTCGAACGCCGAGTACGCGTCCTGGTTGAACGCGACGTACGGGTTGAGCGAGTCGATGCGCGAGCTCGTGCCGATGCGGAACGTTCCGCCACCGTGCGCCGTCGACTTCCCTCCCGAAGCCGAGTAGGCGACCGTCGCGGCAACCGCGATCACGGCGGCGAGCGCGATCAGCCACTTCCTCATCCTGTGCCCTCCTTGTCCGGGTCGCGGAACGGCTGTTCCTCGACCGTCAATGTCCGCTGGTCCGCGTCGAGCGTATACCGGACACCGAGCGGAATGGAAGCCAGATTCTTACCGTGCCCGAGCGGCAGCTTGTACAGAACCGGGACGCCGAGCGGCTCCAGCTGGCGCTCGAGCACGTCCTCGGCCGAGCGCGAGCGCGCCCAGTCTGAGGCCTGCCGCTGGTCGCCCCAGTCGCAGTCCTTCAGCTCGCCGACGACGACTCCGGCGACGCCGTCGAGCTTCCCCGCGTGGCGGAGCTGCGTCAGGAAGCCGTCCAGGTAGTACGGCGGCAGCTGGACGTCCTCGAAGAAGAAGATCGCGCCGTCGAGGTCGAACTCCCACGGCGTTCCCATCGACTGGATCAGCAGCCAGAGGCAGCCGCCGACGAGCGGCGCGGTCACCTTGCCGCCGCTGATCGCGCGGACGTACGGGTCGTCGGGATCGCGCGGCACCTCGGCCTCGGCGGTGCCGCGGAGGGTGGCGAGCAGCCGCTCGCGCGAGAAGTCGGTCGTCTCCGGGGAACCGACCCCGGTGAGGCCGTTGCCGTAGATCGTCGCCAGCCCCGTCTTCCGCAGGAACGCCGTGTGGAGCGCCGTGATGTCGGAGTAGCCGACGAACGGTTTCGGGTTCGCCGCGATCAGGTCGAAGTCGAGATACGGGATCGTCTCCGCCGAGCCGTAGCCGCCCTGGAGGCTCTGGACGACGTCGACCTCGGGGTCCGCGAACATCGCGTTCAGGTCACGCGCCCGCGTCTCGGGGCTGCCGGCGACGTAGTCGTCGCGCTCGAAGGCGCCGTCGGCGAGCTTGACCCTGTAGCCGCGGCTCTCCCACCACTCGACGCCGCGGTAGACCTCCGAGCGCGAGTCCTGAGGGCTCGCCGGCGCCGGGACGCCGATCGTGCCGCCCTCGGGGAGCGGCTTCGCGAACAGGGTCGCCTGCGTCATCGCGCTTTTCTACCGCCCGGCAGATCGCTCTGCTTCGCCGTCTGCAGCGGGAAGACCCGGCCGCGCGCGGCCGCGTCCATCCGCTTCAGGCGCCGCTCGAGCTCGCGGCGGCTGCGGACGAGATGGCGCTCGAGGCTCTTGGCCAGCCATGGGCCGGGCTCTCGGCCCTCGCCGCGGAGCGACGCGAGCTGGTCCCACAGGTTCGGGCCCGCGTCGGCCTGGCCCATCGCGCCCCAGCAGAGCCGCGGCGCGTTCGGGCGCCGCCGGCCGTGCTCGAGCGCGAACGCCTCCCGGCCGAGGTCGGAGCAGAGCCAGTTGAGCCCGACGCGCGCGAGCGTCCGCGCGGCCTTTCCGTTCTCCCGCCGGCGAAGCTCCTTCAGCGCGCGCTCGAGCAGGGCGGCGTCCCTGGCCGTCTGCTCGTGCGGGTACTGCGCCGCCTCCCGCGCGTCGAGGCCGCTGAAGCCCCGCGCGACGGCGGTGAAGCGGCGGCGCCCCTCGGCATTGCGCAGCTCGGCCAGCGTCTTCGCCGGGAGCACGCCTTTCAACTCTTTCGCCCGCGCCGCGAAGTCGTATGCGTCGGCGGCGCCGGCGTCCGCCTCGAGCAGGAAGCGTCCCGCAACCTCGGTCAGCTTCGCGAGATAGCGGAAGTCGACGCGGTCGGACGTGTCGTACTGGGTGTGGTACTCGGTGCGGTCGAACTCGGAGGTGAACGTGGAGACGTTCATCCCCGGGATCCCGGCGGCGAGGAACGGCCAGACCTCCGTCCACGTCTGCGGCCGATCTAGCCGGTAGCCGTGCGGGAGGAGCCCGTCCCGCTTCGCCGCGCGCAGGAGCCGGCGGGACCACGCGGTCAGCTCCGGCGGCGCGTCGACGGTGAACGGGTCGCCGCCGCGGCGGGCGCAGCCCTCGAGGTTGAGGTAGAAGCCGGCCTCCGTCGCCCAGTCCGGATGCTCCTCGACGATCTGGTACCAGGCCCCGTAGCACCAGTCGAACGCGGACCAGGCGATTCCGTACTCCTCGGC
>JBPYFE010000023.1:0-7632 GCA_051986525.1 Gaiellaceae bacterium
GCTCGACGACGGCGAGCAGGTCGAGGTCGCTGTCCGGCCGAAGCCCACCGACCGTCGCCGACCCGAACACGTAGAGCCCGAGGGGATCACGTCCAAGCGCGTCGCGGAGGGACGAGACGACAGCAGCCACCAGCTCGCGGTCGGCTGCGGAACTGAGATGCATCTCGACGAGCGTAGACCCCCGCGGGCGGCCCTCTATCGGCGGAGGCGGGCTCGGCCGGCCGGAGCCTCAATTGCGCGGGACGCGGTCAACTCGACGGGGGGCACACGGGGGAAACCGGGTTCCCCCGTGAAGCGAGCGCGCCGAAGGCGCGCTAGGCGACCGCGGGCTGCTGCTCGCGCAGGTAGCGGATCAGGCCGCCGGCGACGACGATCTCGCGCTCGCGCGGCATGAAGTCGTGCGTGACGGTGAAGGTCTCGCCGCCCTCGATCTCGACCTCGAGCTCGTCCTCGCCCTCTGCGATCGCGTGCAGGTTCGGGATGCGCCAGGTCTGGCCCAGCTCGGCCTTGTCGTAGTCGGCCGGGTCCTTGAAGAGCAGCGGCACGATCCCCTGCGCGATCAGGTTCCGGCGGTGGATCCGGGCGAAGCTCTTCGCGATCACCGCCCGGACGCCGAGCTGCGCCGGCGCGAGCGCCGCGTGCTCGCGGCTCGAGCCCTGGCCGTAGTTGTCGCCGGCGACGATGAAGCCTCCGCCCCACTCGTGCGCGCGCTTCGCGAACCCTTTGTCGCGGTGCTGGAAGGTGAACTCGGCGATCGCAGGCACGTTCGAGCGGTACGCCATCACGGTCGCGCCGTCGGGCGAGAGGTCGCCGGTCGAGATGTCGTCGGGCGCCACGATCAGGACGCGGCCGACGAGCGTGTCCGGCAGCTCCTTCTGCTCGGGCGGCGGGAAGATGTTCGGCCCGCGCGGGATCTCGATCGACGCCGCCTCGTCCTCGGGTGCCGGCTCGAGGATGTGCTTCTGGACGACTTCGGGCCTCGCGGCCGGCCGCTCGGGAACCTCCGGCACGTCGAGCTCGCGCGGGTCGGAGATGACGCCGGTGAGCATCGACGCAGCCGCGACCGCGGGCGAGCAGAGGAAGACCTGGTCGTCGGCGGTGCCGCTCCGGCCCGGGAAGTTCCGATTGAACGTGCGCAGCGAGTTCCCGCCTGAGGGCGGAGCCTGGCCCATGCCGACACAGGGCCCGCACGCCGGCTCGAGCATTCGGACGCCCGCCATCAGCAGGTCGACGTACGTCCCGGAGCGCGTGATCTGGTCGAGGATCTGGCGCGAGCCCGGCGTCGCCGTTGCCGAGACGAGCTCCTCCGAGATCCGCTCTCCGCTGAGAACGGCGCCGCAGATCGCGAGGTCGGCGTACGACGAGTTGACGGACGAGCCGATGCAGACCTGCTGGATCGGCGTGCCGACGAGCTCCTCGACCGGGACGACGTTGCCGGGGCTCGACGGCTTGGCGACGAGCGGCACCAGCGCGGCGAGGTCGATGTGCTCCTCCTCGTCGAAGTCGCCGGTGTCGCCGGTCGCGAGCTCGGTGAAGTCGCCGGAGCGCTGCTGCTCGTCGAGCCACGCGCGGGTGACCTCGTCGGCCGGGAACACCGCGCCCGTCGCGCCGAGCTCGGCGATCATGTTCGCGATCGTTCCGCGCTCGGTGCAGTCGAGCGTGCCGACACCGGGACCGGTGAACTCGAAGACGCAGCCGCGGCCGCCGCGGACGCCGCGCCGGCGCAGGAGCTCGAGGATCACGTCCTTCGCCTGGATCCAGGGCCGCTGGAGCTCGTTCTCCAGGAAGACGCCGACGATCTTCGGCGCCGGCAATTCGAATGGGTGTCCCGCCATGCAGACGGCGACGTCGAGCCCGCCCGCGCCGATCGCGATCATCGCGCAGGAGCCCGACTGCGTCGTGTGCGAGTCGGCGCCGATGAGCGTCTGCCCCGGCTTCGCGAAGCGCTCGCAGTGGACGTAGTGGCAGATCCCGTTGCCCGGCCGCGAGAACCAGGCGCCGTACTTCGCGGCCATCGCCTGCAGGAAGCGGTGGTCGTCCGGGTTCTTGAAGTCGATCTGGAGGATGTTGTGGTCGACGTAGACCACAGCCGTCTCGACGCGCACGCGTTCCTCGCCGAAGAGCTCGAATTGCATCATCGCCATCGTCCCGGTCGCGTCCTGCGCGAGCGTCTGGTCGACGCGCAGCGCGATCTCGCTGCCGGGGGTCAGCTCGCCGCGTTCGAGATGCTCTTCGAGGATTGTCCGGGCGAGGGAAGCCATCCGCCCGCAAGCTTAGTCACTGTCCAGCCGAGACCAGATCTCGAAGTCGTCTCGGCGGCCCTGCTTGAAGTGGTACGAGCGCAGCGTCCCCTCGTGCCGGTAGCCGGCGCGCTCGGCGACCCGCTTCGACGGCTCGTTTCCGGCCGAGATCCAGAGCTCGATCCGGATCGCGTCGAGCTCGTCGAACGCCCAGGCCGTCAAGAGCTCGAGCGCTCGCGTAGCTACGCCGCGCCCGCGCGCGTGCGGCGAGACGACGTAGCCGAGCTCGAGCTGCCGGCCGTCGCGATCGATCCCGAATCCCATCCCGACCCCGAGAAACGAGCCGTCCTCCGCGTCCACGATCGCGAACGCGTCCCGCGTCCCTTCGCGCCGGCCCTCCTCGTAGAACGCGAGCCACTCGCGCTCCCAGCCGTCCGGCACCGGGTCCGGGACGCGCGTGTACTGGAGAACGTCGGCGTCGTCGAACATCGCCGCCACGTCGACCAGGTGCCGCTCGGCGAGCGGCTCCAGGCGAACCTCCGCCACTAGAAGCGGAGCAGAGCGCCGATGCCCTCGACGGGCTCGAGGTCGAGCTGGTGCCGCAGCGCCAGAACGCTGCCGCCGCGCGCGAGCGTCTGGTGGACGGCGAGGTTGAGGCCGTCGTCTCGCTCCTCCATCTGCGTCCCGTCGAGCGGGCACGGCCCGCCTTCGGAGCTGACTCGCCCGCATTTCGGGCACTGCCACGCCGGGCGGTCGGTGCCGTCCTGGAAGAGCAGCTGCTCGACGCGGCCGTCCGAGGCGGCCTCGAGCGTGTCGTGCCAGCCGCTCGCCGCCCGCGTCCCACGCCCCGCTTCCTCGCGCCAGCGCTCCACCGCCTCCTGCTCCTGCTTCGCGTGCCACTCGTCGAGCAGCGGCTGGGCCGCCGCGAGCAGCTCCGGCCCGGCGGCATGCGCCTCGGCCTGCCCCCAACCGACGATCGCATTCGACACCTCGTTCGAGATCACCTCGGCGAACTCGGCGCGGTTCTCCTCGGCCGCGAAGACGACGATCCGCGGGCCCTGCAGGCGCCGGATCTGCCGGTCGAGCAGCTCACCGACGCGGCGGAAGTGGTCGGCCGCGAGCTTGTCGATGTGCCGCTGATAGCGCGCCTGCGACCAGCCGCCCTGGTCGTGCCGGCCGGGTGTCTCGTCGAACTGCTGCGCGATCTCCTCGAGCTTGCCGCCGCGAAGGAGATAGACGTCGCCGCGCTCCCGGCTGACGAACGCGACCAGCGCTCCGTCACCGCGGCCGACGAGCGGCACGAGCGGCGAGAGGTTGAAGTCGCGGGCGATCTCGATCCGATCGGGGACGGGGTCGGCGAGCGGCAGCGGGTACCAGAAGTTGTCGAGCCCGGCCGCGAAGATCGCGAGCCCCTGCGCGCCGTCGCGGTCGAACTCGGCGTCGAAGTACTCGTGCACGCGGCTCAGGTCGCCGCGCAGCGCGTCCCGCTGCTCGCGGGAGAGCTCGCGATTCGCCTCGATCCGCTCGTGGCCCTCGTGGATCAGCGAGTTGATCCGCGTCGCCGCGTCGCCGGCCGTCGGCACCTCGCTCGGAGCGAGCTCGAGGTAGAAGGTGACGGCGCACCCCTTCTCGGCGCGGAACCCGGCGAGCTCTCGAAGTCCATCCCAGCTGACGGTTGCGGCCACGGCGTCTCCCTTTGCCGGAAAACGGCGATTCTATGCAGGGTGAGGGTCTTCACCATCGGCCACGGGCGACGGCCGGTCGAGGAGCTCGTCGCCGTGTTGCGCGAGGCCGGCGTCGAGACGCTCGTCGACGTCCGCCGCTTTCCGGGCTCGCGGCGGAACCCGCAGTTCAACCAGGCTGCTCTGGCGGCGTCGCTCGGGGAGGCGGAGATCGCCTACCGGCACGAGGTCGAGCTCGGCGGACGGCGCAGCGGCGAGGCCGGGGCCGAGCGGTTCGGATGCATCCGCGTCGACGCGTTCCGCAACTACGCGGCGCGGATGGCCAGCGAGCCCTGGCAGCAGGCGCTCGCCGAAGTGCTCGCCGCTCCGACCCCGTGCGTCATGTGCGCGGAGACGCCGTGGAGCAAGTGCCACCGGCGCCTGATCGCGGAGCTCCTGACGGCGCGAGGTCACGAGATCGTCCACCTCGTCCGGCCTGGCGAGCGGGAGTCGCACAAGCTCTTCGCCGACAGCGAGGTCGTCGACGGACGCCTGTACCTCTGCGGCGAGCTCGTCGCCTAGGCGCCCACGTGGCGCAGGACGAGCGTCATCCGCACGTGCTGGACGACCGTGCCGGCATCGCCGCCGAGCGTCGTCGTCACGTCCGCGCTCCCCTGCAGCGTCAGCCCGGCGGTGTTCCGCGAGAACAGCGTCGCCTCCTTGTAGGTCGCGTCGCCGAGCTCGATTCCGTTGCCGATCGCGCGCACCTTCGTCGGCTCGCCCGGACACGAGCCGAAGAACTCGGCCGGGACGAGCCCGGCAGCCGCGGCGATGCCGAGACGGTGCCGCCGCCTGCTGACGACCGTCGCCCTCGCGCCCGAGAACGTGCGGTTGACCGGATCGCAGGCGACCGTGTGCGTCGCCGGCTCGCACCCCTGTCCCTTGCCGACGACCGTCGTCCGCTTCCCGGTCTGCGTGATCGAGCCCGAGAGCCGAAGCGCGCCGCCGAAGCGCGCCCGCGCCGTCCCGCCGCTCCAGCTCCCGCTGACGACCGGCACGTCGGGCGTGCGCAGCGAGATCGTCCGCTTCCCTGCCCCCTTGATGGTCGCAGGGCACCCGTTGAGCGTCACCGCGCGCGTGTACGTCCACTGCTCGACCAGAGTCCCGTGCGTGGAGACGGCGAAGCGGGCGGTCTCGGTGCGCGGCGCCGCGGGCGCGGCGAGCTCCAACGCGAGCGCTAGGGTGCCGAAAACGGCGAGAAATAGCCGCAAAAGCCGCATCGACCCGAATTCTTACAGGGAACGACGAAGCGGTCCGATTCGTTCAATACTGTGAGGGCCGGCATCGGCCCAGTCGGATTTGGAGGAATTGTGAGCGATAACGGAGTGCGCGAGCTGATCATCATCGGCGGTGGCCCTGCCGGGTACACGGCCGCGTTGTACAGCGCGCGCGCCAACTTGAACCCGCTCGTGATCGAAGGCTTCCAGTGGGGAGGCCAGCTGATGATCACGAGCGACGTCGAGAACTACCCCGGCTTCGCGGACGGGATCATGGGGCCGCAGCTGATGAGCGAGTTCCGGCGCCAGGCGGAGCGCTTCGGCGCCGAGTTCGTCGCGGACGACGTCACGCGCGTCGACTTCTCGGAGCGGCCGTTCCGCGTCTACGTCGGCGACGACGAGTACCGCGCCGAGAGCGTCATCGTCGCCACGGGCGCGAGCGCGCGCCAGCTCGGGCTCGAATCCGAGCGCGCCCTGCACGGGCGCGGCGTCACGTACTGCGCGGTCTGCGACGCGGCCTTCTACGCGGACAAGGAAGTCGTGGTCGTCGGCGGCGGCGACTCGGCGATGGAGGAGGCGATCTTCCTGACGAAGTTCGCCTCGAAGGTGACGGTGCTGCACCGGCGCGACGAGTTCCGGGCTTCGCCGATCATGGTCGACCGGGCGCACGCGAACGAGAAGATCGAGTTCGTGACGCCGGTCGTGGTCGAGGAGGCGCTCGGCGCCGAGGACGGCAAGCTGGCCGGCGTTCGCGTCCGCAACGTCGAGACAGGCGAGATGTCGGAGATCCCGGCCGACGGGCTCTTCGTCGCGATCGGGCACGACCCGACGACGGCGCTGTTCGTCGACCAGCTCGACCACGACGACGAGGGCTACCTCGTCACGAAGCCGGGCTCGACGGCGACGAACGTCGACGGAGTCTTCGCGGCCGGCGACGTCGTCGACCACGTGTACCGCCAGGCCGTGACCGCGGCCGGCATGGGCTGCGCGGCCGCGCTCGACGCGGAGCGCTGGCTGGCGGCGCGGGAAGGGCACGCGGAAGCGGCCCTGACCGCGCCCCGAAGCTAGCCGAAGCCGTCGTTACGCTCGGCCGGTGGCCGAGTGGATCGATCTCCTCGATCCGGACGAGGACGAGCTCCGGAAGGTGCTCCCGGCTGAGATCCACCAGACCGCGCTCGAGCTCGCGCTGCAGCCGACGCGCCACGACGACGAGCCACGACCCCGGCTCGAGGGCCACGACCACTACGTCTTCGGCGTCTTCCTGATCCCGATCGCCGTCCGCGAGGAGGATCGCGTCTACTACCAGGAGGTCGACATCGTCGCGACGCGAGAGCGCGTCGTCACGGTGCGGAAGTCGCCCGAGCGCGGCCACGCCTGCGACCTCGGGCCGGCGCGGGCGGCGGTCGACCGGGCGCAGAAGGCGCGCGGCGGCGAGATCGTCTACGAGATCGTCGACGTGATCGCCGAGGACTTCCTCGACCTCGTGGACGCGCTCAACGAGGAGATCGACGAGCTCGAGGACGGGATCGAGACCTGGACGTCGCAGCAGGTACGGCAGCGCATCTCCGACCTTCGCCACGACCTGCTCCACGTTCGCCGAACGCTCGCGCCGACGCGCGACGCCGTCCGCCGCGTCGTCGACCGCCGCATCGACGTCGGCGAGGGGCCCGAGCTGCTCCCGCGCGACCTCGAGATCGCGTTCGGCGACGTCTACGACAAGCTCCTTCGCGCCGTCGACGGCCTCGATCTCTCACGCGACCTGCTGGCGAGTGCGCGCGACTACCACCAGTCGAAGATCGCGAACGACCAGAACGAGGTCACGAAACGCCTGACCGTGATCGCGGCGCTGCTCCTGCTGCCGACGTTCATCGTCGGGCTCTACGGCCAGAACTTCAAGCACATCCCGGAGCTCGAGTGGAGCTTCGGCTACTGGTGGAGCTGGGGGCTGATCCTGTTCACGGCCGCGGTGCAGCTCGCGGTCTTCCGCTGGGCCGGCTGGATCGGCGGGGCGCCGCTCGGGCGGCCGAAGCTGCAGCCGCTCAAGCGCCTCGACCCTCGCACGCTCCGGGGCCGGCGCCGCCGCGAGACCGCGACGTAGTCACCGTCGCGGTCGCTACCTTCAACTCGTGCCGTACTTCATCTGCCCGAACTGCAAGGAGCGGTCGGTCGACCACGACCGTAGAGAGGGCTTGACCCAGCAAGCGGTTGCCTGCCACCACTGCGGGTTCGGATTCCTGTTCGAGCTGATGGACGACTACTACCCGGCGCCGAACGCGGGCTTCGTCGTCTGCGACCAGCAGGGGCGGATCCTCGCGTCGGGTCGCGGCATCTTCGAGCTGACCGGGTACAGCGAGGACGACCTGATCGGCCGAGACGTCGTCGAGGCGCTCGGGCTCTCCGGCTTCGAGGTGGAGAAGAATCCCGTCGCGCTCTCGCTCGAGTGGGGCGTCCGCA
>JBPYFE010000024.1:0-6888 GCA_051986525.1 Gaiellaceae bacterium
TCGACCGCTTCGCGGGGCCGCTGGTCGCCGCCGGGCTGAAGCGTCTCAACGTCTCCCTCGACTCGCTCTCGCACGTCCGCTTCGCCGAGATCACGCGCCGCGACGCGCTCGACCGCGTCCTCGCCGGCCTGGCCGAGGCCGAGCGCTACCCGGAGCTGCGTCCGATCAAGGTCAACTGCGTCGCGATTCGCGGCTTCACGGAGCCCGAGGTGCCGGCGCTCGCCGAGCTGGCGCGGCGCAAGCCGTACGTCGTCCGCTTCATCGAGTTCATGCCGCTCGACGCCGACGAGGCCTGGCGCGGCGACGACGTGCTCACAGGCGCCGAGATCCGCGCGCTGATCGAGGAGCGCTGGCCGCTCGAGGAGATCCCGGCGAAGCCGTCCTCGACCGCGCGCCGCTTCCGCTTCGCCGACGGCGCCGGCGAGATCGGCTTCGTGAACCCGGTCTCTGAACCGTTCTGCTCGAGCTGCGACCGGATCCGCCTGACCGCGGACGGGCAGCTGCGAACGTGCCTCTTCTCGCGCCGCGAGTGGGACCTGAAGGCGCCGCTCCGGACCGGCGCTAGCGACGACGAGCTTGCGGAGCTCGTCCGCTACGCCGTCCTCCACAAGGAGCTCAAGCACAAGATCAGCGATCCCGGCTTCGTGCGCGCGAGTCGGTCGATGTCGCAAATAGGCGGCTAATCGCGGGAATTTCTCTCCCGCCGCCTGCGTCTTTAAAATTGACCCCCGGAAAACGCCGCGCCGCCGATGACGACTCTCAGCCTCAGCACAGTCGGACGCAAGTTCCTGCCTCGCGGGTGGGCGGACCTCGCGCGCCAGGTGGCGATCTGGTTCGGCTTCCTGCTCGTCTACCAGGCAGCGCGCGGAATCGCCGACCGCAACCCGGCGAAGGCGTTCGACAACGGCCTGCGCGTGATCAGCTTCGAGCAGCACCTTCACGGGCTGATCGAGCTGACGATCCAGCGCTTCGTCGACTCGTCGAGCTTCCTGATCAGCGTCGCCTCGTGGACGTACTGGAACTCCGAGTTCACCGTCGTGGGACTGGCGCTGCTCTTCGTCTACCTGCGTCGCCACGACGCGTTCCTCCGCTTCCGGAACACGATCCTGCTCGCGAACGTGATCGGCCTGATCGGCTACGTCGTGCTGCCCACTGCGCCGCCGCGGATGTTCCCGGACTTCGGCTTCGACGACACGCTCGGCCAGTTCGCGAGCCTCAACCACGGCAGCGGGCTCGTCAACTTCGTCTCGAACCCGTACGCGGCGATGCCGAGCCTGCACGCGGCGGACGCCCTGATCGTCGGCGTCATTCTCTGCGCCGTCTGCCGCAACTGGTTCGCGAAGGTCTTCTGGGCGCTCTGGCCCGCGTGGGTCTGGTTCTCGGTCATGGCGACCGCGAACCACTTCTGGCTGGACGTCGTCGCGGGCATCTTCGTCGCGCTGATCGCGTTCGCCGTCATCTACGGCCGCGACGTTCGCCGCCGCTTAACGGCCTAGATCGGCCGTCCGGCGACCGTGTCGCGGCTGCGCGGGGAGCGGGTTGGTAGCGTCCGTCCCGTGAACCGAACCGCTGCGATCGTTTCGGTGAAGCAGGGCTACACCGACGGCACGCGCAGGCTCGCTTCCCGGTACATCACACGTCTCGCGCGCACGCGCGTGACGCCGAATGCGCTCACCGCCGGCGGCATCACGCTGTGCATCGCCGCGGCGATCGTGATCCCGTTCGAGGACCGGAACAAGTACCTCGCCTACTGGCTCGCGGCCGCGCTCTTCATCGTCGGCTCGATCCTGGACATCCTCGACGGCGCGCTCGCGCGGCAGAGCGACCGCGCGACGCCGTTCGGCGCCTTCGTCGACTCGATCTCCGACCGGGTCAGCGAAGGGTTCGTCCTCGCGGCGATCGCGCTGGTCTTCTCGCGTGCGGGCGACGACGTCGCGGTCGTGTTCTGCGTCGCGGCGGTCGCCGGCTCGTTCCTCGTCTCCTACGCCCGGGCGAAGGCAGAGCTGATCGGGCTGAAGGGAGACGTCGGCATCGGCAGCCGCGCAGAGCGCGTGGTCGTGATCTCGGCCGGGCTGATCCTGGCGCCGCTCGGCGTGCCGCTGCAATGGTTCATCTACCTGCTGGCGGTGACGGCCTGGTTGACCGTGCTCCAGCGAGTTCTCTCCGTCCGCAGGCAACTTCAGCGAAAGGAAACAGATGGCTTCGACCAACGGTAAGGCGTCGCGCTCCGAGGACAAGGTCCGCGTCGCGATCATCGGCGTCGGCAACTGCGCGAACTCGCTCGTGCAGGGCGTCGAGTACTACAAGGACGCGAAGGCGGACGAGTTCGTCCCCGGTCTGATGCACGTCGACCTCGGCGGCTACCACGTCCGCGACATCGAGTTCACGGCGGCGTTCGACGTCACCGAGGACAAGGTCGGCAAGGACCTGGCGGACGCGATCTGGGCCTACCCGAACAACACGATCAAGTTCGCCGACGTCCCGCAGACCGGCATCACCGTCTCGCGCGGGATGACGCACGACGGCCTCGGCAAGTACCTCGGCGAGAAGGTGAAGAAGGCGAAGGGCTCCACGGCCGACGTCGTCTCGATCCTCAAGGAGACCGGCACCGACGTCGTCGTCAACTACCTCCCCGTCGGCTCGGAAGAGGCGACCAAGTGGTACACGGAGCAGATCCTGAACGCGGGCTGCGCGATGGTGAACTGCATGCCCGTCTTCATCGCGCGCGAGAAGTACTGGAGCGACCGCTTCGCAAAGGCGGGCGTTCCGATCATCGGCGACGACATCAAGTCGCAGGTCGGCGCGACGATCACGCACCGCGTGCTGATGAGCATCTTCCGCGACCGCGGCGTCAAGGTCGACCGGACGTTCCAGCTCAACTTCGGCGGCAACGCCGACTTCCTGAACATGCTGGAGCGCGAGCGGCTCGAGTCGAAGAAGATCTCGAAGACGTACTCGGTCAAGTCGATGGTGCCGTACGAGCTGGAGGACAAGAACGTCCACGTCGGCCCGTCCGACTACGTGCCGTGGCTCGAGGACCGCAAGTGGGCCTACATCCGTCTCGAGGGCACGGCGTTCGGCGACGTTCCGCTCAACGCCGAGCTCAAGATCGAGGTCTGGGACTCGCCCAACTCGGCCGGCGTCGTCATCGACGCGGTCCGGCTGACGAAGCTCGCGCTGAACGAGGGCATCTCCGGCACGCTCGAGGGCCCGTCCTCGTACCTGATGAAGTCGCCGCCGGTGCAGTACACCGACGACGCGGCGCACGAGCTGGTCGAGGACTTCATCGCGCAGAACTCGCGCGCGGCCGGCGCAACGGCGGACGCCGAGCAAGTCCAGACGAGCTAGGCAGTCGATTCGACAGGGCTAGACTCGGGGGCCGATGGGTCTCCGAGTCTGCCTCGTCACGCCGTTCGCGTGGTCGCGGCCGCACGACGTGAACGAGCACGTTGCGGGGCTCGCCGAGGGGCTGCGCGCGCTCGGCCACGATGTGACCGTGCTCGCGCCGTCGACGCGGGCCGCCGATCTCGTCGCGGGCAGGCGGGCGCTGCTGGACGGCGGCGAGGCGGACGTGATCGCGCTCGGGCCGGCGGTGCCGATCTCGCGGCGGAGCCGGATCGGCGTCCCGGTCGGCGTCCGGGCGAACCTCGCGCTCGCGCTCTCGCGCGGCTCGTACGACATCGTGCACGGCTTCGAGCCGGCGCTGCCGAGCCTCTCGTACCTGGCGCTGCGGGAGTCGCACGCGCTCGGGGTGGCGACGTTCCTTTCCGCGGAGCGCCTCAGCTATCCACCCGGCAAGCCACAACGCGAGCGGCTGCTCTCGCGGATCGACGCGCTGCTCGCGACCTCGCCCGAGGTCGCCGAGGCGGCGAGCGAGCGCCTGCCCGGCGACTACCGCATCGTCTCCGAGGGCGTCGACACGGAGCTGTTCCGGCCGGAGCCGAAACGAAATGTGGTCGTACTCGAGTGGCGGCCGACGGAGCGGCCGCTGACGCGCGGCGTCGTCCGCACGCTGCGCGAGCTGCCGGAGTGGGAGCTGGTTGCGCTGCGGACGAAGCCGCTGGCCGGCCGGCCGACGATTCCGCGCGACCTCGTCGAGCGGATGGTCGTCCGCACCGCCCGCGACGGCGCCGCGCGGGCGCCGATCCTGAACGAGGCCGCGATCTTCGTCCCCGCGCTCGAGGGGCTCCGGCGCGTCCGGCTCGAGGCCGCCGCCGCGGGCGCGGCGATCGCCTCGCCGCCGCACCTCGACGAGCAGCCGCAGCTCGCCGGCGCCGCCGCCGCGCGCCTGGCCGAGGACGATGCCCTGCGCGAGCGGGAAGGCGCCGCGAACCGCAGCGACGCCGAGACGCAGAGCTTCGCCTCCGTCGCAGCCGAGCACGACGAGCTCTACACGCGCCTCGCGCGGCGGCGGACGCGGCCGCGTCCCCAGGATCCGCTCGTCGACCGCGACTGGATCGTCTGCGACCTCCACATGCACACCTCCTGGTCGCACGACTGCGCGATCGAGGTGCCGGAGCTGCTCGCCCACGCCGAGTCCGAAGGGCTGGGCGCGATCGCGATCACCGACCACAACGTCTTCGGCGGCGCCGAGGAGGCGCTGCGCGAGCCGGCCTCGCTCACGGTCATCCCGGGCGAGGAGATCAAGACCGACGGCCAGGGCGAGGTGATCGGCCTCTTCCTCTCGGAGGAGATCCCGCGCGGGATGAGCTTCGAGGAGACGCTCGCCGCGATCCGCGAGCAGGACGGCGTCGTCTACGTCCCCCACCCCTTCGACCGGATGCACTCGATCCCGGACGCCGCGACGCTGCGCCGCCACCTCGACGACATCGACGTGCTCGAGGTCTACAACGCGCGCCTGCTCTTCGAGGCCTACAACGACGAGGCGCTCCGCTTCGCGCGCAAGTACGACCTGACGATGGGCGCCGGCTCGGACGCGCACGTCCTCCAGGGCGTCGGCACCGGCGCGCTGCGGATGCGCGAGTTCAACGACCGCGAGGAGTTCCTCGTCAGCCTCCGGACCGCCCAGGTGCTGCGCCGGCCGAAGTCGCTGCTCTACCTGCAATCCCTGAAGTGGGCGGCCCAGGCCAAGGAAAGGGTCCGCTAGTCAAGAACCCATCCATGCCGCCGATGCCTGTGCCCACGGACGAGATCTACGAGAAGTACCTGCAAAAGGCGATTCTCGAGATCAACGAGCTCGGCGACGAGATCTCGAAGGCCGCGGGCGAGCAGGTGCCGATCCTCGGCTCCGGCCACCCGCTCGCGGACGTCTTCATGCTCAAGTACGGGCCGCAGCCGCCCGAGGCGCAGGAAGGCGTCGCGTTCTACGGCCGCGCCGGCCAGGCGATCCTCAAGTCGCTGCAGCGGCTGCACGTCGACCCGCTCGCGATCTACGGGACGAACTGCATCAAGTTCGGCGGCGAGGCCGAGGGCGAGGCGCGCGAGTTCCTGGCGCGCGAGCTGCACATCGTCCAGCCGAAGCTCGTGATCGTCATGGGCGAGGACGCGCTGCGGTTCCTGAACGAGCTCGAGTTCCCGCTCGCCGACGCGCTCGAGTGGAGACTCGGCGAGCTCCAACGCTTCACGCCGACGATCGAGGCGCTCGCCGTCCCGGACATCGACGCTTCGCTCGACGAGCAGGACGCGAAGACGGACTTCTGGAACGCGTTCAAGCAACTCGGTCCGTGGTGGGCCGAGCTGCCGCCCTACTAGGCCCCTGGCGCGTCGCGGCGCTCGTCGCTGACGGCGTCGCGCTCGGGCTCTACTACTCCTTCCACGCGTCGCTTCCGAACACGTCGACGTGGGGCGACGTCGCGGTGCTCGCGTTCCTGCTCATGCCCGCCGTGCTGCTGCTCGTCCTTCTCGTCCTGCCGCTGCTGGCGGCGCCGGATCTGGAGCTCCTCCTGCTCGGGCTCGCCTTCGCCGCGCTGGCGGTGCTCCTGCACCTGGCGAGCCTCGACGCGCCGTCCGACTTCGCGAAGCTCGGCGCGATGGCCTTCCTCGCGTTCTGGTTCCTGAGCTTCTTCGAGGCCGTCTCGTGGGTCGTGATCGTCGCCTGCATCGTGCCCTGGGTCGACGCCTACTCCGTCTGGCGCGGGCCGACGAAGACGATCACCGAGCACCACACGCACGTCTTCACCTCGCTCTCGTTCGCCTTCCCGGTCCCGGGCGAGAACAGCGCCGCGAACCTCGGGCTGCCTGACCTCCTCTTCTTCAGCCTCTTCCTCGCCGCCTCGGCGCGGTTCGCGCTGCGGGTCCTGCCGACCTGGTTCGCGCTCGTCGCCTCGTTCGGCGGCACGATCGCGCTCGCGGTGGCGTGGAACAAGGCGGGGCTTCCCGCGCTGCCGCTCCTCTCGGCCGGCTTCCTGCTCGTGAATGCGGATCTGCTCGTCCGCCGCCGGCGGGTCAGCCGCGCGTGAGCAGCGAGACGGACTCGACGTGCGGCGTGTGCGGGAACATGTCGACCGGCCGCGTCCGCTCGAGCCGGTAACCCCAGTCCGCCGCGAGCGACTTCACGTTCGACGCGAGCGTCGTCGGGTTGCACGAGACGTAGACGATCTTCGGCGCCTCGAGCCGCCCGAGCCTGCGCACGGCCTTGTTCGAGAGGCCGGCCCGCGGCGGGTCGACGACGGCGACGTCGGGCGGCCCGGCCCGCTCGGCGAGCTCGGCGAGCGAGTCCGCGGTCTCGCCGGCGAAGAAGGCGGCGTTCGTGATCCCGTTCAGGTCGGCGTTCTCGAGCGCGCAGGCGACCGACTCCTCGGAGACCTCGACGCCCCAGACCGTCAGCGCCCGTGAGGCGAGCGTCAGCCCGATCGTGCCGATCCCGCAGTAGAGGTCGTAGACCGTCTCGCCGCCGTCGAGAGCGGCGAACTCGCCCGCGATCGCGTA
>JBPYFE010000025.1:0-14168 GCA_051986525.1 Gaiellaceae bacterium
GCGCGGGGCCGACGCCTTCGAGGCGGTCGAAGATCGACTCGCGCGCGCGGGCGTCGCGCCGCTGGCGGTGGAAGCCGATCGCAAAGCGGTGCGCCTCGTCGCGGATCCGCTGCAGGAGCTGCAGGCCCGGCGAGTGCGGGTCGAGCAGGACGGACTCGGGCCGGCCCGGCAGGAACACCTCCTCGACCCGCTTCGCCAGCGCGATCACGGCGACGCGAGGGAGGTCGAACTTCTGCATCGCCGCGAGCGCGGCGGAGAGTTGCCCCTTGCCGCCGTCGATGACGACGAGGTTCGGCACGGCGGCGAAGCCCTCGTCGTACTCCTCCGCGTCGGCCGGGTTCCGCATCCGCGCGAAGCGGCGCTCGACCACCTGCGCCATCGCCGCGAAGTCGTCCGGGCCGTCGAGGTCGCGGATCGCGAACTTGCGGTAGTGCGCCTTCTTCGGCATCGCGTCCTGGAAGACGACCATCGAGCCGACCGGCTCGGTCGCCTGGATGTTCGAGATGTCGAAGCACTCGATCCGGAGCGGCAGGCTCTCGAGGTTGAGCGCCTCGCGCAGCTCCTCGAGCGCCTCGACGCGCCGGAGCCGCTTCTGCTCGGCCTGGTAGCTCTCCGACTCCAGCGCCAGCCGTGCGTTCTGCTCGGCGAGCTCGAGCAGGCGCCGCTTCTCGCCGCGCTCGGCCTGCCGTACCTCGACGCGCGAGCCGCGGCGCTCGCTCAGGAACTCCTCCAGAGCCGAGACGTCGCCGGCGTCCCGCGGCACGACGATCTGCGGCGGGACGGACGGCGCCGAGCCGTAGTACTCGACGCAGAACGCCTCGAGCAGGGCCGAGGTCTCCTGCCCCTCGACGTTCTCCAGATGGAAGCCGTAGCGGTCGATCATCCGGCCGCCGCGGAGCGGGAAGATCTGCACGGCGGCCTGGTCGCCGTCGGCCGCGATCCCGATCACGTCGACGTCGCCGACGCTCCGCTTCTCGACCGCCTGCCGCTCGGTCAGCCGCCTGACGGCGAAGAGCCGGTTGCGGTACCTCGCCGCCTCCTCGAACCGCTCGCCCTCGGCCGCCTCGCGCATCTGGCGCTCGAGCTCGCGCTCGATCGTCCGCGTGTCGCCGGAGAGGAAGTTGACGACGCCGTCGATGATCCCGGCGTAGTCCTCCTTCGAGATGTAGCCCACGCAGGGCGCATGGCAGCGGTCGATGTGGTAGTCGAGGCAGGGAATGCCGGAGTGCCGTCCGGGCTTCGGCCCCTCGCACGGCCGGTACTGGAAGACCCGGTTGAGCACGTCGAGCGTCTCGCGGACCTTCTTCGCGTTCGCGTAGGGCCCGAAGTAGGTGACGCCTCGGCGGTGCCGCTCGCGCGTGAACATGACGCGCGGGAAGTCGTCCTCGACCGTGACCGCGATGTACGGGAACGACTTGTCGTCGCGGAGCCGCACGTTGAAGGGCGGCCGGTACCGCTTGACGAGGTTCTGCTCCAGGTGCAGCGCCTCGACCTCGCTGCCGGTGACGATCACCTCGATGTCGGCGACCCGCGACGGCAGCTTCGCGATCGCGGCGCGGGTGTCGCCCGAGGCCTGGAAGTAGCTGCGCACGCGCGGCCGCAGCGACTTCGCCTTGCCGACGTAGAGGACGCCGTTCTCGCCGTCGCGGAAGATGTAGACGCCCGGCCTGGCGGGGAGCGCCTTCAGCTGGCTCTCGATCCGTTCGTCCACCGAGGCCAAAGGTATCGGCGCTAGGGTGCGCGGCCGTGCCTCGACGGAACCGGTGGAGGAATCCCCTGCTCGCGCTGCTCGGCGCCGCCGCCGTGGCGGGCGTCGCGATCGGCTTCACGGTCGGCGGCAGCGGCAGCTCGTCGATCACGACGGTCGCGGACAGCACAGCGCCCGGGACGACCTCGGTCGCCGGAACGACGACCGGCGCGACCTCGACGGGCGCGACGACGACCCACGCGAGCACGACGACGCCGTTCGGGATCCCGACGCACCTCCCGCAGCCCTCGCCTCTGCAGCACAAGCTGCTCGTCGGAACCGCGGACGACGCGCTCAAGCAGGCGGATCCGGCGACGGCGGCGGCGCTCATGCACACCGCGCACGCGACGGGATTCGACGCCGTCCTCGTCTCGAGCATGTGGAAGCCCGGCGCGACCAAGCCGTCGTCCGCGGAGCGGACGGCGCTGGGGAACACCGTCAAGGCGGCCGGCGCCGAGGGGATGCGCGTCTTCGTCTTCGTCTGGCACGGCCTCAACGGGGCCACCCCGCGCACGCCGAAGGCGCGGGCGCAGTTCGCCGCGTACGCCGCCTCGATCGCGCGCACGTTCCCGCAGATCCGCGACATCGTCGTCGGCAACGAGCCGAACCTGAACACGTTCTGGATGCCGCAGTTCGGCGCCGACGGGTCGGACAAGGCGGCGTCCGGCTACCTCTCGCTGCTCGCGCAGACCTACGACGCGCTCAAGGGCGTGAGCAAGAACGTGCGCGTGATCGGCGGCGCGCTCGCGCCGCGCGGCTCCGACCGCCCCGGGACGAAGCGCGACACGCACTCGCCGACGCAGTTCATCCTCGACCTCGGCGCCGCCTACAAGGCGAGCGGCCGGACGAAGCCGATCATGGACGCCTTCGCGATGCACCCGTACATGCGCACGTCGAGGTTCCCGCCGACCGACTCGCACCTGAAGTCGAAGACGATCACGATCGGCGACTACGCGAAGCTGACGTACCTGCTCGCCCACGCCTTCGCCGGCAGCCACCAGCGCGGGGCCGGCCTCCCCGTCTACTACACCGAGTTCGGCGTCCAGACGAAGGTGCCGCCGGCGCACCGGCGGGCCTACACCGACGTCCACTCGCCCGCGGCGCTCGACGCCGTCGATCCGTCGACGCAGGCGCGCTACTACCGCGAGGCGCTGCAGCTCGCGGCATGCCAGCCGACGGTGAAAGGGTTGTTCGTCTTCCACACGTTCGACGAGCCGGACCTCGCCGGCTGGCAGTCGGGCCTCTACTACGCCGACGAGAAGCCGAAGCCCAGCCTGGGCGCCTTCCGGACCGCCGCTGCCCAAGCGCGGGCGGCCCGACTCACCCGCTGCGGTTAGTCAAAAAGCGGTAGCCAGCGCGAGTGTCCAGCCGCTGTGGGCGGCCGCCGATGCCAACAGCAGGATGCCGCCCATCCGCCGCCCCCTTCTTTTCGCCGTCGCGTTCTTCGTGCTGCTCGCCCCTGCCGCCCAGGCGGCACGGACGCTGACCGTCGGCGCGTCGGAGTCGGCGAGCCTCGTTCCCGACCCCGTCCTCGCGAAATCGCGGATGGACCTGGCCGTCCTGGCCGGGCTGACGGAGATCGAGGTGCGGATGTCCTGGACGCAGGGCGAGACCGCGCCGAGCGCCGACGAGCTCGCGGCGGCGCAGACCGCCGCCGGAGCAGCTCAGCTCGACGCGATCCGGCTGATCGTCGCGATCGACACCGGCGGCAACCGGCAGACGCCGCTCAGCCCGGCAGACCGCACCGCCTTCGTCCAGTACACCACCGCGCTCGCGCAGGCGCTGCCGTCGGTGAAGGACTTCATCGTCGGCAACGAGCCGAACCTGAACCGGTTCTGGATGCCGCAGTTCGACAAGCGCGGGCGCGACCTCGCGGCTCCCGCCTACGAAGCGCTGCTGGCGCAGACGTACGACGCGCTGAAGGCGGTCTCGCCCGACATCGACGTGATCGGCGGCGCGGTGTCACCCCGCGGCGCCGATCGCCCCGATTCCTCGCGCCAGACGCACTCGCCGACGACCTTCCTCCGCGACCTGGGCCGCGCGTACCGGAGAAGCCACCGCGCGAAGCCGATCATGGACACCCTCGCGATCCACCCGTACGGCGAGACCTCGAAGACGCCTCCGACCGCGCTGCACCCGAAGTCGACGAGCATCTCGATCGCCGATTATCCGAAGCTGGTCAAGCTCCTCGGGCAGGCGTTCCGCGGCACCGCCCAGCCGGGCGCGTCGCTGCCGATCCTCTACGGCGAGTACGGCGTCCAGACCCAGATCCCGCCCGACAAGCTCGGCGCCTACACGGACCTCGGCGTGTCGACCGCCGCCGACGCGGTCTCGGAGCAGCTGCAGGCGAAGTACTACACGCGCGCGATCCAGCTCGCCTTCTGCCAGAAGACCGTCGTCGGCCTCCTCTTCTTCCACGTCAGCGACGAGCACGACCTCGACCGCTGGCAGTCCGGCCTCTTCTACGCCGACGACACGCCGAAGACCAGCCTGGCGCCGGTCAAGATCATCGCCGCCGCCGCGCAGAACGGAACGCTCGCCTGCACGAAGCCGAAGCTGAAGAAGCAGAAGAAGTCGCGGCGCTAGCATTTCCCGCGTGAGCGGCCAGTACGTCGCGTACAGCTTCTACCGCGTGGATCCCGCCTGGCGGCGCCTCCCGATCGAGGAGCGCGCGGCCGGCAAGGACGCGTTCGCCGAGGTGGTCGAGGAGTGGGCGCCGCGCATGAGCGCGCTCCGCGCCTACACGACGACCGGCGTCCGGCCCGAGACGGACTTCTTCCTCTGGAAGATCACCGAGCGTTACGACGACCTCGGCGAGCTCGGCGCGGCACTGAACTCGACGCCGCTCGCCGGCTGGCTCGAGACGCCGTACTCGTACCTCGCGACGACGAAGGCGTCCGAGTACACGAGCGCCCGGCGCGCGCGCAAGCTCGTGCCGAAGGACTCGCCCTATCTCGTCGTCTACCCGTTCGTGAAGGTGCGGCCGTGGTACGCGCTCGCGCCGGAGGATCGCGGCCGGGCGATGGAGGAGCACATCCGCATCGGCCGCGACGAGTTCCCGACGATCCACAACCACACGACGTACTCGTTCGGGATCGACGACCAGGAGTTCATGACCGCCTTCGAGTGCGACGAGCCCGCGGACTTCATGCACCTGATGCTCCGCCTGCGCGACTCCGAGGCCTCTCGCTACACGGAACGAGACACGCCCATCTTCGTGGGCAAGCACGTCCCGGTCCGTGAGGCGCTGGACGCCCTCGACGGGGCGGCTGCCCGCATCGAGGCGTAGCCGGGCTAGTAGTCGCGCGGCGGCTTGAACTCGTTCAGGTCGGCCTTGACGACCTCGGCCGCGTCACCCGAGCCGATCCCGGTGGCCTGGCTGTGCCCTTGCTCGGCCAGGTACCGCTCCTCCGCCTCGCCCGGGTCCGTCTCGTTGAGCTCTTCGAGCTCGTCCGACTCGTCGTCCCGGTTTCCGCCCACGCCGCGGATCTTCTCCCAGATCCAAGCCATGGCGTGATCCTAGTACGAGTACGTGTGCTCGTCCCGCCAGACGCGCCACATCGCGAAGCCGGCGAGCGCGAACACGGCCAGGAACGAGAGCAGATCGAGCCCGGAGCTCGAGCCGTAGATCAGACGGCCGGCGACGTTGGCCACGATCAGCAGCGCCGAGCCGTAGAAGACGACCTGCGAGCGCGTCGACCACGTCCCGATCTCGCCGCGACGCTCGCGCCAGAGCTGGTAGACGAAGAAGGCCATCGCGAGGACGAACGCGATCGAGAGCAGGATGTAGAGCACCGAGAGCGCCGCCTCCTGCTCGAGCGCGAAGATGATCGCGACGATCACGAGGATGACGAGGAAGCCCCGCAGCGTCGAGTTCATGTTCCTCCACCAGCCCATGCGTCCCGGAAGCATCGCGACGAATCCGGTCGACGGCAAGCGACAATCGCCGGATGATCCGCGAGGCCCGCGCGGACGAGGCGGAGGCGCTGATGGCGATCCAGCGCGAGGCCGCGCTCGCCGCCTTCGGTCACATCTTCCCGCCGGACCTCTACCCCTATCCCAGCGATGAGGTTCTCGGGATCTGGCGGGAGGCGCTCGCCGATCCCGAAACCGATGTGTTCGTCGCAGAGGAGGACGAGGCCCCCGTCGGCTCGGTCTCGGTCTCCGGCGAGTTCCTGAGCACGCTCTACGTGCTCCCTTCGCACCAGTCGCGGGGGGTCGGGACGGCGCTGCACGACTTCGCGCTCGAGCGGCTGCGCGGCCGCGGCGCCCGCCGCGCGAAGCTCTGGACGCTCGAGGAGAACTGGCCGGCGCGTCGCTTCTACGAGCGCCGCGGCTGGTCGCTCACCGACGCGGTGCGAACGGTCCGGTTCCCGCCGAATCCGATCGACGTCCAGTACGAGATTTCGCTCGGCTGACGTCGACGGCGAGCCGTAACGGAGCCGATACGCTCAGGCTGTTCCCAACCGCGAGGGAGGTCGATGTGGTCGAGGAAGGCGCTCCGGCACCGGACTTCACGCTGACGAGCGATTCGGGCGAGCAGGTCTCGCTCTCGTCCCTGCGCGGAAAGCCGGTCGTCCTCTACTTCTATCCCAAGGACGACACGCCGGGATGCACGAAGCAGGCGTGCGGGATCCGCGACGTCTACTCCGACTTCCGGCAGCGGGGCGCCGTCGTGCTCGGCGTCAGCCCCGACGACGAGGCCTCGCACGTGAAGTTCAAGGAGAAGTACTCGCTCCCATTCACGCTCCTCGCCGACCCCGGGCACCACGTGGCCGAGGAGTACGGCGTCTGGAAGGAGCGGAACCTGTACGGCAAGAAGTCGATGGGGATCGAGCGCTCGACCTTCGTCATCGACGCCGACGGCAAGGTCTCGAAGGCGATGCGGCGCGTGAAGCCGGACACCCACGCCGCCGACGTCCTCGCCGCGCTGCCGTAGCCGTGCGGCTCGCCGAGCGGGCCTCGCTCGCGAACCGGCGGCGCAAGCTGCGGCTCTTCCTGGAGACGGTGCGGCCGACGTCCGAGACGACGGTCGTCGACGTCGGCGTGGCGGACTCCGGCTTCGGCGACGAGCCGGGCCACGCGTACACCCACAACTTCTTCGAGGCGCTCTATCCCTGGCGCGAACAGATCACGGCCGTCGGCGACGTGCCGCTCGAGCGCTTCGGCGAGACGTTTCCGGAGGTCCGACGCGTCGTCGCCGACGGTCGCGAGCTGCCCTTCCGCGACGGCGAGTTCGACGTCGCCTTCTCGAACGCCGTCGTCGAGCATGTCGGCGATCGCGACCAGCAGCGGCGGTTCGTCCACGAGCTCTGCCGCGTCGCCGGCCGCGTCTTCGTGACGACGCCGAACCGGCTCTTCCCGGTCGAGGTGCACACGCTCGTCCCGTTCGCGCACTGGCTGCCGAAGCCGGCGGCGGACCGGGCCTTCGCCGCTCTGCGGCGCGATGCCTGGCACGGAGTCGAGCTGTTGACGCCCAAGCAGCTGCTCGCACTCTTTCCGGCGGAGGTCGAGGCCCGGCTCGTCGACCGCGGGATCACGCTCGCCGTATACGCCGAGCACTGATTTACGCAGGACTTACGAACGCCGAACGGTCGGCTGACCGAGCGCGCTCACGATCCGCGTGCTTCCGCAGCTCCATCGACCAGGAGGTCAACAGGTGAGAAGGCAAATTCTCTATCTCGTGCTCGCCGGGCTGATCGTGCTCGCCGTCGGCGCCTCGAGCACGTTCGCTGCTCATCGCAGCGGCCAGATCACGTTCGTCTTCAACGGACGGCTCGTCACGGACGCCGGCAGCTCGCCGTCGCTCTACGTCGACGTCTTCGGCGGCACGAAGCCGGCGCTCAAGAAGCTCGTCGGCCAGCCGTCGGCGCAGCACTTCGCCGTCGGCGCTGGCACGCAGTACATCCGCTGGGCGCACGGCGTCCCGACGGTCGTCTCCGAGTCGAACCTCGTCGCCGGCGACGTCGTCAGCGTCAAGGTCCGCGCGGATCGCAGCGCGTCCCTCGCCCAGATCGAGGCGACCGCGGCGTCGCGCGTCGCCGACAGCGGCCCGACGCCCGGCCACCCGGTGCGCCCGCTCTGGCTGTTCGTCGGCACGCTGAACGGCCCGGCCGCCGGCGGCAAGCTGTCGCTGCACGTTCAGAGCGGCAACTGGCTCGCGCTGAAGAAGATGCTCGGCCAGCCCCTCGACGAGACGTTCAGCTACGGCCGGCGGACGATCTTCGTCCTCTGGCAGGGCGGCACGCCCACGGTGATCTCGCCGAGCCAGCTCAAGGTCGGCGACCGGATCTCCGTCCGGATTCGCGCCCCGCGCGCGGACTCGCTCCAGCAGGCAGAGCAGGTCCCGGCGGCGCACGTCGGCGACCACGAGCCCGGCGCGCCCTCCTAAAAACCCGCTCCTCCCCCAGCGAAAGCCCGGCTTTTCCGCCGGGCTTTCGCGTTTCCAGGGGAAATATGAGTTGAAAACCGCTTTGTTAAATCGAGGAGCAATGCGCCTTGTTTCGAAGACCACGGGCATCTCCTCTAGCGACGCACGAGCAGAAAGGAGATCGCCCAGTGTCTCTGCTTCCGGCTCTTGTGATCGCATCCGTCGCCCTGAGCGGCTCCGTGCCGTCGACTGCGGCGGGTTCGACCCTCGCTCCGGCCGCACTGCCGAACCTGACGGCGTGCCCGGGCCAGACCGACCTCACCGCCTCGACTTCGACGCAGAAGCAGGCATTGCGCTGCGTCGTCAACGCGACGCGGACGAGCTTCGGCGTCAGGGCGTTGAGGGCCTCGCGGCGTCTCGACCGCGCCGCGGCTCTGCGCGCGGCGGCGATTCGCCGCTGCAACCAGTTCTCGCACAGCCCATGCGGGCAATCCTTCATGGGCGTGTTCATCCGCTCCGGCTACCTCGGCAGCGGGCTCGTCGGCGAGAACCTGGCCTGGGGAGAGTCGCCGCTAGGAACCGCGCGCGACGCGGTCACGGACTGGCTCGCCTCCCCGGAGCACCGCAGCAACCTGCTCTACCGCTCGTGGCGCGACGTCGGCGTCGCGATGCTCCGGGCGCCGGCGCTCTTCGGCGCACACAACGTGACGCTCTGGGTCATCGACTTCGGGCGGCACTGAGACCCGAGACGACCTTAACCGCACCGCAACGTTGGATTAACGGGCGCTGAAAGTGCAGGTAGTACGGTCACATTGCTTAACGGAGACGGCCCGGATGCCTGCCCCGGGCCGTCTCTTTTTTCTTTCGAGCAAGCGTCAGCGGTAGCGTCGGCCCATGCGCGAGCTACGGCCCGGCTTGTGGCACTGGCAGGCCCCGCATCCCGACTGGACGCCGGAGCAATGGTGGCCGCAGGCGGTCTCGTCGTACGCGCTCGACGACGGGACGCGGCTGCTTCTCTTCGACCCGCTGGCCGTGCCGGAAGCGATCCTCGAACTCGCGGCCGTTCGCCAGCCGGTGGTCGTGCTCACGGCGCCTTGGCACGAGCGCGATGCGCGAAGCCTGGTCGAGCGCCTCGGCGCGCCGGTGTTCGCGCCGCCGCCCGATACGGCAGAGGACCTGGTGCAGAAGTACGGCCTCGCCCGGGAGGAGATCCCGGACGGCTGGCAGAGCCCCGACCTGGCTTGGTTGACGGCCGGGGGCGGCGAGCTCCAGGTCTACGGAGCCGGCGATCGGCCGTCGATCGGCCTCGAGGCGTTTCGCGGACGCGCGCACAACGATCTCGTGCTCTGGATC
The DNA here is from genome assembly GCA_051986525.1 of Gaiellaceae bacterium. Taxonomy (GTDB): domain Bacteria; phylum Actinomycetota; class Thermoleophilia; order Gaiellales; family Gaiellaceae; genus 13-2-20CM-68-14. The sequence goes on from JBPYFE010000025.1 coordinate 9,471, forward strand.
GAACCGGCGCACGCGGTCGTGGCCGGCGACTCCCTGGTCGACTTCGGCCGCGGCTTCGAGGTCCGCGAGAGGTGCTGCAGCACGGCGTCACGCGCGAGCGCGTGGTCCAAGACCTGCGCCCGCTGCTCACCCTGCCGGTCGAGCTCGTCCTGCCGGCGCACGGCGCGCCGACGGACCGCTCGGCGCTCGAACGTGCGCTTTCATGATCCAAACGTGTCATCGCGCGCTCGGCGCCGAGCCTGCACCATTTCGGCTATGCGGATGAGAGGACTTGAACCTCCACGGGGTTGCCCCCACACGGACCTGAACCGTGCGCGTCTACCAATTCCGCCACATCCGCGCGGGCATGCAGTGTAGCCGCGTACGATTTCGGTCTTGAGGCGGGGTCTTCTCCTCTGCGCGGCCTTCGCCGCGGCCTGCTCGCTCGGCGGCGCCGGGGCCGCCGTCGCGCCCGCGCGCGGGTCGACCGAGGTCGTGGTCACCGTCCACGGCGACCAGGACGCGGTCGCGCGTTCGATCACGCAGGCGATTCCAGGCGCCCGCATCCGCTGGCACTACCGCCACGTGCTGAACGGTCTCTCCGTCGTGCTCGCGCAGGGCTCGGTCGCGCGGCTCGCGCGGGTGAAGGGCGTCGACGAGGTCTACGACAGCGTCCGCTACACGCCGGCCCTCGACCAGAGCGTGCCGCTGATCAACGCGCCCGCGCTCTGGGGCCCGACGCTCGCCACGGCGGGCCAGGGTCTGAAGATCGGGATCATCGACGACGGCGTCGACCAGGCGCACCGCTTCTTCAGCCCGAGCGGCTTCACCGCGCCGACCGGGTTCCCGCGCGGGAACCGCGCCTATACGACCGCGAAGGTGATCGTCGCGCGCGCGTTTCCGCCGCCCGGGGCGAAATGGAAGTACGCGAGCCGGCCGTTCGACCCGGTCTACTCCGAGCACGCGACGCACGTCGCCGGGATCGCGGCCGGCGACTACAACACGACGCAGCGCGGCGGCAGGCCGGTCTCCGGCGTCGCACCGCGCGCGTACCTAGGCAACTACAAGGTTCTCACCGTCCCGACGCCGGGCGTCGGGCTCGACGGCAACTCGCCCGAGATCGTCAAGGGGATCGACGCCGCGGTCGGCGACGGGATGAACGTGATCAACCTCTCGCTCGGCGAGCCGGAGGTCGCCGTCGACCGCGACATCGTCGTCAAGGCGATCGACGCGGCGGCGGCCAACGGAGTCGTTCCGGTCATCTCGGCCGGAAACGACTTCGACGACTTCGGCGCCGGCTCGATCGACTCGCCGGGAAACGCGCCCAAGGCGATCACGGCCGCGGCCGTCTCGAAGTCCGACGAGATCGCGAGCTTCTCCTCAGGCGGGCCGAGCGGGATCGATCTCGGGTTCAAGCCGGACGTCAGCGCGCCCGGCGTCGACATCTACTCCTCCGTCCCCACCGGCTGGGCCTCGTTCAGCGGAACCAGCATGGCCGCCCCGCACGTGTCCGGCGGCGCCGCGCTGTTGCTGCAGCGCCATCCGGCCTGGACGCCGGCCGAGGTCAAGTCCGCGCTCGTGCTGACGGGCCGGCCGGTCTGGGCCGACGGCAGCCATTCCCAGGAAGTGCCCGCGACGCGCGAGGGCGGCGGCCTGATCGACCTCGCGGCCGCGAACGACCCGCTCCTCTTCGCCTCGCCGACCGACGTCTCGTTCGGGCTCGTCGGGCCGAACCAGAGCGTGACGCGTTCGATCGACCTGACCGACGCCGGCGGCGGGACCGGACCGTGGATCGTCTCCGCGCCGGGCTCCGTCGCGGCGCCACCCACGGTCTCCGTGCCGGGCCGACTCGTCCTGACCGCACGGGGAGGGAGCAGGGCCGGCGACGTCTCCGGCTTCGTCGTCCTCTCCCGCGGCACGACGACCCGGCGGATCCCGTTCTGGTTCCGCAGCTCGAACCCGCGGCTGCGCTTCGACCCCCACACGCTGCTCTCCCGGCCCGGAATCCACCACGGGAACACGCGCGGCGGCGCCTCACGGGTCTCCTGCTACCGGTATCCCGCCGATCCGTCAGCGCTGAACGTGCCCGCCTGCCTGCGAGGGCCGGAGCAGGTGTTCCGGGTGCGGATCGGCCGTCCGGTCGCGAACTTCGGCGTCGTGCTCCTTTCGCACGGCCGCGGCGTTCGCGTTCAGCCGCGCGTCGTGCGCGCGGGGAACGAGGACCGGCTGACCGGCTATGCGGGCCTGCCGCTCAACCTGAACCCGTATCTGCCGCGGCTCGAGCAGACGAGCCCGGCCGCCGGCGCCGTGCGGCCCGATCCGGGCAGCTACGACGTCGTCTTCGACACGTCGAGCCGCGCCTCGGCCGGGCCGTTCACCTTCCGCTTCTGGATCGGCGACACGACGCCGCCGCAGATCCGGCTGGCGACGCGGCGGGTCGCCGAGGGCGCAGCGATCGTGCTGCGGGTGACGGACCGAGGCTCCGGCGTCGACCCCGGCTCGCTGCACGCGAAGCTCGACGGGACCGACGTGTCGGTGCGCTACCGCGCCGGCCGCGCCCGGATCGACACCAGCCTGCTAGCACCCGGGCGGCACTCGCTCCTCCTGCGCGCCTCCGACTACCAGGAGGCGAAGAACATGGAGAACACCGGGCCGATCCTCCCGAACACGCGCACGCTGCGGACGACGTTCGTCGTTCGTTAGTTGTCGCGCTCGTCGATCGTCGGCAGCCGCTCGAGGTCGCGCTCGACGCTCGCGGCGAACTCGTCGCTCTCGTCGAGCTCGTCCTCGTCGTTTCGGAGCAGCCGGAACTGGGCCTTGCGCCGCTCGCGGTTTCGGCGCCGCCTCGCGTCGAGCCCGAAGTTGTGGGCGAGCCGCGGCCACTCGGCGCCGACGACGGCGAGGACCGCGCACGCCAAGAGCGCGATCGAGAGCCAGCTCACCCGGTCGATTCTACCGACGTCTACCCCTAAAGAACCGGCATGGCAGGCCGATACATCGCGTGTGAGAGACCCGGCCTTCGCCGTTCCCTACATCGTCCTCTGGTTCGCGATGATGCGAGCGCTGCTCGTGCGGGCGGAGATCCTGCCGGCGACGTGCGCCCGCTGCGGTCGCCGGTACGAGCGCCGCAACCTCGGCGAGCGCGTCTGCTCCTGCGAACGGCACTAGCTTCAGCCGTCCGCGCCCGCTTGTAAAGCGGCCTGGTTCGACGTAGAAGTCAGTTCGTGCTGCGAACCGGTCCACGACGACGTGCGCGCCTGCGCGCGGGGGTCTTCCTCGCCGTCGGCCTTGCCCTGACCGCCGCCGTGCTCGTCGCGTACGGCGTCGACGTCTTCAAGTCGCTCGAGCTGAACTCCGTCGACACGCGGTTCTCGATCCGGGGCGACCATGCGACGCCGAAGAACCTCGCGATCGTCCAGATCGACGCGCAGACGTTCGACGACTTCAACAGCTCGCACCGCTCGGTGCGCTGGCCCTTCCCGCGGAGGCGCTTCGCGAAGGTGATCGACCGCCTGAAGGGCGACGGTGCGAAAGTGATCGCCTACGACATCCAGTTCACGGAGCAATCGGATCCCGCCGACGACAACGCGCTGATCCAGTCCGTGGCCGACGCCGGCAACGTCGTGCTCGCGACGACGGAGGTGCTCGGCAACGGCCATACCGGCGTCTTCGGCGGCGACTCGGTCGTGCACCAGGTGCACGCGCGCGTCGGCAACGGGAACTTCCCGCAGGATCCCGGCGGCGTCATCCGCCGGGTCGCCTTCAAGGTCGACAGGCTGAAGAGCTTCGGGCTCGTCGCCGCCGAGCGCGCGACCGGCAAGGCGATCACGCCGGCCGCCTTCCACCACCGCACCTTCAACTGGATCGACTTCGTCGGCCCGCCCGGCACGATCCCGCACTACTCGTTCTCGCGGGTGATGGACGGCCTCTTCCCGGAGGGGACGTTCCGGAACAAGATCGTCGTCGTCGGGCCGTCGGCGCCGACGCTCCAGGACATCCACTCGACCTCGGTCGGGAACGCCATGTCCGGTGCGGAGGTGCAGGCGAACGCGATCTACACGGCGCTGCGCGGGTTCCCGCTCCAGAGCATCCCGGCCTGGCTGAACGTGCTCCTGATCGTCGTGCTGGGGATGCTGGCGCCGCTGATCGGCGTCCGGCTCTCGCTGCGGTGGATGCTCGGCGCCGCGGGCATCGCGGCGGCGGTCTTCCTCGCCGGCGCGCAGCTGCTCTTCAACCACGGCTGGGTCGTCTCGTTCGTCTATCCGTTCGGGGCACTCGTCCTCTCGACGGTCGGCGCGGTCGGCGCCTACTACCTCGTCGAGGCGTTCGAGCGCGAGCGCGTACGCGACGTCTTCGCCCGCTTCGTGCCGGAGAGCGTCGTCGAGCAGGTGCTCGCGAAGACGGAGGACGACCTGCGCCTCGGCGGCGTCGAGCTCTATGGAACCTCGATGTTCACCGACCTCCGCGGCTTCACGAGCTTCGGCGAGTCGCTGCCGGCCGCGCGCGTGATCGAGGTGCTGAACGTCTATCTCGGCGAGATGAGCGAGGCGATCCTCGCGCACGGCGGCACGCTCGTCGCGTACATGGGCGATGGCATCTTCGCGGTCTTCGGCGCCCCGATCGAGCAGGCCGACCACGCCGACCGTGCGCTCGCGTGCGCGCGCGAGATGCTCACCGAACGCCTGCCGCGCTTCAACGAGTGGATGAAGCAGCACGGCG
>JBPYFE010000026.1:0-8622 GCA_051986525.1 Gaiellaceae bacterium
GCGACCTGCACGCGCACTCGACCTGGTCCTCGGACGGCAAGAACACGATCGAGGAGATGGCCGAGACGGCGAAGGCGCGCGGGTACTCGTACCTCGCGATCACCGACCACTCGCACTACCTGCGCGAAGGCCGGCTCGAGGCGCAGGACCGCGAGATCGACGCGCTGAACGAGCAACTCGGCCGCTTCAGGCTGCTGAAAGGGATCGAGGTCAACATCCGCGCCGACGGGACGCTCGACGTCGACGACGAGACGCTCGCGCGGCGCGACTGGGTCGTCGCCTCGCTGCACACGGCGTTCGAGAAGAACCCGACCGAGCGCGTGCTGGCGGCGATGGAGAACCCGCACGTCGACTGCATCGGGCACCTGACGGCGCGGAAGATCAACAAGCGCGGCCCAGCGGACGTCGACCTCAACCGCATCTTCGAGCAGGCGCTGGCGACGAAGACCTTCCTCGAGATCAACTCCCAGCCGGACCGGCTCGACCTGCGAGACGCGCACGCGCGCGCGGCGGCCGAGGCCGGCGTCCTGCTCACGATCGACAGTGACGCCCACTCGACCGGCGCGCTCGTGTACCCGGAGCTCGGCGTCGGCCAGGCGCGCCGCGCCTGGATGACGAAGGAGCAGGTTCTGAACACGCGGACGTGGCCGCAGATCAGGAAGCTGCTCGGCGGATGAATTTCAGGGAGGACGGAGCCGCGGCGCTCGAGTGGGCGGCGTCGTATCTCGAGACGGTGCGGGAACGGCCGGTGCTCGCGCAGGTCGCGCCCGGCGAGATCCGGGCCGCCCTTCCGGACGCGCCGCCGGTCGAGCCGGAGGAGTTCGCGGCTGTCCTGCGCGACCTCGACGAGGTGCTGATGCCGGGGATCACGCACTGGCAGAGCCCAGGCTTCTTCGCCTGGTTCGCGACCACGGGCTCGGAGCCGGGGATCCTGGCCGAGTTCCTCGCCGCGACGTTGAACCAGACGCAGATCCTCTGGCGCGCCTCGCCGGCGGCGACCGAGCTCGAGCTCGTCGTCATGGACTGGCTCGCGCAGCTGCTCGGCCTGCCGCGCGGCTGGCACGGACATATCGAGGACACGGCGTCGACCTCGACGCTCGCCGCGCTGGCGGCGGCGCGGCACGCGCGCCCGGGCCGGGTCGTCCTCTGCTCGGAGCAGGCGCACTCGTCGGTCGAGAAGGCCGCGCGCCTGCTCGGGATGCCGGTGCAGAAGGTGCCGGTCGACGAGCAGCAGCGGATGCGCGTCGACGGGCTGACCGACCTCGAGGGCGCCTGCGCCCTCGTCGCGACCGTCGGGACGACGGCGTCGACGGCGGTGGATCCCGTCGCCGAGCTCGCGGAGATCTGCGAGCGCGAGCACGTCTGGCTGCACGTCGATGCCGCCTATGCGGGCTCGGCGATGGTGTGCCCCGAGTTCCGCTGGGCCTGGGAGGGGATCGAGCGCGCCGATTCCGTCGTCGTCAATCCTCATAAGTGGCTGTTCACCCCTGTCGACTGCTCGGCGCTCTGGACGCGGCGGCCGGAAGACCTCCATGCCGCGATGACGCTCGTGCCGGAGTACCTGCGAACCGGCGACGAGGACGCCTTCAACCTGAGCGAGTACGGGCCCGCGCTCGGCCGCCGCTTCCGCTCGCTGAAGCTCTGGGCCGTGCTGCGCTGCTACGGACGCTCAGGCCTGCAGGCGCGGATCCGCGAGGCGGTGCGGCTGGGCGAGCTGTTCGAGTCCTGGGTTCGCGAGGAGTCCGGGTGGGAGGTCGTCGCGCCGCGGCACTTCTCGGTCGTCTGCTTCCGCCGCGACGACTCCGACGAGGAGAACGAAGCACTGCTGGAGCGCGTGAACGCGAGCGGCGAGGCGTTCCTCTCGCACGCCGTGCTCAAGGACAGGTACGTCCTCCGGCTCGCGATCGGTAGTGCGCGGACGACGGAAGCCGACGTGCGGCGGGCATGGGACGTCCTACGAATGGAGGCGTGATGCTGATCGCGACCACGAACGACATTCCCGGCCATGAGATCGAAGAGGTGTTCGGCGAGGTCTTCGGCCTCACCGTTCGCTCGCGTAACGCGTTCTCGCAGGCCGGGGCCGGCCTGAAGTCGATCCTGGGCGGCGAGCTCAAGGGGATGACGAAGGCGCTGGCCGACAGTCGCCAGCAGGTGATCGACCGGATGGTCGAGGAGGCCGAGGCGAAGGGCGCGAACGCGATCCTGGGCATGAGGTTCGACACGTCCGAGATGGGCAACACCTGGACGGAGATCTGCGCGTACGGGACCGCGGTGCGCGTGCGCAAGGCCTGACCGATGCCGCGGGTGCGCCGCCTGCGCCGCGAGGCGCCGACGCTGGAGCTGCTCGCGGCGACGCTGCCGGAGCTGCGGCTCGGCCTCTCCGAGAGCGCTGCGCGGACGCTCGCCTACGAGGTGTTCGAGAAGCTCGGCTACGGCGCCGTCGCGGTCACCGACACGACGCGCGTGCTCGCCTTCGTCGGCGCGGGCGCCGACCACCACGGCGCCGGCGACGAGCCGATCCGGCCCGTCTTCGAGGCGCTCGCCGCGGACGAGCTGCGCGTCGCGCCGCTGGCGCTGCGCGTCGAGTGCCGCCATCCGGCCTGCCCGCTCGGCGCGGCCGCGATCGTCCCGCTGCGGGTAAGCGACGGGCCGATCGGGACGCTTGCCGTCTACGCGACCGACGGCTCGCCGCTCGCCGACGACGACATCGACCTGCTCGCGGCCCTCGGCGACCAGCTCTCGGCCCAGCTGCAGCTCTCCGAGCTCGCCGGCTCGGCGCGGGCGGCCGCATCCGCAGAGCTGAAGGCGCTCCAGGCGGAGATCGAGCCGCACTTCCTCTTCAACTGCCTGAACACGATCGCGAGCTTCATCCGCACCGACCCGGACCGCGCCCGGGAGCTGATCCTCGCCTTCGCCGACTACTGCCGCTGGACGCTCTCGCGGCCGGGCGAGTTCGTGACGCTCGAGGAGGAGCTCGGTCACGTCGAGAGCTACCTCGCGCTCGAGCAGGCGCGCTTCGGGCCGCAGCTCGAGGTCGAGATCCACGCCACGCCGGAGGCGCTCGGCGTCGAGATGCCGCCGTTCCTCGTCCAGCCGCTCGTCGAGAACGCCGTCAAGCACGGCAAGACCGACAGGCCGCTCCGGCTGCTGATCCGCGCACGCGTCCGGCGCGGTCGGCTACGCGTGACGGTCCGAGACAACGGCCGTGGGATCGCGCGCGAGGCGCTCGAGCGCGTGCTCGAGCCCGGCGCGACGACCGGCGACGGCGCCGGCCTCGGCCTGGCGAACGTCCACCGGCGGCTGACCGCGTTCTACGGCGAGGGCGTGCGGCTGAAGTCGGGCGGCTTCGGCACCGTCGTCCGGCTGGACGTGCCGGCCGCGTGACGATCAGAGCGTTGGTCGTCGACGACGAGGCGCCGGCGCGCGGCGAGCTTCGCTACCTGCTCTCGGCCCACCCGGAGCTCGAGGTCGTCGGCGAGGCGGCGTCAGCGGGCGAGGCCCTCGCGCTCGCGGAGAGCGTCCGCTACGACGTCGTCTTCCTCGATGTCGAGATGCCGGGCCTGACGGGCGTCGAGGCGGCGCGGCTGATCCTCGACCGCCAGGAGCGTCCGGCGGTCGTCTTCGTCACCGCGCACGAGCGCTACGCCGTCGACGCCTTCGCGGTCGAGGCGTTCGACTACCTCGTCAAGCCCGTCGAGCCCGCGCGGCTCGCCCGCGTCGTCGACCGGCTCCGTCAGGCGCGGCGCCGAGCGGACGCGCCGGTCGAGAAGATCGCCGTCGTCAGCGCGGGCGGCGCCAAGACGCTGCTCGACTACGACGCGATCCACTGGGTCGGCGCGGACGGCGATTACAGCCGCGTGCACACCTACGACCGCTCGTACCTCGCGACGGCGCCGCTGCGCGAGCTCGAGCAGCAGCTGCCGTCGGGCCGGTTCGCGCGGATCCACCGGAGCCATCTCGTGAACCTCGCCAAGGTCGCGGCGGTGAAGCGGGCGGGGCCCGATCGGATTCGCGTCGCGCTCGACGATGCGGAGCGGACCGAGCTCGACGTCGCGCGCCGCCAGACGCGCGCGCTGCGCGAGCGGCTCAGGCTCTAGAGCGTTCTCAGCAGTTCCAGCAGCTCGTCCGGACCGGCGACGACAACGTCGGCGGCCTCGCGAAGCTCCGGCGGGCCCTCTTCCGACGCGACCGCGACGCGAATCGCGAGCTCGAGCCCGTCCAGTCCGCGGAACGCGTCCAGATCGGTCGCGTCGTCTCCGGCGTAGAGCGCCCGCCGAAGGCCGGCCTCGTCGAGCAGCGCCCGGACGGCGGTTCCCTTGTCGGCCTCGACCGGCGGGCGAACCTCGAGCACCTTGCGTCCGAAGCGCGCGTCGAGGCCGAGCGCCAGCGCGCGCGCCTGGACGCCGCGGAGCGTCGCCTCGGCGTCCGCCTCGTCGTCGGCGCCGCGGTAGTGGAAGACGACGGCGAGCCCCTTGTCCTCGACGGGCCAGTCGACGCTCGAGGCGAACTCGTGCAGGGGCCCGCGCCAGTGCTCCGCCTCGGGCGCCAGCTCGAGTCCGTGGACGCCCACGTAGCGGACGCCCACGGCGCCGAGCAGCTCCGCGGCGTCGCCGCTCGTCCGTCCGCTGATCGCGGCCACGAGCCCGTAGCGCCCGGCGAGCCGCTCCACCTCCGACCGCGTCGCCTCCGGCACGCTCGCGAGCTCGGGCCGCGGGGCGATCGGCGCCAGCGTCCCGTCGACGTCGAGCAGGATCGCCGCCGCCCCGGGCTTCTCCGCCAACGCGGCCAGCAGGGGCTCCGCCGCCACGCCCCTACCTTAAGCGTTGCTGCGTTGCGCAAAGCGGTCGTTCCCCGACCCGGGTTTAGCGGCCGCCCCGGCAAAGCCGCGACGACCTTTTTTGACGGCGGCGTAAGCGCCGCCTCAGGATACGCGGGTGCTGCGCCTGCTCGCGATCGGGCTCGTCGCCGGCGTCTTCAGCGCGCTCTTCGGCGTCGGCGGCGGGATCATCATCGTCCCGCTGCTCGTCGCCGCCTTCGGCCTGGGGCCGCGCGTCGCGACCGGGACGTCGCTGGCGGCGCTCGGGATCACCGCCGCCGCGGGCGTCGTCGCCTACTCGTTCCACGGCGACGTCAAGCCCGGCGCGGCCGCGATCGTCGGCATCCCGGCAGTCTTCGGCGTTGTCGCCGGGGTCGGGATCCAGCAGCGGCTTCCAACCCGGACGCTCGCGATCGGTTTCGCCCTCCTGCTCACCGCCGTCGGGATCCGGCTGCTCGTCTGATGGAGATCCTCGCGCTCGTCCTCGGCTTCCTCGGCGGCGTCCTCGCCGGGCTGTTCGGCGTCGGCGGCGGGATCGTCTTCGTGCCGACGCTCGTGCTCGTCCTCGGCCTGACGCAGGTGCACGCGAACGCGACCTCGCTGCTCGCGATCATCCCGACCGTCCTCGTGGGCGCCTGGCGGCAGGCGCGGCACGGGAACGTCCGCTGGCGCCCCGCGCTTTGGGTCGGGCTCGCGTCGATCGCCGGCGCGGAGCTGGGCGTCGTCATCGCCCGCTCGCTGCCCGACGCCGTGCTCCGGCGGATGTTCGGAGTCCTGATGCTCGTCGTCGCCGCGAATCTCGTCTGGCGGACGCGCCGTCGACCGACCTAGAATTTCCCTGTGGCCGACCGGGAAGAGCTGTGGATACCGCTCGTCGATCAACCGATCGGCACGATCGTCGAGCAGGTCCAGGCCGAGGATCCCGAGATAGCGAAGCTCGTCGACACGCCGCGCCGGCTGCTGGCGTTCAAGACGTTCGCGTACATCCGCGTCGGCATCGTCCTCGGAGAGATCCTCGTGGACAGCGACGTCGAGCCGTACAACGGTTCGGAGACGTGGGTCGAGAAGCTGCTCCAGAACCCGGAGTACAAGGCGCGCGTGGTCGAGGCCGTCCGCGCCGTCGCCGAGGAGCTGGCGGCGGACCCGAAGTACGCAGACGAGACGCCGCTCGGCCCCGATCCTGAGACGCGCGAGCGTTTCCTCGAGTTCGCGAAGAAGCAGCGCAGCTAGCAGCTCACCGGCATCGCCGTCGGGCCGCCGGCACCGAAACCGAGGTCGAGATTCGGTCGAGTGAGAGGGAGGCTCGGGCAAGCGAGCGCGCCCTCACTTACGACGGCAGACATACGAGGCATAGACGTGGCGTTGGCTGTACGAGCGGGTGCTGATCTCGAAACCGACGCGGTTCAGCATCGGTTCGAGCAGCCAGGAGAACGTGGAATGCTCGCTTCGCACGTGTCGTGCGAGCTCGGTGGCGGTCCAGCCCAGGGCGGAGTCCTTCGCGGCGCTTTCCAGCCACCGCTCGACAACGGTCTCGGCTTCTGCCGGATCGAACGAATAGACGATGTCGGAGAGGACGAGCAGCCCGCCGCGCTTGAGCATCTTTGCCGCTCGCTCGAGAGCGACGGCTTTCCAGAAGTCCGGCAGGTGGTGAAGCGCGTTTCGGCTGTGGACTAGGTCGACCGGTCCGTCGTCGTGCTCGTAGCTCAGAAAGCCGCCCTGAACTGCCTCGATCCCCCGAGCACGCATCTGCGCGACCATCGCAGGGGAAGCGTCAACGGCAACCAGGCGACCGACGTGTGGGCGAACGGCCAAGGCGAATGCGCCGGTTCCGGCGCCAATGTCGATGACGGTGCTGGTCGGGCCGAGACCCAACTCGGGAAGCGAGGCCACCGTCGCCGACCAGTCGGTTGGCGACTTGCGGTCGAACGCCCCGACGAACTCGGCGTCGAGATGCTCAGGGCCAGCATGTGCGACTTCGTCGAGCCACCATTCCGCCGCCACGTTCCGATCCTCGCAGACTGCTGCTTCTCTAGTGACATTCCCGAACACTGGCCCAGCCGACAGTCCTACCCGTTGGCCCAGGCGAGCGCGACATCCCCTTCAGCAGCCCGACGAACCCCAAGTCGTCCGCTTCCTCGAACGGGACGACGTCGACGACGCGCAGCCTCTGACCGCCAGCGCCGAGGATCTCCTCACCCGGCTTGATCATCACCGCGTAGGTCGCTTCGCCTAGGTCGTCCCCGTCCGGTGAGTGCAGGCGATAGCGGAACACTGCTCCTCCGTTTCCGGGGCCTGGACGGCCATCGCCTGATAGAAAGACCGCCTCGTGGAGCCCTGGTCGCACGACTTCGTCGGACGCTTCGACGAGCTCGAGATCGAGAGCGCCCTCCTGCGCGACAACCCGCTCGGCGACCCGCACGTCCGCCCGCTCTGGGTCTACCTCCCGCCTGCCTACCACGCCGAGCCCGACCGGCGCTTTCCATCGATCTACCTGATCCAGTGGATCACCGGGCAGGTCGACATGTGGTGGAACCGCTCCGCCTTCCGCCCGAACATGCCCGAGCGAATCGACAAGCTCTTCGGCGAGGAGGATTGCCCGCCGGCGCTCATCGTGCTCGTCGACTGCTGGACGTCGTACGGCGGCTCGCAGTTCATCGACTCGCCCGGGACCGGCCGTTACGGCGAGTACCTCTGCGAGGAGGTCGTCTCGTTCGTGGACTCGCGTTACCGGACGCTGTCCGAGCCGGGACACCGCGGGCTTACCGGCCATTCGAGCGGCGGCTACGGAGCGATGGTCCTGCCGATGCTCCGGCCCGACGTGTTCGGCGGCCTCGCGACGCACGCGGGCGACGCCCTTTTCGAGCTCTGCTACCTGCCCGAGTTCCGCGACGCGGTGCGCGCGCTGCGCGACGACTACGACGGCTCGTACGAGCACTTCTGGGAGGACTTCCGCTCCCGGCCCGCATTTACGAAGCAGTCCGACTACTACCTCCTCAACACGTACGCGATGGCGGCGTGCTACTCGGCGAACGAGGACAGCTCAGTCGACCTGCCCTTCGACACCGAGACCGGGATGCTGCGCGACGACGTCTGGCAGCGCTGGCTCGCGTGGGATCCGGTGCGGATGGCGCGCCGGCACGCCGATGCGCTACGGAGCCAGCGTGCGATCTACATCGACGCGGGGAAGCGGGACGAGTGGTTCCTGGATCTAGGCGCCGAGGCCTTCCGGCAGGAGCTCGAGGCGCTGGGGATCACCGACGTCTTCTTCGAGCTCTTCGACGCGACGCACATGGGGATCGACTACCGCTATCCCCTCGCGATCCGCTACCTCGCCGAGCGCCTGCAGTAGCCCACCACCGCCAGGCGAGAGGACACTGGCCGAGGCGTCAGTTCTGGGTCCCGACGAAGTTCAGGAACCACACGACGACGACGATGGCGGCCACTAGCGCGACGAGCAGCAACGCGAGAAACAGACCTACCGTCGAGACATGCCTTGCTAATCGGTAGTGACGGGCTTCGCGCTGAGACGGACCCGTCAGGGGTCATTCCGGAACACTGGCCCAGTCCAGATCCTTGGGGTCAGTGCCGGACTGCGAATAGCCGCCAGGTCTCGGGCACGCCTTTCAACTCGTGCTCGCCTCGGTCGTCGAACTCGATATCCGAGCCGGCGACGAGATCCCTGACGGTCTGCGAGACGAGCACCTGGCCAGGCGCGGCCGTTCCCGCGACGCGGGCTGCGATGTGGACGGCTATCCCACCAAGCTTGTCGCCGATCCGCTCGCACTCGCCCGTGTGGACACCTGCCT
>JBPYFE010000027.1:0-15683 GCA_051986525.1 Gaiellaceae bacterium
CGCCGACCACCGGCGCCGAGCTCCACGGGTAGTCGCGGCCGCCCCAGACGAGCCCGAGCAGCAGCGCGGTCGTCCCCGCGCCGAGGAGCGCCGCGCCGAGCCAGTCGATCGAATGCTCCTGCTTGTACGGACGCCGCGGCATCGTCACGAGGATCACCACGAGCGCGACGATCCCGACCGGCAGGTTGACGAAGAAGATCCAGCGCCAGCTCGTGTTGTCGACGATGAAGCCGCCGATCAGCGGGCCGATGATCGAGGCCGCCGCGAACACGGACCCGATCAACCCCTGGTAGCGGCCTCGGTCTCGCGGCGGGACGATCATCCCGACCATTGCCAGCGTGAGCGGGAACAGGCCGCCGGCGCCGACGCCCTGGACGGCGCGGAAGACGACGAGCTCCCACATGTTCTGCGCGAAGCCGCAGAGCGCCGAGCCGACGAGGAAGACGACGATCGCGACGATGAAGAGCGGCTTCCGCCCGTGGACGTCGCCGAGCTTGCCGTAGAGCGGGACCGTGACCGTCGAGCCGAGCATGTAGGCGGTGAAGACCCACGAGTACTGCGTGATCCCGCCCAGGTCGGAGACGACCTTCGGCAGCGCGGTGGCGACGATCGTCTGGTCGAGCGCCGCGAGCAGCAGCGTCACCATCAGCCCCGAGTAGATGGCGAGGATGCGCCCGATCGTGAACTGGTAGCCCTCGGGCTGCCGGGCGAGTCGCTCGCGGAGGGTCATGCGGCCTTCGCCTCGTCTTCCGCCTCGGCCTCCTCGGTGACGACGGGCTCCTCGCTGCCTCTCGCCAAGACGAGCCCGCCGGCGATCAGCACGCCGCCGACGACCTGCACGACCGTCATCGACTCGGACAGGATCAGGAGCGCGAAGATCGCGCCGAGGAACGGCTGCAGGTTCGTGTAGAGCGCCGCACGCGACGGGCCGACGCGGTCGATCGCGTTGAACCAGAGGAGGTTCGTCACGAACAGCGGCCCGACCACCGCGAACGCGTACGCGAGCCAGACGACCCATGACAGCGACTCGTAGTTCTGCGAGGCGAGCTGCGGGCCGCCGGCGATGAGCAGCGGGACGACGCCGATCGTCAGCGCGTACGCGCTCAGCCGCGAGGCGGTGTAGTTGCGCATCAGCGGCGCGATCGCGACCGAGTACGCGGCCCACGTGACGGCGCCCGCGAGCGCGAGCAGGTAGCCCCACAGGTTGCCGCCGACGCCGCCGGCCGCGCCGACCGCGACGAGGACGACGCCGCCGAAGCACGTGAGCGCTGCGAGCCAGAAGCGCGGATGCAACGTCTCGATACCGGCGACGCGCGCGAAGAGCGCCGTCAGGATCGGCATCGTCCCGAAGATCAGCGCCACCGTCGCCGCCGTCGTCAGCTTCGTCCCGTAGACGAAGGTGACCTGGTTCAGGAAGATGCCGACGAGCGCGGCGCCGGCGAGGAAGAGCAGGTCCGCGCGGCGGATCCGGAACGAGCGCTCGCGGACATACGTGACGCCGACGAAGAGGAGCGCCGCGGCGGCGAAGCGGACGCCGCCGTAGGCCAGCGGCTTGAAGCCGTGGTCGAGGGCGTACTTGGTCACCGTGAAGTTGAGCGACCAGATGACGACGGTCGCGAGCAGCATCAGGTCGGCGAGCTCGAGCCGTCGCATCCCTTCGAACCTACCCATTAGGCTCCGAGTGATGCCTGCGCCGACGAAAGAGGCGATCGACGCGCTCGTCGGCCCGGCGACGCCGCACTTCGCCTACCAGCTGCGGGCGAGGGTCGAGGAGCTGATCGCGGGCTTGCCCGAGGACGACGAAGTTCGGCGCTACGGGGAGGAAAAGATGGCGCTCCTCGACCGGCTCGGACACGCCTCGTCGAAGGCGGAGACCGGCGGCCGCGTCCGCCGCGACGTCCCAGGCTGGAGCGAGCTCCCGAGCTCGGCGCCGGCCGACGCGCCGCTTTCGCAGCGCGGCTGATGCGGTTCGACGGCGCGTCGGTCCTCGTCACCGGCGGCTCGCGCGGGATCGGCAAGGCGATCGCGCTGCGGTTCGCCGAGCTCGGCGCGTCGCGGGTTGCGATCGGGTACCTGCGCAACGACTCCGCGGCCGAAGCGACCGCCGAGGAGCTGCGCGCCGCCGGAGTCGAGCCCGTGCTCGTGCGCGGGAACGTCGCCTCGGAGCGCGTCGCGGCGCAGGTCGCGGAGCTCGGGCGCCTGGACGCGCTGATCCACAACGCCGCGACGGGGGTGATCAGGCCGGCGCTCGAGGTCGAGAAGAAGCACTGGGACTGGACGCTCGACGCGAACGCGCACGCGCTGCTCGCGCTCGCGCAGGCGGCGGCGCCGCAGATGGAGGCCGGATCGTCGATCGTCGCCATCTCGTCGCTCGGCTCGATCCGCGTGCTCGACAACTACGTCCTCGTCGGCACCTCGAAGGCGGCGCTCGAGTCGCTCGTCCGCTACCTCGCGGTCGAGCTCGCGCCGCGCGGGATCCGGGCGAACGCCGTCTCGGCCGGGGTCGTCGAGACCGCTGCGCTCGAGCACTTTCCGAACAAGGAGGAGATGCTGCGGGCCGGCCGGGAGCGGACGCCCGCCGGGCGGCTCGTCGAGCCGAGCGACGTCGCCGACGCGGTCGTCTGGCTCTGCTCGCCGGGCGCGGACATGGTCCGCGGGCACACACTCGTCGTCGACGGCGGGTTCTCGCTGCTCGCCTGATGGAGCCGACCGAGCACAACCGGCGCGCCTGGGACGAGATCCACCGCCGCCGGGCCGACGCGATGGAGGGGCAGCTCGGGATTCCGGCGGCGATTCGCGAGCGCCTGCCGGAGGTCGCCGGCAGGCACGTGCTCCACCTCCAGTGCGCGACCGGCGAGTCGACGGCGGAGCTCGCAGAGCTCGGCGCGCTCGTCACCGGCGTCGACATCTCGAACGAGGCGCTCGCGATCGCCCAGGAGCGCGCGCCGAACGCCGCCTTCGTCCACGCCGACGTGCACGAGCTGCCGCTGCAGGTGACGCGCGGCCGCTTCGACCTCGTCTACACGGGCGGCGGCATCTTCCACTGGCTGCACGACCTCGACGCCTGGGCCGGCGGGATCGCCTCCGCGCTCAAGCCGGGCGGCTCGTTGCTCGCCTACGACGACCACCCGGTCGCGGCCTGCGTCGACGCCGCCTCGCACTGGCGCGAGGACTACTTCGACGAGGCGCCGTTCGTCGACGTCGGCTGGCGGCACTTCGACCTCCCCGGCGAGCCGGCGACGGAGCAGAAGCACGAGCGGTTCTGGCGGCTGGGACAGATCGTCACCGCCGTCGCGGCGGCCGGGCTGACCGTGCGCTCGCTCGAGGAGTTCTCGTCGATCTACGCGACGCACTGGCGCAAACGGGACCCGCGCGTTCCGGGGCAGTTCGTCCTAGTCGCCGTCAAGCCGGGTTAGCGCCTCGTCGATCTCGTCGTCCGCGATCGTCAGCGGGGGCGTCGCCGAGATCAGGCTCGCGCCCGGGCCGGCCGGGACGACGATCACGCCTCGGCGGAGCGACTCCTGCGCGTCGCCCGGCCGCGCGCGCAAGAGACCGGCGCCGTGCCAGCCCGCGCGCTCGAACCGTTCGCCGGCCTCGCGGACGCGGTCGAGCAGCTTCGGCACCTCGTCGAGGACGACGAGCGCGGCCGCGCACGCGAGCGGGTTGCCGGCGTGCGTGTGGGTGTAGACGTCCTCGGGACCGAGCTCCCAGGCCTGCGCCAGGTCCTCGCGCCAGAAGAGCGCGGCCGAGATCGGCACCCCGTGGCCGAGCGCCTTGCCGATCACGAGCACGTCGGCGTACTCCGCCCCGGGCCAGAGCTCTCCGACGCGGCCGAGGCCGGCGTAGACCGCGTCGACGACGAGCAGGGCGCCGCGCGCGGTGCAGCGCCGCCGGAGCACGCGCAGGAAGTCCGGGTCGGGGACGACCGCGCCGCCGCGACCCTGGACGGGCTCGACGATCACGCAGCCGCAGCGCGCCGGAAGGGGGCCCGGGTCCTCGCCGTAGCGGCGCCGGTAGACGGGGCCCGGGAGCCACGTCCGAAACGGGAGCCGGAAGCTGTCGATCGAGGTCGCGGCCAGCGCCAGCAGGCCGGTCCCGTGGTACGCGCCCTCGAAGGCGAGGATCCCGGGCTTCCCGGTCGCGAGCAGCGCCGTCCGCAGGGCGATCTCGACGGCGTCCTCGCCCGTGACGCCGAGCTTCGCCGGCTTCGGCAGCCGCCGCCGCAGCTCGACCGTGACTGCCGCGTCCGCGAGGTCGCCGAGCGCGTGCACGACGCGCTGCCGCCGCCACGCTTCCGCGACGAGCGGGTTGCGGTGCCCGAGCGCCGCGACGCCGAAGCCGCCCGAGAGGTCGATGTAGTCGCGGCCCTCGGCGTCGACGACGCGGCAGCCCTCGGCGTCGGCCCAGATCAACCCGCGCCGTTGCGCCGCGGGAGCAGCCGGCCGACCGTGTCCGTGGCGATGTAGCCGGCGATCCGCGGATTCTCCTGCAGCCGCCGCAGCGAGTACTCGTACCACTGCTCGCCGTAGGGGACGTAGATCCGCAGGCGGTGGCCCTCGCGGACGAGCCGGTCGCCGGCGGCCGTGGTCACGCCGAGCAGCATCTGGAACTCGTACTCCTCGCTGCCGAGCCCGCGCCGGTCGAGGATCCGCCGCGCCTGCGACAGGAGCCAGTCGTCGTGCGTGGCCACGCCGACGTAGCAGCCGGCGTCGAGCAGCGCCTCGAGCGACCTGACGAAGCTCGCGCGCACCTCGTCGTAGTCCTGGAACGCGATCGCGTCGGGCTCGATGTAGATCCCCTTGCAGAGACGGACGCTCGGCCTCAGGTCGGCGAGGGCGCGGATGTCGTCGAGCGTCCGGCGCAGGCGCGCCTGGAGGACAACGCCGACGTTCTCGAGCCCGGCCTCGCGGAGCTCGCGGTAGAGCCGGAGCGTGTCGTCGGTCGTCGACGAGTCCTCCATGTCGATGCGGACGAAGTTGCCGCGCCGCTCGGCCTCGCGGACGACGGCCTCGAGGTTCTCGCGGCAGAGGCCGTAGTCGAGCTTCAGGCCCAGGGCGGTGAGCTTGACGCTGACGCCCGAGTCGAGCCCCTGCTCGGCGATCACCTCGAAGACGTGCCGGTACTCGTCCGCGATCGCGCGGGCCTCGCCGTCACGGCTGATCTCCTCGCCGAGGACGTCGATCGTCGCCAGCTTGCCCTGCACGTTCAGCGTCGAGACGACCCGGCAGGCCTCCTCGAGCGACGGCCCGGCGATGTAGCGCTCCGCCAGCCGGTGGACGAGCGGCCGCGGGACGGCGGGGAGCATCCGGACGAGCGCGCGATCCAGCAGCAAAGCGGCGGAATCTTAGATTGCCCGCCGCTCCGGGGCCGAGCTAGCCGGACTCGCGCATGAATCCCTGGCGCGCGGCGCTGACGAGCGCTACCGCCTCGGGGAAGAGCACGCGCATCGCGTCGCGGAGCCCGATCGACTGCTCGTCCGCCCCGCCCTGGACGTTCACCTGCTGCAACGCGGCGGCCGTGAGCTCGACGGCGGTGTTCAGCGTCAGCGTCGCGAACTGCTCGCGCTGGGCCTCCTGAACGGACTCGGCCTGCTGCTCGGCGAACTCGCGCAGCCCGCGCATGATGTCCTCCGGGTCGCCCCCGAACGGAAAGCCGAAGCCGCTTCCCTCCATGCGGCCACTCTAGCCGCGGAGCGGCACCTTGTAGGCGGCCTCGACGTCGGTCACGAGCTGCTCGACGGTCTCCGTCGCCTGCTGCATCGCCGCCGCGAAGGGGGAGCCGGCGTCGCTCCCGAGCGCGCGCTCGAGGCGGAGCGTCGCCGCGCCGAGCGCGTCCAGGTGGGCGGGCGTCGCGAGCCGCGGCGTCCCGCCGATGACGGCCTGCAGCTCGATCGCAGCCTCCTCAGCCTCGTCGATCCCGGGCGGGTTCTCGGTCGTCCGCACCGCGACGAGCTGCGAGCGCAGGTCGTCCAGGTCGCCGCCGCCGGCGACGTCCTCGGCGACCTCGACGAGGGCGGCGATCGAGACCGCGTCCCTGATCTCGCCCCGCTCGTCGACGGGATTGCCGTCGGCGTCGAGGACGAGCCAGCTCGTCTTCCCGTCGCGCTCGTAGGCGCAGAGGTATGCGCGCTTGCCGTCGGCCGGCTCCGTCGGGACGATCCCGCGGAGCTCCTCGCCCGGCTCGGCGAAGGAAACGGCGACGTCGGCGATCCGGCGCAGGTCCTCGCTCAGCTCCACGCAGCGAGAATAGGCTGTGCGCCGTGGCCGAGGCCGTTCCGGTGAAGTCGCGGGCGCTCCAGCTCTTCGCGCCGCTCGGCCCGACCTACGACCGCTACGCCCGCATCCTCTCGCTCGGCCAGGACCCGCGCTGGCGCAGCTTCCTCGTCTCGCGGCTGGACGTCGGACCGGGCGACCGCGTGCTCGACGTCGCGACGGGAACGGGCGCGGTCGCGCTCGAGCTCCTGCGCCGGAAACGCTGCGCCGTCGTCGGGCTCGACCAGAGCGCCGAGATGCTCGCCGTCGCGCGGGAACGGCTGCCCCGCGCGGTTCAGCTTGTCGAGGCGAGCGCCGAGGAGCTGCCCTTCGAGGACGCGTCCTTCGACGCGCTCACGGTCACGTATCTCCTCCGCTACGTCGAGGACCCGGGCGCGCAGCTACGCGAGCTCGCCCGCGTCGTCAGGCCGGGCGGCGCGCTCGCCAGTCTCGAGTTCGCCGTCCCGCGCGGCGTCTGGCATCCGCTCTGGCGCGCCTACGTCGGCGCCGTCCTCCCGCTCGCCGGCCGGGTCGTCTCGCCGGCCTGGCACGACGTCGGCGACTTCCTCGGCGGCAGCATCCGCGAGTTCTGGCGCCGGTACCCGCTCGGGCGCCAGCTCGAGCTCTGGCGCGCCGCCGGCGTCGAGGACGTGCGCCACCAACGGCTCAGCCTCGGCGGCGGGATCGTGATCTGGGGCCGGCGTGGCGGCTGAGGCTCCCCGCCCGGCCTTCTACGCGCTCGCGCCCGGCGGCTGGCGCGACTACGTGACGCTGCTCCATCCGCCGTACACGCTCTGGAACCTCGGCTACGTCCTCATCGGCGCCTGCCTGGCGCCGCACGTCCCCTGGGGGCGCACGGCGCTGGCAGTGCTGGCGTTCTTCCTCGCGCTCGGAATCGCCGCGCACGCGCTCGACGAGCTGAACGGCCGGCCGCTCCAGACGAAGATCCCGACCGGCGTGCTGGTGGCGCTGACGGTTCTCTCGCTCGGCGGCGCGGTCGGGATCGGGATCGCCGTCGCAGTCGAGCACAACCTCTGGCTGCTCCCGTTCGTCGCCTTCGGCGGCTTCATCGTCTGCGCCTACAACCTGGAGCTCTTCGGCGGCGCCTTCCACAACGGCTGGTGGCTCGCGCTCGCGTGGGGCGGGTTCCCGATCGTGACCGCGTACTTCGCCGCCGCGGACACGATTCGCGCCGAGGCGGTGCTGGCCGCGCTCTTCGGGGCGCTGCTGATCGGCGCGCAGAGAACGCTCTCGACGCCGGTCCGCGACGTCCGCCGCCGGACGGTCTCCGTGACGGGGACGATCGAGAAGACGGACGGCACGCGCGTCCCGATCGACGCGGCGACGCTGACGGCGCCGGCCGAGACGGCGCTGCGCTTCATGGCCGCCGCGGTCGTGGCCCTGGCGGCGGCGATGGTCGCGCTGCGGCTCTAGGATCAACGGCGTGAACGTCGACGTGCTGCTCGAGGTCGCCTTCGCGGCCGGGATCGTCGTCGCCGCCGGCGCGCTGGCAGCGGCGTTCTACGGCCGTGCGACACGCTCCCAGCTCGTTGCCGCGGCCGGCGTGGTGGGCCTCGCGGCGGCCGCGGCCTGGGTCGGCTTCGCCTTCGAGCTCGACCGCGAGAGCGCTCTAGCCGCGGCCGGGCTGAGCGTGTGCGCGCTCGTCTGCCTCGGCGCGATCGGCGTGCTCGCCGGCGTGCAGCGCGCTCGGCGCCTGGACGAGGAGGCGACGTCCGCCGAGGCGCGCCTGCACGAGCTCGTCGACCGCGAAGCGTCCGACCGGGCGGCGGAGCTGGAGCGGACGCTCGCCCGGGCGAGGGCGGATTCGGTCTCGCTGCTCGCCGAGGAGGAGCGCCGGATCGCCGACGAGCGCCGTAACGAGCTGGCCGAGCGCGAGCGCCGGTTCGGCGCCGAGCTCGGAGACTCGCTGACCCTCGTCGAGCGCCGCGTCGAGAAGCGCCTCTCGGAGTGGTCGGGCGACCTCGACCGGATCCAACAGGCGCTGGGCGCGCGACTCGCGGAGCTCGCGCAGAAGCAGGAGGAGCTCTTCGCCCAGGCCCACGTGCGCCTCGAGGCCGAGGCGGCTCAGCTGAAGTCCGCGAGCGAGGAACAGCGCGAGGTCGTCCCCCGGATGCGCGAGGAGTTCGACCGCACCACTCAGGAGGCGGCCGCTGCGGCGCGCCGCGACGTCGAGGTGCACGAAGCCGAGCGGCGGCGGGCGCTGCACGAGGTCTCGGAGCGTCTACGTCAGCGGGAGCGCGAGCTCCGCGAGCGGATCGCCGCCGAGGAGACGGAGGCCGTGCGGCGGATCCAGGCCGGGTTCGCCGACGTCGAGCGGCGGCAGATCGAGCAGCTGAGCCGCATCGTCGACCGGACGGCGAACCGGCTCTCCGAGGCGTCGGTCGAGGAGTTCGCGAAGGCGGTCAAGACCGCACGCGACGACGCCGCGAAGCGCCTCTCCCGCGAGCTCGACCGCGCCGTCGCGCAGTTCGCCCACGACGCGCAGTCGGTGCTCGCCGAGCGACTGGCGCAGGTCGCGGACGCGGGCGCCTCGCGAGTCGACCGCAAGCTCGGCGAGATCGTCAACTCGATCGAGCGCCAGCGCGACGAGTTCCTGACCGACTTCCAGCGCCGCCTCGGCGCCGCCGAGGACGAGCTGCGCTCGGAGATCCGCGCCGTCAGCGCGGACGCCGAGGCCGAGCGCGCGATCCTCGAGGCCCGCGTCCACGAGCTGACGAGGCGGCTCGAAGCCGCCGTCAACGAGGCGGAATCGTCGTTGCAGGGGGCGTTTCGGGCCGAATAGTTGTGGCGACAAACTTTCCGGCGGCAGGGTTCGTCTAGGAAAGAGCGAAGCAGAGGCACCGCATGGCCCAGATCACCGAAACCCCCCAGGACGAGCGCGACAAGGTCGAGAGCTGGCGGCTCCACGTTCTGATGGAGGCCGGATATCCGCTTCCGCTGGCCGAGAAGCTCGCCCACAGCGAGGCCGATCTCCACACCGCGGTCGAGCTCGTCGGCGGCGGCTGCGACCACGCCACCGCGGCGAAAATCCTGCTCTAGCGCGAGCTAGGCTGGGCCTCGATGAAAGTCGAGGCGCAGGCTCGCGGCGAACGCAAGGTCTACTCCGTCTCCGCGTTCAACCGCGGCGTCGCGACCTGGCTCCAGCGCCTGCCGACGGTCTGGGTCGAAGGCGAGATCACGGAGCTCAAGCGCCACGAGCGCTGGCAGAGCGTCTTCTTCACGCTCAAGGATCCCGACGACGGCGCCTGCCTCGCCGTCTCGATGCCGCGCGGGCAGTTCGACGGGCTCCGGCTCGAGCTCGCCGACGGCGATCGCGTTCACGCGTACGGGCGCCCGGAGCTCTACGCGGCGCGGGGCGAGTTCCGGCTGCGGGCGCTCTCGCTCGAGCGGTTCGGCCTCGGCGACCACCTCGCGGCGCTGGAGCGGCTGAAACGGAAGCTCGCCGACGAAGGGCTGTTCGCCGCGGAGCGGAAGCGGCCGCTGCCTGTGCTGCCGCGCACGATCGGGCTCGTCACGGGCAACGATGCCGCGGCGAAGCGCGACGTGCTCACGGGGATCACGACCCGCTTTCCGCCGGCGCACGTGCTCGTCGCGGAGACGTACGTGCAGGGGCCGCGCGCCGCGGGAGCGGTCACGGAGGCCCTGCGCCGCCTCGCCGAGCACGTCGACGTGATCGTGGTCGCGCGAGGCGGCGGCAGCTTCGAGGACCTGCTCCCGTTCAGCGACGAGCGGCTCGTGCGGGCGATCGCGGCGAGCCCTGTGCCGGTCGTCTCCGCGGTCGGCCACGAGCAGGACACGCCGCTCTGCGACCTGGCTGCGGACGTGCGGGCCTCGACGCCGACGGCTGCCGCGAGGCTCGTCGTCCCGGACGCGACCGAGCTCCGCGAGCAGCTCGACCGCAGGCGGGGCGCCCTCGCCCGCGGCGCGAACGGCGTCCTCGAGCGTCACGCGACCCGGCTCGAGCAGGCGCACGAGCGGCTCGGCCGCGCGCCGGCGCTGCTCGTCGAGCGGCGGCGCGCTGCGCTCGAGCAGACCGCGGGCCGGCTGCGCGCGCTCTCGCCCCGGGCGACGCTGAACCGCGGCTACGCGATCGTGCGCGCCTCCGAGGGAATCGTCCGCTCGCCGGAGTCGGTCGAGAGCGGCGAGGCGATCGACGTCGAGGTGGCGGAGGGAAGGTTCGGCGCGCGTGTCGACTGAGCAGACGTTCGAGTCGGCGCAGCGGGAGCTCGAGCAGATTGTCCAGCGGCTCGAGCGGGGCGACGCCGGGCTCGACGAGGCGATCGGGCTCTGGGAGCGGGGGGAGGAGCTGTACAAGTTCTGCCTCGCGAAGCTCGATTCCGCGCAGGGCAAGATCGAGGAGCTGGCGAGCCGCGTCGAGGCGGCGCGGCCATAGCGGCTTCGCATTTCCGCCTTTCGCGCATAGAATCGCCCCGTGGCCGAAGCGCCGATCGAACTCCTCGAGCAGATTCCGCTCTTCAGCGGTCTGCCGCACCAGGACCTCGAGCGCATCGCGCGTTCGTTCAAGTCGCGGAACTTCGCGGCGGGCGACACGATCGCGGCCGAGGGAACCGGCGGGGTCGGCTTCTTCGTCATCGGCGAGGGGACGGCGAGCGTCGACGTCCACGGCGAGACGCGCGGCCAGCTCGGCCCGGGCTCCTACTTCGGCGAGATGGCGCTGATCGACGAGAAGGCGCTGCGGACGGCGACCGTGACCGCCGAGACCGACGTGACCGCCTACGGACTCACGTCCTGGGAGTTCCGCCCGCTCGTCGAGACGAACGCAGAGATCGCGTGGAAGCTGCTCCAGGTGATGGCGAAGCGGCTTCGCGAGGCCGAGCAACAGCACGCGTAACGGGGACCGATGACCCAGACGGCCTCGGCCGCAGAGCTCGTCGCCCGTTGTCGCAACGGCGATCAGGACGCGTGGGCATTGCTCGTCGACCGCTTCTCGCGCTACGTCTACGCGATCGCAGTCCAGGGCTTCCGCCTGCGCGAGCACGACGCAGAAGACGTGTTCCAGGAGGTTTTCTCCCGCGTCTACGAACGGCTCGACACGCTGCGCAGCGACGAGGCGATCCAGCCGTGGATCGGACAGCTGACGCGCCGCCTCTGCGTCGACAAGCTGCGCGCCGGCCAGCGTGAGGAGCCCGCCGACGAGGCGGAGCTCGGCGCGGTCGCCGACGAGGACAAGCTCGCGCAGCTCGACGAGGCGCTCTCCGTCCACGAGGCGATGATCGAGCTGCCGCAGAACTGCCAGGACATCCTCGACCGCTTCTTCGCCCGGGACGAGAGCTACCGCACGATCGGCGAGGCGCTCGAGCTGCCCGCCGGGACGATCGCGAGCCGGATTTCCCGCTGTTTGGGAAAGCTCCGCGATTCGCTCGAGGGAAGAAATCCGGTCCCTGCACAGTCTGGTGGACAGGTGACGTGATGAGCGGATACGACGAAGATCGCCTCGGAGAGCTGATTGCAGCGTTGCGCCCCGCGCCGGACGGCTGGGTGCAGGCCGCAAAGGAGCTCCCTTTCGCCCGCGCGGGCCTCGACGAGATCGTCGCGCGAGCGGAGGCCGACTCCGCCTTCCGGGAGGCGCTGATCGCCGACCTCGAGGCGACGCTCGCACGCGAAGGCTACGAGCCGGACCGGCCCGCGCTCGAGGCGCTCCGGCGCCGCTACTCCCAGTCCTGACGCTTAGGATCGGCCGCATGGCCGAGCCGGAGCCCCAGGTCGAAGAGGAGGAAGAGCTTCTCCCCGCGTGGAGCCTGCCGGCCTCGGCGCGGGACAGCATCGCGATCCCGCTCGAGTGGCCGGACAAGGTCACGCGCGACTGGGCGTTCGGGACCGCGAAGGGCAAGGGGGTCCGCGTCTGCGTCCTCGACTCGGGCGTCGAGCCGAATCACCCGCTGGTCGGCGGCCTGGACGGCGCCGTCGCGATGGTCGTCGGCGACGACGGCGAGATCACGCCGCAGGAGGACACCGAAGGCGACCTCTGCGGGCACGGCACCGCCTGCGCCGGCGTCATCCGCAGCCTCGCGCCGGAGTGCTCGCTCTACAGCGTCCGCGTCCTCGGCGCCGGCTTCACCGGCAGCGGCAAGGCGCTGCTCGCCGGGCTGCGGTGGTCGGTCGAGCAGGGCTTCGACGTGATCAACATGAGCCTCTCGACGACGAAGAAGGACTTCGCGAGCATCCTCCACGAGCTCGCCGACACGGCCTACTTCAAGCGCACGGTCCTGGTTGCGTCGGCGCACAACATGCCGGTCGAGAGCTACCCGTGGAAGTTCTCCTCGGTCATCTCGGTCGGCAGCCACGAGGAGGAGGACCCGCTCGCGTTCTTCTACAACCCACGCCCGCCGGTCGAGTTCTTCGCTCGGGGCGTCGATGTCGAGCTCGCGTGGCTCGAGGGCGGGACGATCCGCGCCACCGGCAACAGCTTCGCGACGCCGCACATCAGCGGCATCTGCGCGCTGATCATGGCCGCGCATCCGGAGCTGACGCCGTTCCAGCTCAAGAGCGTTCTCTACCTGGTCGCCAACAACGTGGGAGGGGGAAAGTGAGCGAAGACCGTCTGCGCGCCGCCGTCGCGGCCGGCGTGCTCGGCTCGGAGGAGTCGCATCGCGCGCTGCTGCAGTCGATCGTCGAGGTCGCCCGCGGGATCTTCGCGGCGAAGGCGTCGTCGATCTTCCTGCACGACACGGAGACGGACGAGCTCGTCTTCGAGGCCGTGGCCGGCGAAGGCTCCGGTCACCTGGTCGGGACGAGGATCCCGTCGAGCACCGGCATCGCCGGCTGGGTTCTCGTCACCCGGCAGCCGCTCGTGATCGACGACCTGACGAAGGATCCACGCTTCGCGCGCGACACAGCCGAGGACACCGGCTACGTGCCGCAGGGGATGATGTCGGTGCCGCTGCTGCACGAGTACCGGGCGCTCGGCGTCCTCAGCGTGCTCGATCGGCCGCAGCGCTCACGCTTCTCGCTCGAGGAGATGGACCTGCTCGGCCTGTTCGCGAACCAGGCCGCGATCGCGCTCGACCTGCTCGTGCACGCACGCGAGGCCGCGGGGATCCTGGCCGAGAGCGACGGCGACCTCGGCGTCGTCGCGCGCGTGGCCGCGCGTCTGGATGCGCTCGAGGACGAGCGCCGCGAGGCCGGGCTGCGGCTGCTCCAGGATCTGGAAAAGGTGCTCACGAACGACTGAGGCCGGCGTCTCCGCCGGCCTCAGGAAAAGCTCCGTCGCGCTTGGCTCAGGTCCCGTTGCGCGGGGTGAGCTTGTGGGCTTCGACCTCGTCCTCGGTCAGTGCCTCGTCCGTCGGCTCGTCGGCTCGTCCGGCGCCCGCGCGGCCTGTGCCCGCACGATTCACGCCTGAGCGATGGGCCTCGACCTCGTTCGACCCTGCGCGGTCGACCTCGTTGCCCCCTGCGCGATCTCTGTCCTGCTCCGACATCTCCCTGCTCCTTTCGTCGCCTTCTTCGGGATTGTCCACTAGACGTGCGTCGGCGCACAAATCTTCCCACCGCCTCTTCAAAAACTCAACGGGGCCTGTAATCGTCCGTCCATGCGGGGGATTGCGGCCCAGTTGCGGGAGTCCTCGGCCGCGTTTCGCAGCGTCTTTCACAACCGGAACCTGCGGCGGCTCGAGCTCGGCCTCAGCGGCTCGATCATGGGCGAGTGGGCGTTCGGGATCGCGCTCAACGTCTACGCCTTCCACGACGGCGGCGCCTCCAGGGTCGGCCTCGTGGCGCTCGTGCGCATGCTGCCGTCGGCGGCGTTCGCTCCCTTCGCCGGGGTCCTCGGCGACCGGTTCCGGCGGGAACGGGTGCTCGTCGTCTCAGATGTGCTCCGCTGCGGCTTCGCCGCCGGCGCGGCGCTGGCCGCCTTCGGCGGTGTGCCGCTCGCGGTCTACGCGTTCGCGATCCTGATCTCACTGACATCGCGTGTCTTCACGCCGACGCAATCGGCCCTGCTTCCGAGGCTGGCGCAGTCGCCGACGGAGCTGACCGCCGCGAACGTCGTCTCGAGCACGATCGAGAGCGTCGGCATGTTCGCCGGGCCGGCGATCGCCGGGCTGCTGCTCGCCGCGGCGAGCACGAGCTGGGTCTTCGCCTTCACCTCGGCGGCGTTCCTCTGGTCGGCCGGCTGCATCGTTGCGATCCACGCGCAGCACGAGGCCGAGGAGCGGGAGAGGCACGGGATCGTCACCGAGGCGCTGGCCGGCTTCCGGACGATCGGCGGCGACTCGCGGCTGCGGCTGCTCGTCGGGCTCTTCGGCGCGCAGACGCTCGTGGCCGGCGCGTTGCTCGTCCTGATCGTCGTGATCGCGATCGACCTGCTCAAGATCGGCCAGTCCGGGGTCGGCTTCCTGCAGTCGGCGTTCGGGATCGGCGGCCTGCTCGGCGCGGGCGCCGCCGCGTTCCTCGTCGGCAAGCGGCGGCTCGCCGGCAGCTTCGCGTTCGGGATCGTGCTCTGGGGGCTCCCGCTCGCGCTGATCGGGATCTGGCCCTCGACGGCGCTCGCGATCGTGCTGCTCGCGCTGCTCGGCTTCGGGAACACGATCGTCGACGTCTCCGGCCTGACGATGCTGCAGCGGGCGGTTCCCGACGCCGTCCTCGCCCGCGCGATGGGCGTCCTCGAATGCGTCTTCATCGCGACGATCGGGCTCGGCTCCGTCATCGCGCCCGCGTTGATCTCGCTCGTCGGCATCCGCTGGGCGCTCGTGGCGACGGGGTCGTTCCTGCCGGTGGTCGTCGCGGCGTTCTGGACCCGGTTGCTGGCGATCGACGCCGACACGGTCGTGCCCGAGGAGCAGCTCGCGCTCCTGCGCGGGATCCCGATCTTCGCGCCGCTGCCCCCCGCGACGCTCGAGCACCTCGCCTCGAGCATGGAGCGCGTCTCGTTTCCGGCCGGCGCGGTCGTCTTCCGCCAGGGCGACGAGGGCGACCGCTTCTACGTCGTCGAGACCGGCGAGGTCGGGATCTCGGTCGACGGCGCGGCGCCGAAGCCAGAGGGCCACGGCGGCTACTTCGGCGAGATCGCGCTCCTGCGCGACGTGCCGCGAACGGCGACGGTGACCGCGCGCTCCGGCGTCGAGCTCTACGCGCTCGAGCGGGACGAGTTCATCGGCGCCGTCACAGGGCACGCGCCGAGCGCCGAGGTCGCCGACTCCGTCATCGGCGCGCGGCTCGACGCGCTACGGCCTGGCGTCACCGCCGTCTAGGGCGAGGCGCTCGCCGAGCGCGCGCAGGTCCTCGCGGGCGCGCGCGGGATCTCCGCTCAGCGCGACTGTCTCGGCGCCGTCGAGCTCCGTCTCGACGCGGCCGCCGAAGACGACGCAGCGGACGCCGAGCTCACCGCAGATCCGCAGCGCCTCTCCGGGCGCCTTCCCCGTCGCGGTCGTCGCGTCGACGGCGCCCTCGCCG
>JBPYFE010000028.1:0-14039 GCA_051986525.1 Gaiellaceae bacterium
AGCTCGAAATCGTTCGGCTCCCTCTCGAGGAGGACGCAGATCCGGGAGAGCTCGCCGTCCGTCAGCCCGAGGGCGCGATGAAGCGGTTGTTCCGCTACCGGCGTCAGGTAGTCGAGTCTAGCGCCGCTCCTGGACGGTCAGGGCAGCTTCGCCGAAGCGAGCTCGCGGTTCGCCCGGGCGAGCAGCGTGGCCGTGGGATGACGGCGGCCGAAGAAGACGTTGAGGTAGGCATCGAAGCTCTGGAGCCGGCCGAACTTCTGCACGGAACCGATGCGAGCCGGGCCGCCCTCGATCGGGCCGACGACATCGCGTCGGTGGAGCCGTGGCGGCCAGGCGAGCGCCGGCCCTTTGCTCTGCGGCCGGCCGAGCAGCAGCTGGATCGAGATCCCGGACGCGGGAAGTACCGCGAGCGTCTTACGCGGCGGGACGCAGTCGCCGCAGTCGCGGAAGCGGACGGTCGACGCCCAGCTCGCCACCTGCGCGCAGCGCGAGCGGGGAACGCCGGGGCACGCGTGGACACGGTTCGCGCCGGCTTGCCAGCCGTTCCCGCCCTGGAAGTGGGCCGGCGCGAGGAGCGCCGCGATTGCGAGCGCGACGGCGTGCATGTAGTCGAATACGCGCCGGCCGGCGCCGCGCGTCCCTCACAAACCGACGGCCGCGCTCGTTTCAGTACGTAATGAGTCGCCGCCACCTGACCATGCTGTTCGGGCTCGCGGCGCTCTGGGGCGCGTCGTTCATGTTCATCAAGATCGGCGACCGGCAGCTCGACCCGCTGACGCTCGTCGGCTTCCGGATGGGGCTCGGCGCTCTGACGCTGGTGCCGATCGTGGCCGTCACGGTCGGGCCGCGGCGCGCGCTGCGCGAGCTGCGCGCGGCGGCGGGACCGCTGATCGTGATCGGCCTCGTCAACTCGGCGATCCCGATCTACGCGATCTCGTGGGCGGAGACGCGGATCGCCTCGGGGCTGACGGCGATCCTGCAGGCCTCGGCGCCGCTGTTCACCGCGCTGCTCGCGATCAGGTTCGACCGCGCCGAGCGCGTTCGCGGCTCGCGGCTCGCCGGGCTCCTGGTCGGCTTCGCCGGCGTGGCGTTGCTCGTCGGCGCGCAGCCTCAGGGCGAGCTCGTCGCGGCGGTCGCCGTCCTCTTCTCGGCGCTCTGCTACGCGAGCGCCGCTCTCTACTCGCGCCGCGTCAAGAACGTCTCGCCGCTCGTGACCGCGCTCGGCGCGCTGACGGTGGCGACGATCGCCACGCTGCCGCCCGGACTCTTCCGGCTCCCGGATCACGTCACGGGTTGGAAGGTGACGGCGTCCGTGCTGACGCTCGGGATCGCCGGGACCGGGATCGCCTACATCCTCTACTACGGCCTGCTCGCCGGCGCCGGCGCTTCGCGCGCGATCCTGATCACCTATCTCGTGCCGACGTTCGCGATCGTCTACGGAGCGCTCCTGCTCGGCGAGCCCGTGACGGCGACGGCGGTCGGCGGGCTCGCACTCGTGCTCGGCGGGGTCGCGCTCGGCACCGGCAGCGTTCGTCTCCGGCGCCCGGGTCGCGCCGGTAGCCTCGAACGCGCCTGATGTCGCGCACCTACGTTCCGTACATCGCCGCGCTGGCGCTCCTCTGGGGCGCCTCGTACCTGTTCATCAAGGTCGCAGACCGGTCGTTCCAGCCGACGACGATGATCCTGATCCGGCTCGTCGTCTCGGCGCTGCTGCTGCTCGTCGTCGTCTTCTCCCAGCGCGGCCTCGACGGCGCACTGACCGACCTGCGGCGCCTGGGCTGGGAAGGCTTCGCGCTCGGGATCGTGAACGGCGCGATCCCGTTCACGCTGATCGCGTGGGGCGAGAAGCACATCGACTCCGGCGTCGCGGCGATCGCGAACGCGACCATGCCGATCTTCGTCGTCGTGCTCGCAATCTGGTTCAAGCCGAGCGAGCGCGTCAGCGGCCTGCGGCTCGCCGGCTTCCTGCTCGGCCTCGCTGGCGTCGGCGTCCTCGCCGGCGTCCACCCCCAGGGCGGCTGGTGGGGCGCGGCCGGGACGCTCGCCGTCGTCGTGGCCTCGATCGCCTACGCGGTCGGCAGCCTCTGGGCGCAGCGGCTCGTCGTCAGGACGAGCGGCCTGACCCTCGCGGTCGCCTCGATGATCGGCGGCGCGATCGCCCTCGCGCCGCTCGGGGTCGCCCAGGCGCCGACGCACGCGCCGGGCTGGAAGGAGTGGGGGTCGGTGCTCGCGCTCGCCGTGCTCGGGACGGCGCTCGCGCAGATCATCCTCTACCGCGTCCTGCGCACGGACGGCGCGGCACGGGTCAGCCTCGTCACGTACCTGCTGCCGGTGACGGCGCTCTTCTACGGCGTGACCCTGCTCGGCGAGAAGCTGACGGTCGAGGAGCTGGCCGGGATGGCGCTGATCCTCGGCGGCGTCGCCTTCGGCTCGGGTGCGGTGCGGCTGCCGCGGCGCGAGCCCGCGACGGCGCCGTCTCCGTGAGCGTCCGAATCCGGCGCGCCGAGCCGGAAGACGCCGACTTCCTGCTCGAGCTGCAGACGCACGAGGACGTCGAGCCGTACCTCTCGGTGACGCGGCCGCGCGACCGCGAGGGCGTGCTGGCGGAGATCGCGCGCTCCCGGGCCGAGCCGCAGGACTTCGGCCGCTTCGTCGTCGAGTTCGACGACGCCGGCGACTGGAAGCGCGCCGGCGTGGTCGGCTTCGAGGTCGGCAACCGCCGTTCCCGGATCGCGAACCTCGGCAACCTGGCGATCCATCCCGACTTCCGCGGCCGGCGGCTGGCGGACGAGGCGGCGCGGCTCTTCCAGCGGCACCTCTTCGACGAGCTCGGCTTTCACCGTCTCCAGCTCGAGATCTACGGCTTCAACGAGCGGGCGCAGCGCCACGCCGAGCGCGCCGGCTTCGTGCGCGAGGGCGTCCGGCGCCGGGCCTACCTCCGTCACGGCGACTGGGCCGACGGCGTCCTCTACGGACTCGTCCGCGAGGACGTGGACGGCGCGGAGGCCTAGGAGCGAAGCACCTCCTCGACGGCCCGCGCGGCGAGCGTCGCGGTCGTCGTCGCGGAGATCGCCAGCGCGGCCTCGTGCTCGGGCGTCAGCGGCAGCGCGTCGAGCGTCTCGTCGAGGTGGTCGCGGTGGCCGGGATCGAGCTCGCCGTGCTCGGCGAAAGTGCGGAAGCCGTCGCTCGGCAGGCCGGTCCGCTCCGCCAGCGTCTCCAGCAGCTCGGTCGTCGGCGGATAGCCCTCCATCAGCGCGACGTAGCCGAGGAACGCGACCGGATGATGGTGCTCGATCCAGTAGTACTGGCTGCCGACGAGCGCGGCGACGGTCGGCGAGGGCATCCGCTCCAGCACGGCCTCGCGGCCGAGGCCGAGGGCCTCGAGGTCGGCGAGCAGGTCGTCGTCGTGGCCGAGCTCCTCGTCCACGTGCTCCGCGAGGTACTCGGCGAGGCCGGGCCCGACGGGATCGCCGTCGAGTGCGCGCGCCCGGGCAAGCGCGGCTTCGGTCAACGGGACGGTCGCGCGGATGATCTGGTGCTGGACGACGAGGTACTCCGGCCAGAGCTCCGCGACCCGCGGATGCTCTACCAGCGCGGTGCAGGCGCGGCCGAGCGGGCCGACGGTGATCGCGAGCTTCCGCCGCAGCCGGGCGCTCGGCGTCGCGGCCGAGCCGACCGCCGTCAATGCACGCTGTAGACGTACAGATGCGGCTGCGCGTTCGAGCCGTCCAGCACGGCGCCGAGCTTCTCGATCGCCGCGATCTCGTCCTCGCTCATCGACGCGAGCGTCTCGACGACCTCCGGCGGCAGGCTGGCGACGACGGAGCGCAGCAGGTACCGCTGGACGTAATCGGGAAGATCGATCCCGCTGTAATCAGACAACGTTCCCTCCTCTGGCGACGCGGCCGAATATCCAGGCACGCAGGGGCGATGTCAAGCGGGAAGCTCGCCGGCCAGGCTCGTCGCGCGCGCGAGCGACGGGAGGTTCCCCTTCCGCTCGTAGCGCCGCGCGGCCTCCTCGGCGGCCTCTCGCGCCTCGTCCGGCCGGCCCTGCAGGCGGAGGATCTCGGCCAGGTCGAGCCAGGTGTCGGCCTGGACGTTCAGCAGGTCGGTCGGCTCGAGGATGCCCATCGCCTCGCGGACCAGCGTCTCGGCACGCTCGAGCTCGCCGCGTCCGACCTCGACCTTGGCCAGCGCCGTCCGCCAGAGCGCCTGCGAGAAGACGTCGTCCTCGGCCGCGGTGTCCTCGCTGGCGCGGCTGAAGCGCTCCGCCTCCTCGTCCTCGCCGAGCGCGTGCAGCGCGTGGGCGAGCAGCGCGGCGACGGTGGAGAGGAAGCCGCGCTCGCCCATGCGCTCGAGGGTGTCGAAGCTCGCGCGCAGCCCGTCGGCCGCGCGGCGCGGCTCGCCGGCGAGCATCTCGACGAAGAATCCCTCCTGGGCCGAGTTGACGGCGTAGAGGTTCAAGCCCAGCTCCTCCAGCGTCCGCCTGCCTTCGGCGAGCAGCTCGCGTGCGAGCTCGAACCGGCCTTGCAACGCCTCCAGGACCGAACGCTCCATCTGGCACCACGCCCGAACGGTCGGGTCTGTCGACGTGTCGTAGAACCGCTTCGCGCGCTCGATCCCCTCGGGCGCGGGGAGAGGGCCGAAGACCGCCGAGATCATCAGCCAGCCGACGCTCTCGGCCTGCTCGGCCGCGAACCCGCCGCGCTCCGCGTGTGCGAGCGCCTCCCACCAGGCGTGCTCGGCCTTCTCCATCCGGCCTCTGACGCTGTCGACGCGGCCGAGCAAGTTCCACGCCTGGGCGAGGCTGAAGTCGTCGCCGAGCTGCTTCGCCGCCTCGAGGGCCGCCTCCGCGTCGTGGTGGATCTCGCCGCTCTTGCCGCCGAGGATCCGGAGCGTGCAGACCGCGAGCAGCGCCGGCG
Organism: Gaiellaceae bacterium; assembly: GCA_051986525.1. Classification (GTDB taxonomy): domain Bacteria; phylum Actinomycetota; class Thermoleophilia; order Gaiellales; family Gaiellaceae; genus 13-2-20CM-68-14. The sequence goes on from JBPYFE010000028.1 coordinate 4,923, forward strand.
CGGGCCGCTCCTCCGTCAGCGCGAACGCCTCGTCGAATGCCGTCTGCCCTTCGGCGACGTGGCCCCGCGCGATCCAGAAGCGGGCGAGCGCCGTCGCGAGCCCGAGCATCAGCTCGCCGGCCCGAGTCTCCTGCGCCCAGTCGAGCGCCGCGCGGAAGTTCGCGTTGTCGGCTTCCAGCAGGGCGAACAGCGCCGCCTGGTCGCCTGTGCGGGCCTCGACGTCGATCTGCTCCGCGTACCCGCGGAAGTAGCGCGCGTAGCGCTCGCGCGCGTCCTCGAGCGCATCGTCCGCGGCGAGCCGCTCGAGCGCGAACTCGCGGATGGTCTCCAGCATCCAGAACCGCGGCTCGCCGTCGGGATCGGGCCGCTGCAGCAGCAGGCTCTTGTCGACGAGCGACTCGAGCCCGTCGAGCAGGTCGATCCCCAGCTCGCCGTCGGGATCGCAGAGCGCCTCTGCGGCGTCGAGCCGGGAGCCGCCGATGAAGACGCCGAGGCGCGAGAAGAGCGTGCGCTCCGAGTCGATCAGCAGCTCGTAGCTCCACTCGACCGTGGCGCGCAGCGTCCGCTGGCGCTCGTCGGCGTCGCGGGCGCCGCCCGTGAGCAGGCCGAGGCGCTGGTCGAGCCGGCGCAGCAGGGCGGGCGGCGGCAGCGTCCGCACGCGCGGCGCGGCGAGCTCGATCGCAAGCGGAAGCCCGTCGAGCCGCTCGCAGATCTCGGTCACGGCGTCAGCGTTTCCGTCGAGCTCGAAGCCCGGCACCGCCGCCTGGGCGCGCTCGACGAAGAGGCGAACGGCCTGCTCCCGGTCGAGCGGCGGCACCGGGTACGTCTGCTCGCCCGAGAGCCGGAGCGGCGTCCGGCTCGTCGCGAGCACCGTCAACCCCGGCGCCGACGCGAGCAGGCCGGACAGCGTCGCCGCGGCGGCCACGACCTGCTCGAAGTTGTCGAGCAGGAGCAGCGTCTGGCGGCTGCGCAGGTAGTCCGTCACCGTCTCTGTGAGCGGCTCGTACGGCTGCTCGCGCAGCCCGAGCGTCTGCGCGATCGTGGGAACGACGAGCTCCCAGTCGCGCACGGGGGCGAGCGAGACGAAGAAGACGCCGTTCGCGAACCGCTCGAGCTGCTCGGCCGCGACCTGTAGCGCGAGGCGGGTCTTCCCGGTCCCGCCAGCGCCGGTCAGCGTCAGCAGCCGCACGTCCTCGCGCGCGAGCAACTCGCGCGCTTCCTCGAGCTCGCGGTCGCGGCCGACGAGGGCGTTCGCCAGCACGGGCAGGTTCGTCGGCCGGTTCGCCAGCGTGTTCAGCGGCGGGAACTCGGCGTCGAGGCCGTCGATCTGCAGCTGGTAGAGCCGCTGCGGCCCGGACAGATCCTTCAGCCGGTGCTCGCCGAGGTCGCGCAGCTGGACGCTCTCGTCCAGGAGGGCGCGCGTCGACTCGGAGACGAGCACCTGCCCGCCGTGGCCGACCGCCATCACGCGCGCGCCGTGATGGACGTCGAGGCCGACGTATCTGCCGTCGATCGCCTGCGGCTCGCCGGTGTGGAGCCCCATGCGGACGCGGATCTCGTGCTCCTCCGGCCACCGGTGCCCGGCGAGCGCGCGCTGAGCGTCCGCCGCCGCGGCAACGGCGTCGCTCGCCGACGCGAAGGCGACGAAGAAGGCGTCGCCGTCGGCGTCGACGACATGGCCGTCGTGGCGCTCGAACGACTCGCGCAGCAGCCGCCGGTGCTCGGCGAGCAGCTCTGCATACGCGTCTCCGGCGCGCTGCAGGAGCCGTGTCGAGCCCTCGATGTCGCTGAAGAGCAGCGTGACGGTTCCGGCGGGAAGCTCGGTCATGGCGGCGACAGAAGTGTGGCGCTTGGCGGACGTGCCGCCAAGCGCCGTGTCTCGTCCGACGGTGCTACTGCGTCGCGGGCGCCAGCCCGACCGGGCAGGCCACGCCGGTGCCGCCGAGCCCGCAGTACCCGTTCGGAACCTTCGCCAGGTACTGCTGGTGGTAGTCCTCGGCGTAGTAGAACGGGCCCGCGTCGGCGATCTCGGTCGTGATCTCGCCGTAGCCCGCGTCGCGCAGGACCCGCTGGTACGCGTCGCGCGAGGCCTCGGCGGCCGCGCGCTGCTCGGGCGTCGAGACGTAGACCGCCGAGCGGTACTGCGTCCCCATGTCGTTGCCCTGGCGCATGCCCTGCGTCGGGTCGTGGCTCTCCCAGAAGAGGCGCAGGATCTCCTCCCGGCTCGTCTGGGCCGGGTCGAAGACGACGCGGACGACCTCGGCATGGCCGGTCCGTCCGCTGCAGACCTCCTCGTAGGTGGGGTTCTGCGTGAAGCCGCCGGCGTAGCCGACGGCGGTCGTGTAGACGCCCGGCGCCTGCCAGAAGACGCGCTCGGCGCCCCAGAAGCAGCCAAGCCCGAAGACGAGCTCCTCGAGCCCGTCGGGGTACGGCGGCTTCAGCGGCGTGTCGAGCACGTAGTGGCGCTCGGGGACCTGGATCTCCTCGCTCCGTCCGGGCAGGGCCTGGTCGGGAGAGATCATGTCGTGCTTCATGAGTGATCTGAACAACATGTCCTTCAGTATCGCGGCGGGACGATTCGTTACGTCTAGGATCGCGCCGTGACGCGCTACCTGCACACGATGCTGAGGATCACGGATCCGGAGCGGAGCCGGTCGTTCTACGAGGCGCTGGGGCTCGAGTACCGGCGCGACATGGACATCGTCAGGGACGGCCAGACCGAGGCGACGAACTACTTCTTCGGCGTGCCGGGCCAGGAGGAGGAGCTCGAGCTGACGTACAACCACGACGGCCGCACGTACGAGCTCGGCACCGCCTACGGCCACATCGCGCTCGGCGTCGACGATCTCGACGGGACGCTCTCGCGCCTGCAGGAGCAGGGGATCGAGCCCGAGCGCGAGCCCTATCGCGTCCGCGAGGGCGGCTCGCGGCTCTGCTTCGTCCAGGATCCCGACGGCTACCGAGTCGAGCTGATCGAGCGCAGCGGGCGCTAGCGCGTTCCGGACCAGAGTCCGGGGTATATCTCGTGCATGGGGAGGTTCCTCCGGTGGGTGGGAGGGAACGCGTTGCGTTTCGTCGCGGTGTGGATGGTCATCGCGAGCGTCGTGTTCGCAGTCATCGACTTCGATGCGAACGACCTCGTGCCGCACTCGCCCGCCAAGGCGCTGTTTCTCCCCATAGGACTCCTGCTCATGGTCTTGATCGCCGCCTACAGCGCGTCGGTGGCGCTCATCCTCGTCAGTCCCGTTGCTGCCGCCGCCCTCGCGGTGTATCTCGCCGTTCTTTGGTGGTCGAGACGCTTCGTCCAGCGGCAGGGCCGTCGGATCGTGGCGATCCTGCTGGCGCTGCTGCCGTTTGCGCTGCTGCGAGGGTCGGACGGGACGATCGTCATCGCCTTGCTCGCCGTTGCGCTGACCTACAGCCTGATCGTCTCTCTACCGTCGGACGAACCCTCGTGACGCGTCAGTTCGAGGCGCGGTCGTCGTTGCCGAGCGGGCGAGCCCGCAGGCCCTAGTGGCTGCGCACGAGGTAGGCGGCGCGGCCGTTCGCGCCCGAGGCCCAGCACGCGGCGGGGCCGTGGCAGTCGACGGTGTCGAGGCTGCCGCTGTCGAAGCGCATCCACGTGTCGCCGCCATCGGTGCTGACGTCGCTGCCCGACGGCCCGACGGCGACGGCCGTATGTCCGTCGACCCAGGTCGCGCCCGAGCGGTACTCGGCCGGCGCGCCGGGGACGAGCGACCAGCTCGCCCCGCCGTCGCGCGTGAGCGCGAAGTTGTCCGGCGACGCATCCGGCGTCACCAAGTCGCCGCCGACGGCGAGCCCGTGCCGCTCGTCCTTGAACGCGAGCGCGAAGATCCCCGCCGCCGCGTTGCTGTGCATCGGCGTCGCGCTCACGGTCCACGTCCGGCCGCGGTCGTCCGAGCGGAAGACGCGCGCCTGGTCGCCGCCACCCGTCCCGAACCAGGCGGTGTGGCCGTGGCTGGTGATGCACTGGCCGCTCGCGGCGAACGCAGCCTCGCCCGGCAGCGCATCCGGCATCCCGGCCGGGTCGACGACGTGCCAGCTGTAGCCGCCGTCGTCGGTCGCGATGACCCGGAACTTCTTGCCGTCGGGCGGATCGGAGAGCGCGAGCCCGCGCTTGTTGTCGAAGAACGTCATGCAGTCGTAGAACGCTCCGGGGTCCTGGTTCACGAACGAGAGCGTCCAGTGTCGGCCGCCGTCCGCGGTGACGTAGACCCGCGAGTCCGTGGGCGCGTTCAGCGGCGGCGAGAGGATGACCGCGTGGTTGGCGTCGAACGCCTCGATGTCGCGGAACTGGAGGTCCTGCGTCCCGGGCGGGGCGACCTGCTGCCAGGTGGCGCCGCGGTCGGTCGTGCGGATGACGGTCCCCACGTAGCCGCTCGCCCAGGCGGTGTTCGGGCTGACGGCGGCGACGCCGCGGAGCCGCGCCGTCGTGCCGGTCGCGACGTCGTGCCAGGAGTACCCCGCCGGCCCGGCCGAGGCGAAGGCGACGATCGAGCCGCCCAGCGCGAGCGCGAGCATCCCGAGCGAAAGGCGTTTCAGCACGGCGCGAAACTAACGCGCGTGTGACCGCAAAGCAACTACGAGCGAAAAGGCTTGCGAACGGCCGCGCCACTGCCGATACAGAGAGAGCTGTGGCGATGTTCCTGATCAGCACGATCACCGCCGTCCTGATCGGCGTCATGATCGTCGTCTTCTCGCGGATGCGGAAGGCCGCGCGCAGTTCGGGCGCCGAGGGCTTGGTCTCGCGCGCGGAGGCGCACCGCTACCTCGCGGAGAACTGGTCGCTCGTCGAGCAGACGGCGCGCGAGACCGGGATGAGCGAGGAAGAGATCGCGCGCGTGCGCGCGAACGTGCTCGACACCCAGTAGACGATGTTTCGGCCCGGCGCGCCGAGAGGCAGAACGGCGGCATGCGGTTCAGGCAGGACGCCGGCCTCGACACCTCGCAGGTCGAAGACGCCCGCGGCTCGGGCGGCGGCCTCGGCGGAATCCCGATTCCGGTCGCGGGAGGCGGCGGCCTCGGCGTCGTGATCCTCGTCGCCTACCTGCTGATCTCAGCGCTGAGCGGCGGCGGCGGAGTCGCCGGTCCGCTCTCGAACCTCGACAACCGCACGGCGGGCTCCCAGCCGCCAGGACAGGTGCTCGGCAACGAGTGCAGAACCGGCGCGGACGCGAACCGGCGGGAGGACTGCCGAATCGTCGCCGACGTGAACAGCGTCCAGAGCTACTGGACGACGCGCTTCCGCCAGATCGGCCGGACGTACACGCCTGCGAAGACGGTCTTCTTCACGGGCTCGATCCGGACCGGCTGCGGCACCGCGACCTCGGACGTCGGCCCCTTCTACTGCCCCGTCGACAAGCTCGTCTACATCGACCTCGGCTTCTTCGACGAGCTGACGTCGAGGTTCGGCGCCAAGGGCGGGCCGCTCGCCGAGGCATACGTGCTCGCGCACGAGTACGGACACCATGTTCAGGACCTGCTCGGCGTCCTCGGGCGCGCGCAGAGCGGCGCCACCGGCCCGACAAGCGGCTCCGTGCGGACGGAGCTCCAGGCCGACTGCTACGCGGGGATCTGGACGAACCACGCGGTCCAGACCGGCTACGTCGTCGACCTGACGCAGGCCGACGTGGCGGACGCGCTCGATGCCGCTGCGGCGGTAGGCGACGACCGGATCCAGGCGGAGACGCAGGGCCAGGTGAACCCGGAGACGTGGACGCACGGATCGTCGGCCGAGCGGCAGAGGTGGTTCACGCGCGGCTATCGCAGCGGCAGCCCGGCCGACTGCGACACCTTCGGCGGCGCGCTCTAGCGGGAGCGGGCCGACCGCAGCGCGAACGCGTCCGGGTCGCCCGGCAGCCGCACGACCTGCGCATCCGTCAGCCGGCTGCGGATCAGCTTCTGCGCCTGGAGCCGCTCGCTCGCGGCGCGGAAGAGCGCGAGCGCATCGCGGCCGTCCCGCGGGTGGACGGCCCAGCCGAAGCTCATCGCGAGTCCTTCTCGCGCGAGCTCCGTCCCGAGCCGGCCGCAGAGCGCGCGGACGGCGTCGGTTCCCGGGAGCGTCGTCAGGACGGCGAACTCGTCGCCGCCGGTCCGCGCGACCTCGTCCTCGGCGCGGACGACGCTCTGCAGGACCTCGCCGGCGCGCCGAAGCACGTCGTTGCCGACCGCGTGTCCCTCCTCGTCGTTGATCGCAGTCAGGCCGTCGAAGTCGGCGAGCACGAGTGCGAAGGGCCGGTTGCGCTCGAGCTTCGCCTCGAGCAAGCCGTCGAACGCCCGCGAGTTCCAGAGGTCGGTGAGGAAGTCGCGATCGGCCGCGGTCCGAAGGCGCGCGACGAGGTCACGGTGGTTCTGCGCGTACCAGCCGATCAGCAGGCCCATCAACGTGTAGGTGATGAACCGGATCACCGTGCTCGTCGAGAGCACGTCCGCGGAAGGAATGTCCGGGTTGAGGACGATGCCGGCGCCATAGAGGACGTCGGCGAGGATCCCGGCCGCGGCGCCGCCGACCGGCCCCGCGCTCAGCGCCACCAGGGCGACGCACAGGTAGTAGAAGTGGCCGATCCCGAGACCGGGAACCTCGAAGAGCATGAAGGCCCCGAACGTGAGCGCGTAGCCCGCGAGCGCGATCGCGAGCACGAGACGACGGTGCGAGAGAACCCCGGGCACGGGACGAACGATCGTGGAGCGATGCGTCCCCCGCGTCCCTCGGATGGAGGATTCGCGCGTCGTCGCACTTTCGGCGCTTTCCCGTTTCACACGCGGCACGGGTTTCTCCGTAGCGTCGTGGCATGGCAAGCAATGGAAAGGGAACGGCGGCGACTCCCTGGGGCGCGGCGGAGGTCGTCGACGAGCTGAGCGTTCCGCAGCGGGCAGGCGAAAAGCGCTTCGCGTCCGTCGTCCAGCTGCTCGCGTCCGCAAGCGGCGAGCCGCTGATCAGGTTCGCGTATTCGACGGGCGGCACGGCGCGGCGCGCGGCACGCGGGCCCGTGACGCTGCGGGTGCGCGACCTGGAGCGGCTGCGCACCGCGCTCGCGGAGCATCCGCAGCTGGCGGAGGTGTTGCGGCTGGAGAGCTAGCCCACGTATGAGGCCGCAGCTGCTCGCTCGCGCGCGGCGTCGACGAGCGAGCCGAGGATCTGCGTACCGTCGCTCGAGCCCGTCAGTGGGTCGACGGCATGCTCGGGGTGCGGCATCAGGCCCATCACGTTGCCGTCGGCGTTGACGACGCCGGCGACGTCGTCCACGGAGCCGTTGGGGTTCCCGCCCACATAACGGAGGACGACCTGGTTCCAGGCTTCGAGCTCGGCGAGCAGAGCCTCGTCCGCGAAGTAGCACCCTTCACCGTGCTTGACGGGGATCGTCAGCGTCGTACCGGCGTCGGCGCGGCTCGTGAAGGGCGTGTCCGCTCGGACGACCTCGACGTCGACGTCCTTGCAGACGAACGACAGCGACGTGTTCGGACGCAGGGTCCCGGGCAGCAGGCCCGCCTCGCAGAGGATCTGGAAGCCGTTGCAGATGCCGAGGACGAGGCCGCCCGAGGCTGCGAATTCGTGCACCGCGCGCATGACCGGAGCGAAGCGCGCGATCGCGCCTGCGCGCAGGTAGTCGCCGTAGGAGAACCCGCCCGGGAGGATCACCGCGGCGACGTCGGGCAGCTCCGGCTCGGCGTGCCAGACGGCGACGCCGTCGGCGTCGAGCAGCTCGAGCGCGTGGAGCGCGTCGTGGTCGTCGTTCGAGCCGGGAAAGCTGACGACCGCGACGCGCGGCTTCGGCGAGTCGATCACGCCTCCTCCCGCAGCTCGATCTCGTACGACTCGATCAAGGGGTTCGCGAGCAGCTGGTCGCACATCCGCTCGAGGTCGGCTCGCGCCTGCGCCGCGTCCGCGCTGTCGAGCTCGATGTCGACGACCCGGCCGACACGGGCGTCGTCGACCGCGAATCCGAGCTGCCGCAGGGATCCCCGCACGGCCTCGCCCTGCGGGTCGAGGATCCCCGGCTTCGGCCGGACGATCACGGTCGCCTTCACGCGAGCACGACCTGCGGGTCCTCGAGGTAGCGGTCGAACGGGATCTCAGTCAGCCGCTCGAAGGCCTCGACGTAGCGGGCGCGCGTGCCGGCGACGACCTCGTCCGGAAGCTCCGGGCCGGGGTAGCTCTTGTCCCAGCCGAGCGACTCGCAGTAGTCGCGCACGAATTGCTTGTCGAACGACGGCTGCGGGCGTCCCGGCTCGTATGCGTCCACGGGCCAGAAGCGGGAGGAGTCGGGCGTCAGCGCCTCGTCGGCCAGCACGAGCCGGCCGTTCTCGTCGCGACCGAACTCGAACTTCGTGTCGGCGATGACGATCCCGCGCTCGCGCGCGTGCGCGGAGGCGAAGCGGTACAGCTCGAGCGAGGCGCGCTCGACCTCGCGAACGCCGTCGGCGCCGATCAGGGCGGTCGCCTCGGCGAGACCGATGTTCTCGTCGTGGCCCTCCGCGGCCTTCGTCGCCGGGGTGAAGATGGGCTCCGGCAGCCGGTCGCCTTCGCGCAGCCCCTCCGGCAACGCGTGGCCCGAGGTCGCCCCCGTCGCCAGGTAGTCCTTCCAGCCCGAGCCCGCGAGGTAGCCGCGGACGACGCACTCGAGCGGCAGCATCTCGAGCCGCCGGCACTCGGTCGAGCGGCCGTCGTCGCCGAGCGCGAGCAGGTGGTTCGGGACGATGTGTCTCGTCCGCGCGAACCAGAAGGCCGAGAGGCCGGTGAGGACGCGCCCCTTGTCGGGAACCTCGGTCGGGAGGACGACGTCGAAGGTCGAGATGCGGTCGCTGGCGACGAGCAGTAGGCGCTCGTCGTCTAGCGCGTAGAGCTCCCGGACCTTGCCGCTCCCGAGGTGTACCGCCTCAGGCATGAACCGCCTCCTCTCTCGTCACGAGCGCCCGCAGCCGCTCGAAGACGGTGTCGACGTGACGGGTGTACGAGGCCGCGTCGAAGACGGCATCGAGGTCGAGGCGCTCGGCGATCTCTCGATCTGCGCGCACGAGCTCTCGAAAGTCCTGCTCCTCGTCCCACGCCCGCAACGCGTGGCGCTGCACGAGCCGGTATGCATCGTCGCGCGACAG
>JBPYFE010000029.1:0-12001 GCA_051986525.1 Gaiellaceae bacterium
TTACGCCGAGCCGGCTACGGCGAGCTCGGCGCCGGCCGTGTCCTGCCCGAGCAGCGTGTTGAAGAGGACGAGCCAGTCGCGCAGGAGCCGCGGCATCAGGAAGTTGCGGCGCACGTACTCCTTGCCCTTCAAAGCGCGGAGCCGCGCCTCGGCCGGATCGCGCAGGATCTCGATGCAGGCCTCGGCGCACTCCTCGGCGGACTCGACGAGCCAACCCGTCTCGCCGTCCTGGATCTGGCGGACGATCCCGCCGACACGCCCGGCCACGGTCGGCCGCGTCTTCCAGAGCGCCTCGGTGACCGTGAGCCCGAAGCCCTCCTTGATCGACTTCTGGATCACGGCGCTCGAGTGGACCTGGAAGGCGTTGACCTCGACGCCGCCGATGTTGTTCAGGTTCGAGAGGATGTAGACGTCCGGGTCGCCCTGCGCGTAGGCGACCGTCTGGTTGTAGAAGTCCCAGCCCTCGGGATCGTCATGGGCCATCGAGCCGACGAGCGCGAGCTGTACCTCCGGGAACCGCTTCTTGACGAGGCGGTACGCGTCGATGACCCCGAGCGGGTCCTTCCAGGGGTCGAAGCGCGAGACCTGCGTCAACAGCGGCCGCTCGACGTCGATGCCGAACTGGTCGACGATGTAGGCGGCGTCCTCGGGCGACAGCGCCATGTTCTTCGGCGTCAGCGGGTCGATCGCCGGCGGCCAGATGTACGACTGCGGCAAGCCGGCCGCCTTGGGCACGTACTCAGCCATGTGGAAGATCGCCGCGTCGTAGCGCCCGAGCGCCGGCAGGAGGAAATTCAGCACCTGCTCGTTCGGCGCCGAGAGGTCGATGTGGCAGCGCCAGATCCAGCGGGCGTGCGAGTTCGGAAAATGCTCGATCACGAACGCCGGCTGCGGGTCGTGGACGATGACGAAGTCGTACTCGTCCTCGATCTCGCGGGCGTTCAGCTCGTTGAAGCGGAGGTAGACCTCCTCCTGCTCGCGCGTCAGGCCCTGCGCCGCCCCCTGGAGCGCGTTGTGGATCGTCTTCGTCGCCCCGAAGAACTCGTCGGCGCCCTGGATGATCCGCCACTCCGCGTCGAGGCCGGCGTCGCGCATCAGCGGCACGAGCGCGTAGTTGATCTCGGCGACGCCGCCACCGAACGCGGTCGCCGAGAGGTGAAGGACGCGCTTGCCCTCGAGCTGCGCGGCCAGCCGCCGGATCTCCTCCATCAGCCCGCGCGACGCAATCGTCCCGTAGTCGAGAAGGGACTTGGTGCCGACGTTGACGAGTTGGAGCATGGGGGCCGGGTGTTAGAAGGACGCGGCAGCCGCCACGATAGACAACGCGGATGCTGTTATTCGCCCAGAAGCTTCACGAATCGGAGGCGCGATCCTCCCGTTTCGCGCTCGCCGATCTCGACCTCGTCGGCCACCGCTCGGATGATCGCGATCCCGAGACCGCCTTCGCTCAGCTCGCCGTTGCCCGCACCTTCGACCTCGTCCGGCTCGAAGCCGCCGCCGTCGTCCGCGATCTCGACCACGAGCCGGTCGGGCTCGAGCTGGTAGAGGATCTCGACCACGCCGGTCCGCCCTTCCTCGTAGGCGTGGCGAACCGAGTTCGTACAGGCCTCGGTCAGCGCGAGCTTCAGGTCGCTCAGCGTCTCCTCGGACACCGGCCGCACGCGCGCGATCGCGGTCAGGGCAAGCCGCCCGAGCGTGATGTACTCGGCTTTCGCGGGGATGGTGAGACGGACCTCACGGTCTGCGGGGGGCATCTCAGGGCTCATTCCCAAGCGCCTGCGCGGCCTAACCTGGATTCGCCGGCCGTTCCGCCAGCTTGATCGTCACCGTGTGGCGCGAATTGCCGCGGACGTAGGTGAGCGGCACCGACTGGCCCGGCGAAAGCTGCTCGGTCACGATCCGCACGACGTCCTCCGCGCTCGCGACCGGACGGTGGTCGATCGAGACGATCACGTCCCCACCCTTCCAGAACGCGTCGCCGAGGACCTCCTGCTTGTCGGTCGCCGCCCGCAAGCCGGCTGCCGAGCCGGGCGAGCCGTTCTGCACGTTCGTGACGATCGCGCCGTTGCGAACGGCGTAGCCAAGCCGCTCCGCGACCGAAGGGACGAGGTCCTCGGTCTCGATCCCGATGTACGCGTACGAGACGCGGCCCGCGGCGATCAGCTGCGCCATCGAGCGACGCGCGGAGTCGATCGGAACGGCGAAGCCGACCCCTTCGGCGTTGCCCGAGTCGCTGCGGATCTGGGCGTTGATCCCGATCACCCGTCCTCGCGCGTCGAAGAGCGGTCCGCCCGAGTTGCCGTGGTTGATCGGCGCGTCCGTCTGGATCGCGTCGACGAGGCTGTAGCGGGAGGTCAGCGAGGCAATCGAGCGCTCCGTTGCCGAGACGACCCCGACGCTGAGCGAGTTCACGTTCCCGAACGGGCTCCCGATCGCTGCCACCGGCTCGCCGACCCGAGCGCGTGCGGAGACGCCGAGGGGAACGGGGCTGAGTGCGTGATCCGACGGATTGACCTTGATCAGGCCGACGTCGTCGTAGATGTCCCAGCCGACGACCTTGGCCGGCACGCGGTCGCGATCCGCGAACTGGACGATGAGCTTGTCGGCCGCCTTGACCTTGTTCGCGCCCTCGCCGGCGTTGGTGATCACGTGCGAGTTCGTGAGGATGTAGCCCTTGGGCGAGACGACGAACCCGGAGCCCTGCGCCTCCTGCGCCGAGAGCGTGTCCGCGCCGGTGATCGCGTAGATCGTGACCACGCCGGCCGTCCGGTCGCGGTAGATCCGGCTCGGGTCGAAGCCGTTTCCCGTCAGCGGGCGGTCGCGGGCGGGAATCGGTTTCTGCGTCGAGATCGGCTGCGCGACGTCCGGCGCCTGGACGACGACGGTCTTCTTCTCCGTCGTGCCGAGCCACCCGGCCGCCTTTCCGATCGCCAGCACGGCGCCGCCGCCGATCAGCGCCGCGACGACCGCGACAGCGGCAACGGAGCCGTTTCTCGCAGGCACGGGCGCACTGTAGCTACGCCCCTTGCGGCCGCCCTAGCCCATTCGGGGCGATTTCACGGGAAATCGCGGCGCGGCAGGACGAACGAAAACGCGGTCTTGCCGGGCTCCGATTCCAGCTCGATCCGGCCGCCCATCAGCTGGGCGAGCTCGCGGGCGATCGCCAATCCGAGCCCGCTTCCGGACGCCTTCGTGCTCGCTCCGCGGTAGAAGCGGTCGAAGAGCTCGGCGCGGTCGGCCTCGGGCACGCCGGGACCCTCGTCGGCGACGGTGACGCGAGAATCGCCGTTCGACTGCGCGGCGACGTGCACCGGCGTCCCGGGAGGCGTGTGCACGATCGCGTTCTCGACCAGGATCCGCACGATCTGAAGCGCCCGTGCCTCGTCGCCGAACGCCGCCGCCGGGCCGTTGCGGGCGAGCTCGAGCGGGTGCTCGGTCGACTTCGCGACGCCGGCGAACTCGGTCACGGCGGCCTCGGCCACGTCCGCGAGATCGAGCTCCTCCGTTTCCACGTGCAAACGGCCTGCGTCGAGACGCGAGAGGTCGAGCAGGTCCTCGGCGAGCTTCGTCAACCGCCGTACCTGACCGCTCATCGTCTCCAGGAACTCGCGGCGCGTCGGCTCGTCGAGGTCCTCGCCCTCGAGCAGCTCGAGGAAGCCGCCGAGCGAGAAGAGCGGGGTGCGCAGCTCGTGCGACGCGTTGGCGACGAACTCGCGACGTGCGTGCTCGAGCCGTGCGAGCCGGATCCGCATGCGGTCGAACGCACGCGAGAGCTCGCCCAGCTCGTCCGGGCTGTTCTCAGCGACGGGCTCGTCGAAACGTCCCGCCGCGATCCGCTCGGCGGCGCGCTCGAGCCTCCGGATCCGCCGCGCGAACACGCGGGCCGCGCCGTAGCCGATCGCGAGTGCGACCGCCAATGCGAGCGCGCCCGAGATCAGCAGGCGGCGGTTGACGGCGCTGACGTCGGCCAACGCGTCGTGCAGCGGCGCCGACAGGAGCAGGATGTTCCCGCCCGTCGCCGGGACCGCCACCTCGGCGAACCGCTCATCGTTCCGGGTCACCGTGCCGCGCTCGAGATGCGAGCTCCGCGCGGCGGCCAGCGCGATCGGATCGTCGGTGTAGACCTTCGCGTTCTGGCCGGGCAGGGACGAGTCGATCGGCGTGACGACGGTCGCAGGCGCCCGGCTGAGCACTTCCAGGAGCACGACCCGCGCGTTCGTGCTGGCGGCGGCGTTCGAGAAGAAATCGAAGTCGCTCTGGTCGTACTTGAGCTTGCGCGCCGAGACCGAGAGACCGTCGAGCCGTGCCCCGATCAGCCGGTTCTGCAAGGACGGCACGACGACGACGTAGACGAGCGTGAGCGCGATCGTGACGACGCCGAGCAGCGCGAGGCTCAGTCGCGCGCCGACGCTCCGGAAGACGTTCACGGATCTCGGAAGCGGTACCCGACGCCGCGCACGGTGAAGATGTACTCGGGCTCCCGCGGGTCGCGCTCGAGCTTCTCACGCAGGTGACGCACGTGGACGTCGATCGTTCGCGGCTCGCGGTACGCGGCGTCGCCCCAGAGCGCGGTCAGCAACATCTCGCGTGTGAACACACGGCCGGGATTCGACGCCAGCGCGCGTAGGAGCTCGAACTCGACGTACGTCACCTGAACCTGTTCGCCGCGCAGCTCGACAGTTCGGCGCGCCGGATCGATCGTCAGCTCGCCCGCCTCGATCGCCTCGCCGTCGACCGCGGCCCGCCGCGGCGCCGTCGCGCGGCGAAGCAGGGCGCGCACGCGGCTGCGGAACTCGCGGATCGAGAACGGCTTCGTGATGTAGTCGTCGGCCCCGAGCTCGAGCCCGAGCACCTTGTCGAGCTCGTCGCCGCGAGCCGTGAGCATGATGATCGGCACGTCGCTGTCGGCTCGAAGCCGCTTGCAGACCTCGAGCCCATCCACTTTCGGAAGCATCAGGTCGAGCACGACGAGGTCGACCTGCTCGCCGCCGAACATCGTCAGCGCCTCTTCGCCGTCGCGCGCCTGGAGGACGCGGAAGCCGTCGCGCTCGAGTGGATAGGCGAGGAGCTTCTGGACTGCGTCCTCGTCGTCGACGAGGAGGATGGTCGATGAGTCGGGCATCGCTTGACTCAGCTTGCCTGCAGGCGCGGACGCGCGTTCGAACCTACTATAGCCCCGGCATGGCGGCCCACCCGCCACCCGCCCGCGTCCGCGCGCGTCCCGGCTCCCTCGAGCGCCCAGTCAACGGCCGCCTCTACCGCGGCACGTGGCTGCTCGTCGGAATTCCCCTGCTCATCGCCGCTTTCACGGTCGGCAAACCGCAGGCGCTGCGCCCCGCGGTCCCGCCGCTGCCGCCGACGTTCGACAAGACGCGCGCGACCGCGCTGGCCGGAGAGCTCGCTCGCAACTATCCGGACCGGTCGCCCGGATCGCTGGGCGCCGCGGGCGCGCGGAGCTGGTTCGCAGACCAGCTGGCGCCGTTCGGCCTCCACGTCCGCCATCAGCCCTTCACGGCGACGATCCCGGGACGCGGCCGGGTGCGGATGGAGAACCTCGTCGTCGTCGTCCCCGGTCGCTCGCCCTCCACGCTCGCCGTGCTGGCGCATCTCGACAACGCCGGCACCGGTCCCGGGGCGAACGACAACGCCTCCGGCGTCGCCGCCTTGATCGAGCTCGCCCGCTCCTATGCGAGCTCCGTCACGGGGAACACGCCGGCAGGGACCAACGTCGTCAGCCCAGCGCACACGCTTGCATTCGTCGCCACCGACGGCGGCGAGTACGGCGGGCTCGGCGCCGACCGCTTCGCACGGGATTACCGCAGCCGGATCCTCACCGCCGTCGTCCTGGACTCGATCGCCGGCAGGCCGACGACGCGCGTCGAGCTCGCGGGCGACACGCCGAGGGAGGCGGCGCCGGAGCTCGTAGCAACCGCGGCCGCGCGCGTCCAGGAGCAGGTCGGCGTCGGACCGCGCCGGCCGAGCGGCTTCGCGCAGCTGCTCGACCTCGCGTTCCCGCTGACGTCGTACGAGCAGGGCGCCCTGCTCAAGCGCGGCGTCCCCGCCCTGACCCTGACGACCGCAGGGGCGCGTCGCCCGAACCCGTTCGTCGACACGCCGGAGCGGATCGACGGCGGCCGGCTCGCGCAGGTCGGCCGCAGCACCCAGGAGCTGTTGCGCGCCCTCGACCAGGGCGCGGAGCTCGTCAGCGGGACGTCGAGCTACATCTACCTCGGCGCCAGGATCGTCCGCGGCTGGGCGGTTCAGCTCGTCCTGATCGCGGCCTTGCTCCCCTTCGTGATCACCGCGGTCGATCTCTTCGCGCGCTGCCGGAGGCGGCACCTCGCGCTCGCGCCCGCGTTTCGGAGCTACCGGAGCCGGCTGCTCTTCTGGCTCTGGGTCGGCGCCGTCTTCGAGCTCTTCGCCGTCCTCGGCGTCTGGCCCGGCGGAGCGGCGGCGCCGGTCGCGCCCGGGAGCACCGCGGCGGGCGACTGGCCGATCCTCGGCCTGTGCGGCTTCGTCGCGCTCGCCGGGCTCGGCTGGTGGGTGGCGCGCGACCGGCTCATCCGAAGACGCGCCGTTTCGGTCACCGAGGAACTGGCGGGGCACACGGCTGCGCTGCTCGCGCTCGGCGTCGTCGGCCTGCTCGTCGTGGCGACAAATCCATACGCGCTTCTGCTCGTCCTGCCGTCGCTGCATGCCTGGCTCTGGCTGCCACAGGTGCACGGACAGCGCTGGTGGGCGCGGACCGCCGTGTTCGCGGCCGGTTTCCTCGGGCTGCTGGTCTTGTTGCTCGATCTGGCAACGCGCTACGGCCTCGGCTTCGACGCGCCCTGGTATCTGCTCGAGCTGGTCGCGGTTCACTTCGTCACGGTGCCGACCGTCGTGATCGCGCTCGCGTGGCTCGCGGCCGCGACCCAACTCGCAAGCCTGGTGACCGGACGCTACGCCCCGTATCCGAGCGCATCGGAGCGGCCGGCGCTCGGTCCGATCCGCCGCTCGATCCGCCGCGTCGCCGTCACGCAACGAGCGCGGCGCCCGCCGCCGCAGCGTGAAGCGCGGGAAGGCTAGATCCGCAGGAAGCGCACCGTCGCGCCGGCCTCGAGCTCGCCCTCGCCGCGCGGCACCAGCACGAGCGCCTCGGCTGCGGCCGCGCGCCCGATCATGTGCGACTCCTGGCCGCTCAGCGGCTCGACGACGATCCCGTCCGGCTCGAGCCGACGCCTGGCGCGGACGAGCTCGTCGCGGTGCGGATTTCGACGCCGGGACATGGCGAGCTTCGCTGGCTCGAAGCGCGGCAACGGGTCGGGCACGCCGGCGAGCGCCAGCACAGCCGGCTTCACGAACAGCTCGAACCCGACGAGGGCCGAGACCGGGTTGCCGGGCAGGCCGAAGACGAGCGTGTCGCCGCGCACGCCGAACGAGATCGGCTTTCCGGGCTTGACCGCGACCCGCCAGAAGACCTCCTCGACGCCGAGCTCGGCCTCGACGCGCCGGACGAGGTCGTGGGGGCCGACGGAAACGCCTCCCGACGTGACGACGACGTCGGCGCCGAGAGCGCGCTCGAGCGCTTTCCGGTGGGCGTCCTCCTCGTCGCCGACGGCCTCCTGCCGGTCGACAAGGGCGCCGACTCCCGTCAGCTGCGCCTCCAGGATGAGCCCGTTCGCCTCGTAGACCTCGCCTGGCGCCAGCCGCTCTCCCGGCTTGCGGAGCTCGGTTCCCGTGGGGACGACTGCGACTCGCGGCCGGCGAGGCGTCCGGACCTCGGCGACGCCCGCTGCGGCCACGGCGCCGAGCCGCGCAGGGGTCAGGACGTCGCCGGCGGACGCGACGGTCTCGCCCGCACGGACGTCTCCGCCGCGGGGACGGACGTTCGCGCCCGCTTCCACGGCCGGAACCTCGACCGTCTCGCGGGCCGCGAGCACGATTTCGATCGGCGCGACCGCGTCCGCGCCCTCCGGGACCTCGCCGCCCGTCGCAATCCCGGCTGCAGTGCCGGGCCGGAGCGGCTCGCCGAGCGGCCGTCCCGCGGCGATGTGTCCCACGATCTGCAGCGTTCCGGGCGTGTCCTCGGCGCGAACCGCGAACCCGTCCATCGCAGAGCTGTCGAACGGCGGCAGGTCGACAGTCGAGAAGGCGGTCTCCGCCAGGACGCGCCCGGACGCGCCTTCGATCGGAACCCTCTCGACCGGAAGCGGTCGCGCGCGCTCGAGGATCAGGCGCTGCGCCTCGTCGATCGAGAGCAGATCGGCCACGGAAGCCGCATAAGCTAGCCGCGTGGCAGAGAGACTGGTAGGCGGCCGCTACCGGCTCGAACACAGGCTCGGAGTCGGGGGGATGTCCGATGTCTGGCTGGCCGAGGACACGGAGCTCGGCCGCCAGGTGGCGATCAAACGGCTCGGCCTCGATGCCGACGCCGCGCGGTTCGAGCGTGAGGCCCGTGCCGTCGCCGCGCTCGCGCACCCGAACATCTGCCAGCTGTACGACTACGGCGAGGAGGGCGGCAGGCCCTACATGGTGCTCGAGTACCTCGGCGGCGGCACGCTCGAGGACCGGCTGCGGCCGGGCGAGCCCTACGACGACGAGGAGACGCGGCGGATCGCGAACGAGCTCGCGTCCGCGCTCGCGCATGCGCATGCGCGCGGCCTCGTCCACCGCGACCTCAAACCTGCGAACGTCCTCTTCGACGACGAGGGTCGGGCGAAGATCGCCGACTTCGGCATCGCGCGGCTGAGCGGAGCCGGAACGCTGACCGAGGCGGGAACGCTCCTCGGCACGGCCGCCTACATCTCTCCGGAGCAGGCGACCGGCTTGTCCGCCACGCCGGCGAGCGACGTCTACTCGCTCGGCGTGATCCTCTTCCGGATGCTGACGGGACGGCTGCCGTTCGAGGCCGACGCTCCGATCGAGCTGGCCGGGAAGCACGTGCGCGAGCCGGCGCCGCCCGTCGCGGCGCTGCGGCCGGACGCGCCGAGAGACCTCGCCGCGGTCGCCGACGCGTCGCTCGTGAAGGATCCGGCCGAGCGGCCGGCCGACGGGGCCGCCGTGGTTGCGTTGCTCGGCGGCGGGACGATGAGCGCGGCGCCGACGATGGTGATGGGCGGGGCGGCGACCGCGGCTCCCACGGCGGTGATCCCGCGCGCCGGCCCGGCCCCGCGGCGGGCGATCCCGGTCTGGTTCATCGTCGCCGCGCTCGCGATCCTCGCGCTCGGCGGAGCGGCGATCGCCGTCGTCGCAACGCGATCCTCGGGCGGAGGCTCGAATCCGACCACGACGCCGCCGGTGACGACGCGTCACCACACGACGAGCACGGTCGCCTCGACGGCTCCGCCGACCACGACGCATGCCGCGACGTCTACTGCGCACACGACGACACGGGCGACGACGACGCAGCCGAAGCCTCCGCCGCCGCAACCGCCGCCGCCTCCGCCTCCGCCTCCGACTACGCCGCCTCCGCCGACCACGGTGCCGACGACGGTGCCGAGCGTTACCGTGCCGACCACCATCACGACGCCGACCACGTGATCTCGATCGTCATCCCCCTGCACGACGAGGAGCGCTCGATCGCTCTGCTCTACGACGAGCTCGAGTCCGCGCTCCAGCCGCTCGGCGAGGAATGGGAGGCCGTTTTCGTCGACGACGGGTCGACCGACGGCTCGTACGCAGCGCTCACGAGGCTGCACGCCGCCCACGACAACGTCCGCGTGATCCGACTGCGGCGGAACTTCGGCAAGGCGGCCGCGCTCGCTGCCGGCTTCGCCCAGGCGGGCGGCGAGACGGTCGTGACGATCGACGCCGACCTCCAGGACGACCCGAGCGAGATCCCGCGCCTGCTGGTCAAGCTCGACGAGGGCTTCGACCTCGTCTCCGGCTGGAAGCAGAAACGGCGCGACCCGCTGCGGCGGCGGATCCCGTCGAGGATCTTCAACTGGGTCACCGGCCGCATGTCGGGGCTGCGGCTCCACGACCTCAACTGCGGGCTCAAGGCCTACCGGGCCGAGGTCGTCCGCGGGCTCAGCCTCTACGGGGAGCTGCACCGCTTCATCCCGGTACTCGCGCACTACCGCGGCTACCGGGTGGCGGAGCTGCCGGTCAACCACCGCCCCCGCGAGCACGGGCGCTCGCGCTATGGGATCGAGCGCTACGTGCGCGGGTTCCTCGACCTGCTGACGGTCTCGTTCATCGGCCGCTACCGCCACCGGCCGCTGCACCTGTTCGGCGGTCTCGGCCTCGTGCTCGGGTTCGTCGGCTCGGCCATCCTCGTCTACATGGCCGTGGACAAGCTCCTCCTCGGGCACGCGATCGGCAAGCGGCCGCTGCTGATCCTCGGCGTCCTGCTCGTCGTCGTCGGGCTCCAGTTCTTCTCGCTCGGGCTGATCAGCGAGATGATCACGAGCCAGCACGAGGAACGCGTCGGCGAGCGCGAGCACATCGCCCACCACGTGGACGAGATCCTTTCCTGAGCGCGCGCGCGTGCGCGTCCTCTACTTCGGCACGTACGAGCGCGACTACCCGCGCAACGCGCAGGTGATCTCGGCGCTGCGAGGCGCCGGGGTCGACGTGATCGAACGCCACGAGCCCGTCTGGGACGGGCGCCGCCACAACTGGAGCGCCGGGCCTGGCGCGGCCGTTCGTCTCGCGGCGGCGGAGGCGAAGCTGCTCACACGGCCGCACGGCGACTTCGACGCCGTCCTCGTCGGCTATCCGGGCCAGGCCGACCTTCCGGCCGCTCGGCGCGTGGCACGCGGGCGTCCGCTCGTCTTCAACCCCCTCGTCTCGCTCTTCGACACGTTCGTCTCGGACCGCGGCCGTTTCCGGGACGGCTCGCTCGCCGCCCGGGCCCTGCGCGAGCTCGACCGGCGCGCGCTCCGCGCCGCGACGCTCGTCGTCGCCGACACGAGCGCGCACGCCGACTACCTCGCCTCGCTCGCGGAGCTCCCGCGAGACCGGTTCCGCGTCTGCTTCGTCGGCGCCGAGGAGCGCCTCTTCCGTCCGGCCTGGGCGCCGGCGGAGCCGTTCACGGCGCTGTTCGTCGGCAAGCTGATCCCGCTGCACGGGATCGAGACCGTCCTCGCCGCGGCTCGGGCACTGCCCGAGATTCCCTTTCGCGTGATCGGCAGCGGCCAGCTCGAGGACAGCCTGCGAGGGCGGAGCCCGAACGTCGACTGGGTCGAGTGGGTCGACTACGAGGAGCTTCCTGCCGAGCTCGCGCGCGCGGGCTGCGCGCTAGGCGTCTTCGGCACCTCGGACAAGGCCCGCCGCGTGATCCCGAACAAGGTGTTCCAGGCGCTCGCCTGCGGAGCTCCCGTCGTGACGGCGGACACGCCGGCGGCGCGCGAGCTCTTGGTCGACGATGAGAGCGCGCTGCTCGTCCCGGCCGGGGACTCGGCTGCGCTCGCCGATGCGATCGGGCGTCTCGCCGCGGACGACGAGCTTCGTCGTCGCCTCGGCTCGACCGGCAGGCGAACCTACGAGGAGCGGGCGTCGGAGGCCGTCCTCGGCCGGCGCTGGCGGGAGCTGCTGGAGGAAGTCGTCTGAGCCGGGTGCTACGTCCCCGGCCGCTGCTCTGGACTGCGGTCGCGGCCTACGCGGCCGGGTTCGCGGCGCTCTCCGTCCTGCGTCAGGACTCGTTCGAGACGGGGCGGTTCGACCTGGGGAACATGGTCCAGGCGGTCTGGTCGACCGCGCACGGGCACTTCCTCCAAGTCACGAACCTGCACGGGGAGCAGACGTCGCGGCTCGCCGCGCACTTCGATCCGCTGCTGGCCGCGTTCGCCCCGCTCTGGTGGGTCTGGCCGAGCCCGAAGCTCCTGCTGACGACGCAGGCGATCCTGATCGCAGTCGGGGCGCTGCCGGTCTTCTGGCTCGCGAGGAAGCACCTCGGCTCGGAGACCGCCGCGCTCGGGTTCGCGCTCGCGTACCTGATCTACCCGGCGACGCAATGGCTGACGCTGAACGAGTTCCACCCGGTCGCGCTCGCTTGCCCGTTCCTGCTCTACGCGCT
>JBPYFE010000030.1:0-8793 GCA_051986525.1 Gaiellaceae bacterium
CTCGGTGCGTTCCGTTCGAGCGCGAGACGCACGCGAGGTACTGGCCGCCGTCCGGGTCGGAGTGCGGGCTTGCCGTGTAGGTGAGCAAAGCGGCCGGCCCGGCCGGCTTCTTCGCGACGGAGCCGGCAGACGCAACGCCTACGACGGTCACTGCCGCCAGTGCCACGCCGACGAGCACTCCCCTGCTCACACTCGTTTTGACGGCTCGGCGGCTCAGAAGTTTGCGTGATTCCGCACTACGGGGGAGACGGCAGGCCCGCGATCAGCTCGTCGAGGCTCTGCGTCGACTGCGCGCCTCCGCGCTCGCGCACCGCGAGCGACGCCTCGGACTCGCGGTCGCCGAAGACCACCGTGTAGGGCACCTTCTCGAGCTCGGCGTCGCGGATCCGCTTCCCGACCGTGTCGTCGCGCTCGTCGACCTCGGCCCGGAAGCCGCGCTCGCGCAGCTTCGTCGCCAGCGCCCGCGCGTCTGCGCGATGGCCCTCGCCCACCGGCAGCACGAGCACCTGCACCGGCGCGAGCCAGAACGGGAACTCGCCGCCGTAGTGCTCGATCAGGATCCCGATGAAGCGCTCGAGCGACCCGAGCAGCGCCCGGTGGATCACGTAGGGCGTGTGCTCGCGGTTGTCCGCGCCCATGTAGGTGAGCCCGAAGCGGGCCGGCATCTGCGAGTCGAGCTGGATCGTCCCCATCTGCCAGGAGCGGCCGAGGACGTCGGTCATGTGCAGGTCGATCTTCGGGCCGTAGAAGGCGCCGTCGCCCTCGTTCACCTGGTACTCGATCCCGCGCCGGTCGAGCGCCGCGCGAAGCGCGCCCTCGGTGAAGTCCCACTCCTCGTCGGTGCCGAGCTTCTTCTCCGGCCGCGTCGAGAGCTCGAACCGCGCCTCCATCCCGAAGAGGTCGTAGAGGTAGGAGGCGTAGTCGAGGCAGCCGAAGATCTCGTCCTCGATCTGCTCGGGCGTCACGAACATGTGCGCGTCGTCCTGCGTGATGTGCTTGACCCGCAGGAGGCCGTGGAGCGTCCCACTCGGCTCGTCGCGGTGCAGCGTCGAGGACTCGGCGAAGCGCATCGGCAACTCGCGGTAGCTGCGCAGCTGGCTGCCGAACAGGAGCATGTGGCCGGGGCAGTTCATCGGCTTCAACGCCTGCCGCCGGTCGTCCTCGTGCTGCTCGACGAAGAACATGTTGTCGGCGTAGTTGTCGTAGTGGCCCGAAGTGACGTACGTCTGGACGTCGTAGAGCAGCGGCGTCTTCACCTCGAGGTAGCTCCGCCTCGCGTTCTCGCGCCGGCGGAGATCCTCGAGCGCGTTCCAGAGCACCATCCCCTTCGGGTGCCAGAACGGCGAGCCCGGCGAGTGGTCGGAGAGGTGGAAGAGATCGAGCTCGGTTCCGAGCCGCCTGTGGTCGCGCCTGCGCGCCTCGTCGAGCTGCTCGAGGTACGCGTCCAGATCGGCCTGGTCGTAGAAGGCCGTCCCGTAGATCCGGGTCAGCTGCTTGTTGTGCTCGTCGCCGCGCCAGTAGGCGCCGGCGAGGCCGGTCAGCTTCACGGCCTTGATCGGCTTCGCGTTCTGGAGGTGCGGCCCGCGACAGAGGTCGGTGAACTCGCCCTGGGTGTAGAGCGAGATGTCGCCGTCGGCGGTGTCGACGAGCTCCACCTTGTACGGCTCGTCCTCGGCCTCGAACAACTGCCGCGCCTCGTCGCGCGTAATCTCCTGGCGCTCCCACTCGCGGCCCTCGTCGATCTCCTTGCGCAGCTCGGCCTCGATCCGCTCGAGCGCGTCCTCGCCGATCGGCTCCGGGAACTCGAAGTCGTAGTAGAAGCCGTTCTCGATCGGCGGCCCGATCGCGATCTTGACGCCCGGATAGAGCCGGCGGACGGCCTCGGCGAGCAGGTGCGCCGTCGAGTGGCGGAGCACGTAGAGCGCGTCGGGATCCTGCGTGTCGCGCGTGGTCAGGATCTGGATCTGCTGGCCGTCCTCGAGCGGCAGCCGCAGGTCCTGGACACGGCCGTTCGTGCGGACGAGCACGGCCTGCTCGGCCAGCTTCGGCCCGATCGCGGCCGCGGCGTCGCGGCCCGTTGCGCCGTCGGGAAGTTCGAGTTCGGACGAGTCGGGAAGGACGACCTTCATGTCAGATCAGGATATTCGCGGACGCGACGACGACCGCAACGACGAGCTCGAAGAGTCGCCGGTGCCGGATCCCGAGGCGAGGGACACGGACGCGGGCGACGACCCCGAAGCGGACTAGCCGCTCGGCTCGTCCTCCGGGATGTCGGCGACGAGCGAGGCGGCGAGCCGGCGGAGAACGGGTGCCAGCTCGTGGCCGTCGGGACGCTGCCAGTTCTCGACCAGCGCCGTCAGCTCGGCCCGGCCGGCCTCGACCAGGTCGGCGAGCGCAGTCCGCCCGTCGGCCGTGAGGTCGATCGGGCCGACGCCGTCACGGACGAGCCCGCGTCCCTCGAGCTCGCGCGCGAGCGCGGCGACGCGCTCGGCCGGCACGTCGAGGTCGCTCGCGAGCTCCGGCACGGTCGCCGGCGTCCGGTCGCGCAGCCTTCCGAGCAGCCAGGTCTCCGCCGGGGTCAGCTCGAGACCGGCGCGGGCGATCATCTGCCGGTAGATCCGCGTTCGCGTCTTGCCCTGGCAGAGCGAGCTGGCGATCCGCTCGAGCTCCCGCTCCGAGCTGTCGTCGCGCGGCGCGGCGAAGCTCTCGCCCACGCCCTCGGCCGCGGCCGTGTCGCGCAGTGGAACGTCCGGCAGCAGCCAGGTCAGCGCGAAGGCGAGCAGCATGATCCCGCCGGCGGCGAGGAAGACCGGATGCAGCGCCGCCGCGAACGCGGACACGTACGGACCGTGCACCGCCGCGGGCAGGTGCTTGACGACGGCCGGATTCGCCGCTGCGGGGATGTGCGCACCGGCCGGCAGCCGCGACGCGAGCTCCCTGCGCAGCTGGTTCGTGAAGATCGCGCCGAAGGCCGCGACGCCGACCGATCCGCCGATCTGCCGGAACAGCGTCGACCCCGAGGTCGCGACGCCGAGCAGCCGGTACGGCACGGCGTTCTGCGCCGCGAGGACGAGAACCTGCATCACCATCCCGAGGCCGAGGCCCAGCACGACCAGGTACGCAGCCCCCGTCCAGGTCGACGTGTGCACGCCGAGCCGCGAGAGCAGGAAGAGGCCGGCCGCCGCGAGCGCGGTGCCGACGATCGGGAACGGCCGGTAGTGCCCGTAGCGCGAGATCAGGTTCCCGCTCACGATCGAGGTCACGAGCAGGCCGGCCATCATCGGCGTGATCAGCAAGCCGGACTCGGTCGGGCTGTGGCCCTTGATCACCTGGAGGTAGAGCGGCACGAACGTGACCGCGCCGAAGAGCGCGAAGCCGACGATAAAACCGATCGCGCTGGTGACGGCGAACGTCCGGTTCTCGAACAGCTCGAGCGGCAGGATCGGCTCGGCAGCCCGGCGTTCGACGTAGGGGAACACGGCGAGCAGGACGATCCCGATCGCGAGCACGGCGAGCAGCTGCGGCGAGCCCCATCCGTACGTCGTCCCGCCGAGGCTCGTGTAGAGCACGATCGCGGAGAGGGCGGCGCCGAGGACGACGGTGCCGACGTAGTCGATCCGGTGGCGCTTCGTGGTCTGCTGCGTCTGGAACGCGATCGCGAGCACGACGAACGCGAGCACGCCGACCGGCAGGTTGACGTAGAAGATCCAGCGCCAGGAGAGGTTGTCGACGAAGAAGCCTCCCAGCAGCGGCCCGACGACCGTCGCGACCCCGAAGACGCCGCCGAAGTAGCCCTGGTAGCGGCCGCGCTCGCGCGGCGGGACGAGGTCGCCGACGGACGCGATCACCAGCACGATCAGGCCGCCGCCGCCGAGGCCCTGGATCGCGCGGAAGGCGATCAGCTGGTACATCGTCTGCGCCGCGCCGCAGAGCGCCGAGCCGATCAGGAAGATCACGAGCGCCGCCTGGAGCAGGCGCTTGCGGCCGTAGAGGTCGCCGAGCTTCCCGTAGAGCGGCGCGACGATCGTCGAGGCGAGCAGGTATGCCGTCACCACCCACGACAGGTGCTGGAGGCCGCCGAGGTCGCCGACGATCGTCGGCAACGCCGTCGAGACGATCGTCTGGTCGAGCGCCGCGACGAAGAGGACGAGCAGCAGCGCGCCGAAGACGAGGCCGAAGCGCGGCGCCTGCCTCTCGGGTGCGGCCTTGGCCTCCGCGGCGGCGCTCACGAGAACGCCGCGTCCCGAAGCTTCGCCGGCGCCTTGAGCCAGTAGCTCTCGCGCAGCCACTCGAGCGTGGCCTCGAGGCTCTCCTCGTCGGTGACCGCCGCCGTGATCCAGCCGTAGCGGCCGACGTAGCGCGCGACGCTGACGAACGGCAGCAGCAGCGCGACGTCGCGCTCCTCCGGGGTCATCTTCAGGGTGGCGCGGGCCGCGTCCTCGTCCGTACCGAGAAAGCAGAAGACCTTGTTCGGCGGCACCTTGAAGACGGGGAAGTCGCCCCAGGGCCGGTCCTCGTAGGCCTGCGGGAACGAGAGCGCAAGCTCGGCGATGCGCTCTGCGAACCCTTGCTCCATCGGCCCATTCTCGCCGTTTCGGTCCTGGGACGCGCGGGTACGCGTTATGTGTTCAAAGCAAGAAACGAAACGGGAGGAGAGAGACAAGATGGCGAAGAGCGTTCGCGAGCTCATGAGCTCCAACCCACGCTCGATCGAGTCCGATCAGCCCGTGGTCGAAGCCGCGAAGATCATGCGCGACGAGGACGTCGGCCTCGTGCCGGTCGTCGAGGGCGAGCGCCTGCTCGGCACCGTCACCGATCGCGACATCGCGATCCGCGTGATCGCGGAACAGAAGGATCCGAGCTCGATTCAGGTTCGGGAGATCGCCTCGACCGACCTCGTCACGGTGGATCCGCAGCAGGATCTCGACGAGGCCCTCCGGCTGATGGCGCAGCACCAGGTGCGGCGCCTGCCGGTGGTCGAGGAGGACGGCCGCCTCGTCGGCATCGTCGCCCAGGCCGACGTCGCCCGCGCCGGCGGCGACTCGCAGACGGGCGAGCTCGTCGAAGAGATCTCCAAGTAGCGGCGCTGAGCCGCTCCCAGAGGCCGGCGGCCCTGGTCCGCCGGCCTCGCTTTCTTCACACACTTTTTACGGCAGCGAAAAAGAAGATTCGCGTAGTTGACGTCATATTTGACGCCATGCCGAAAGATCCGCGCATCGACATCCTCGAACGTGAGCTCGCGAGCCTCGTCGCCGAGCGCCAGCGCCTGCGCAGCGAAGGGGCCGAAGCGTCGGCGCTCGAGCAGAACCGCCGCGAGATCGTCGGCCGCCAGCACGACCTCTCGAACGCGCTGATCGCGATCTACGCGCCGCAGCCGGTCTTCGCCGCCGCGTAGCCCGTTTTCGGCTCCCGTCTTCCGGAAACACCGGACGTACAACGACGACGGGAGGTATCCGTGCCGAACAAGCGCGCGAACGTGAAGAACGAGAAGCAGTACGAGAAGCTCAAGGACAAGGGCATGTCCAAGGAACGCGCGGCGAAGATCGCCAACTCCCCGGGCGCGTCGAGCCGCGGGGGCAAGAAGTCGGGCTCCGGCTCCTCGCGCTCGAACTCGAGCCAGGGCGGCACGACGGCCCAGAAGAAGGCCGCGGGCCGCAAGGGCGGCAAGGCCGCCGCGCGCAAGAGCTAGCCCGCCGCTAGAAAGCGCCGCCGACACCGCCGCGGGTCAGAATCCAGGCGGTGCGCGACGCGTTCTCCGAAGAGCAGCGCGAATCCGAGCTCGAGGCGGCGCCGGCGGTCGCGGTCATCATCGGGCTGCAGCTCGTCCTCGCGATCGTCAGCCGGACGCAGAGCTGGAAGCTCTGGCACTTCGAGTGGTGGGTCTGGCTGGTTCCCGTCGTGCCCGAGCTCGGCCTCGTGGTCGCGCTCACCTGGCACCTGCCGAGAAGGCGCCTCGAGCAGCTCGGGCTTCGGCGGACCCTCGCGATCGTGCTGCTCGCGCTCGTCAGCCTCTCGAACGTTCTGCTTCTGCTGGCGGTGCTCGCGTCGCTCCTGCACGGGCAGGAGAAGAGCGGCGCGCAGCTGCTCCTGAAGGCCGTGACCGTCTGGGGCACGAACGTGATCGCGTTCGGCCTCTGGTACTGGGCCTTCGACCGCGGCGGCCCGGTCCGGCGGCTCCAGCCCGATCCGCCGCCGCCGGACTTCCAGTTCCCGCAGATGGAGAACCCGCAGCTCGTGCCGCCGGGCTGGCAGCCGCGGCTGCTCGACTACGTCTACGTCTCGTTCACGAACTCGATCGCGTTCAGCCCGACCGACGCGATGCCGCTCAGCCGCTGGGCGAAGGCCCTGATGCTCGCCGAGTCCGCGGTCTCCGCCGTCACGATCCTGCTCGTCGCAGCCCGCGCCGTGAACATCTTCAAGTGAGGCCGAGCGGACGCCTCCCCGCCCGCTCGACCGTGCGCGCCGCTAAGGCGTCTCGATCGACACGTCCCCCGCGAGCGGGAACGAGCCGAACACGTTCAGGTCGATCGTGCCGGGGCACGTCCGCGGGAAGTCCGCCGGCAGCCCTGGGTACGCCGGGGTGTCGAGCTCCGGACTGAGGTCGAGGAATCCGGCGCGGTCGGCGTTGGAGCCCGCAGCGCCGTTGTCCGAGACCGCGTACAGGAAGTCGCTGCCGGCGAAGGCAGTCGGCTCCTGCACGAACCCACCGACAAGCGCATTGCTTCCGTCGACCGTGACGCAGGTGACGTCGCCGCGCCAGCCGGGAGCCACCCCGGCGTAGCGAAGCGTCCCGTACGCGCCTCGCCCCTGCGGACTCGCGTTTGCGTCGAGGCTGATCGTCCGCGGGAACGCGGTCGGCGTCGCCACCTGCCCGCCGCCGTAGATGCGGATCTGAGCAGGGCCGCCGCCGAGAACGCCCGACGAATAGGCCGCGCCGGCCGCGCAGAGCGCGGCAACCACGGCTAGCCCGATGAAGAGCGTCTTCCTCACTTCAACTTCCTCCCTTCGGAGTTGGTCGGTACGAAGTCCCGGCCGTCTTCCGCGACAGCCGCCGCGCGGCGACGACGACGCCCACGAGCGCGACGCCCGCGAGCCAGAGAACGAACGCGATTGCCGCGACGTCGCCGTTCGTCAGCCCCGGTGAGCCGACCGCACCGAGCACGTCCCCGTTTCCGCTCGGCTGCGAGACGAGCGTGGCGAAGCCGACGATCGCGAGCAGCACGCAGACGCCCGTCCAGATCGCGACGACCGGCATCGGCCTGACTCGCGCAGGGGAGCTCATCGGAACGGCCGCAGCAGGAGGTTGAACCAGTTGATCGTCGGCGGGACAGCGTGCGAGCGGCCGACCTTCAGGACCGTGCACGCGTGCTGGCCGGCGAACGTGTCGTCGATCGGCGTCTGCGGCCCGAAGTACGTCTTGCCGGCCTGCGTCGCCGCCGACAACTGGTCGATCGTCTGCCACGTGCCCTGCAATGCGTCCGCCGTCGTGACGGCGCCGCAGGCCGTCAGGAGCATCGACAGTCCGACGACGGCCTGCGTCGCCGACTGCTGGCTCTGCAGTCGCTTCACCTTCGTCTCGAGCGCCGTCACCCGACGAGCGAGCGACGTGCTCGTCGTCGCATGTCCGCTCGCGATGACGGATTCAGCCGCCGCCCCGCCCGTCAGGGCTACGAAGAGGGCCGCCGAAGCAACGACGAGCGCGGGGCTCGGCAGCCGGAAGTACCTGCTCATAGCATCCTCCTCGACCCCGGTCCTTTGTGCCTGCCGTCGGGACCGACCCTATGGCGGACTTGTGAGGCTTCGTGGAGTTCGTTGCAAGCGTTCTGTTATTCGTTGCAAACGTTTCGTGAGCGATCGAGGCCGCGCGCCGTGGTGGAATCACTCGATCGCTCGGCTAAACTGCGCCGAACCAGGGCGGTTAGCTCAGTTGGGAGAGCACCAGCTCGACAAGCTGGGGGTCACTGGTTCGAGCCCAGTACCGCCCACCTCAGAAAGCCCCGCTCAGGCGGGGTTTTTCGTTTCCGCCGAGGCAACGCCCCCGGCCGTGTCCGGAAAAATGTCCGGCTAGGCATCGCCTGACCAGGCAAGCGAACTGACACCTTCGTGTCAGTGACGCGCGGCGGGGACGCTTGTACCTTCCCATCAGAAGGCCGCGTGCAGACCCGGCGGTGACGCCGAAGGACTCCCGGGCTTCCGAACTCGTCGCACCACATCTCAACAGAAAGGGAAGGCCCCTCCATGAAGAAGGTCATCTTCGGGCTGCTGCTTGCGGCCGTGTCGGCGGCGCTGATCGTGCCAGTGGCATTCGCCGGCGGCGGCAACTCCGACAACGCGAAGGCGTGTCAGCAGGGCGGCTGGCAGAACCTCGTCCGCCAGGACGGCTCGGACTTCAACAACACCGGCGACTGTGTTTCCTACGCCGCGCAGGGCGGCATGCTGAAGGCGAAACCGGCCTCCATCAAGGCGGTCTCGGTGCCGATGTTCGGCCTGGACGCCGGCTCGTGCTCGGTCACGGTTCCGTACACGCCGGGAATCAACACGTTCCTGTACGGCGTGAACGGCTACTCGCAGGACACGCCGATCACCCATGACGTGACGGTCACGGGCGGCCTCGACGGCGCGGACGCGACGGCCCCTCAGTTCTGGATCGGCTACACGGCCCAGCCCGGGTACGTGATCGACAACCTGGCCTCGGCTCCGTGGCACTTCGACTTCTACAACGGCGACTACGTTCGGGACTGCTGACCGACAGCCGGAACCTGTAGCCCCCGACCCACCAGGTCGGGGGCTCGC